>JBJFHK010000145.1:0-49741 GCA_051893535.1 Eubacterium sp. | reverse complement strand
GATCCGTTAACAAAAACTCCCACGACCTCTTGACACTATCTTATACGACGTGTGGCATGCCAGTCGCAGGGCGCAGATATTTACAAGGCCGTGACCTGCTGCGCTTCGTCCTGCGCTTTTAACGATCTGCGCGGTTTCAGCGGCAGGTCTGGCAGGGGACCTGCCACAGTTCAGTCTTCGCTCAGTTCTTAGGGGCTGTTCGCTCGACTTCACTGGGATAGGTCTCCCGGCCACACCAGCATTAGGAGTCCCCATTGCTTTCGCTTCGCCTTCAGCTCGCGAATCGCAAGGGCGACACCATTATACGACGTGTGGTTTGCCAGTCGAACTTCGCTTGTCAGCTCGTTCTCCTGGACCACACCAGCATAAGGTTTTCCCATCATTCGCGGTTCGCTGGTGCTCCCGCTCATGAGGGCAGCCGGATAGATACGACGTTCCGCTTGCTGATCGAGCTTCGTGCTTGTCAATTTATTTCGCCGTAGCTTGCAGCGCATCGACCGTCGCTCTCGCTCGGTCTCTGCGGCAAGCCTGACAGAGGACCTTCCACTGCTCTGTCTGCGTGCGGTTCCAACGACGACGCACTTGCCAATCGCAGGGATAGGTCTCTCAGGCGGAACCAGCATATACGACACGCCGTTAGCCAGTCTCATCATCTGTTCAATCTGCTCCTGGACAGCGTCAGCATCAGGAATTCCCGCTGCTCTCACTTCACCTTCGGCTTGTGAATCGCAGGGGCAATTCCATGAAGAAATCCCCATTGCTCTCACTCACGTACGTTCGTGAATCGCAAGGGGATTTCATTAAGAGAGAGTCTGATCCGCTGATACGGTTCAGACTCTCTCTATATAAAGGTTACAGGCTAAATTATCTTAGCTTCACCTCGGGGCCGATTTTATGAATTAGCAGACACCCTGCATCATCATAGCTTCAGCAACTCTCTCGAATCCGGCGATGTTAGCACCAGCTACGAGGTTGTCGCCGAGGTTGTACTTTCTGCAGGCTTCCTCTGTGATCTCGAAGATGTGGTCCATGATGTGCTCCAGCTCTTCGTAAACGCGCTCTTTGCTCCAGATCAGGTGCTCTGCGTTCTGTGCCATCTCCAGGCAGGAGCATGCTACGCCGCCTGCGTTGCAAGCCTTGGATGGAGCAACGATAACGTTGTTGTCCTGCAGATATTTAACTGCCTCATTTGTGGTCGGCATGTTAGCTCCCTCGATGAGGTATCTTGCGTTGTTCTTAACCATTTCCTTAGCCCAGTCAAGGGTGATGTCGTTCTGCATTGCGCATGGCATGTACAGATCAGCCTTAACTTCCCAAGGTCTCTTTCCAGCGATGAATTTAGCATTCGGGAACTTCTCTGCATATGGAGCGCAGATGTTCTTTCCGGAAGCTCTCAGCTCGAGCAGGTAAGAGATCTTCTCCGGTGTTGTGATTCCTTCCTCATCGAGGATGTATCCGTCTGGTCCGGAAATTGTGATCGGCTTAGCTCCGAGCTCTGTCAGCTTTGTAATTGTTCCCCAGGATACGTTTCCGAATCCGGATACAACTGCTGTCTTTCCTTCCAGGGACTCACCGTAGTGCTTCAGGACGTCTCTTGCGAAGAATACGATTCCGAATCCTGTAGCTTCTGTTCTTCCGTTCAGTCCGCCGTTTGTGGTTCCCTTTCCTGTCCATGTTCCGTCGTACTGACCTGTCAGTCTCTTATACTGACCCATCATGTAGCCGATTTCTCTTCCGCCTACACCCATGTCTCCAGCAGGTACATCGACGTTCGGTCCGATATGTCTGTAGAGCTCATTGATGAAGGACTGGCAGAATCTCATAACTTCTGCATCGGACTTTCCAGCCGGATCGAAGTCGGAACCACCCTTGCCGCCGCCGATCGGCAGTCCTGTCAGGGAGTTCTTGAAGATCTGCTCGAATGCGAGGAATTTCAGGATTCCCGGATATACGTTAGCCTGGAATCTCAGTCCGCCCTTGTAAGGTCCGAGTGCGCTGTTGAACTGAATTCTGTATCCTCTGTTTACCTGAACCTTGCCATTGTCGTCAACCCAAGGAACACGGAACTGAATCTGTCTTTCCGGCTCGATCAGTCTGTCCATCAGTCCGGACTCAACATACTCAGGATGAGCTTCCAGAACCGGCTCGATGGAAGTCAGAACTTCTTCTACAGTCTGAAGAAATTCAGGCTCATGCGCATTCTTCTGTTTAGCGATCTCAATGTACTTGTCAGCAATCTTACCCATAACCATTCTCCTTTTATTAAAATAACAGTTTCGGTTCTGTGTGTTTGTTTCTCAGAACCTCTCTCTGTCATGCAATATAACACTACCTGAAGTTTCAGTCAACAATTACGGCAGATTTTTTTTGAAAACATGGAAATTATCTGAATACGTTGTATGAATCATGAATTCATTCGTGTATACATTGTTGAACAACACAAAAAAGTACCTGTGAAGTACAGGAAGTGATTTAAACCACAGTCTAATAAGCGTTGAAATCATGCGATATACAGCGATTATTTGATAAAATTTAAACAAATCATATCTGCCTATACTAACAGAGATATTACGGTTGGTCAATACGCAGTGAGCACAAATCTTTCAGTGCTGAAACACAGTAATGAAAAAATCGTTAGGACATATTTTGTAGTAGATGGTATAAAAATTGCCGTAGTATACCGGTAGACAAGCGAGAAGCGTTTAAAGTCGGGGATGGGGCAGTTGTAACAAAAAGTACCTGCGTTGTATTTTGTATAAAATATATCCTGTACAATAAAAAAACAGTGAAGGTAATTTTCAAGATAGTGAAAAATATTTTCAGATATGAAAGGCATCTGCTTCTTCTCATCTGGCGGAGATGAAATATATGAACAGGAATGACAGGCAGCAGAAAATAATGTCCGGCATGATACTGGCATCGGAACAAGGCTGTAAAAGCAGGGCAAAGTTAAATGTTTTTGCATCAGTACAATTTTACTGCTCTTTTCGAATCGGCTGAACATCTTGAAAAATGAACACGCAGGCTCTATAATATTAATGTTAAAAAGGAATATCAGCACAGAGAAAGGAGTGGATCTTATGGACAGCGTTCCCGTGGGACATTTGTCTGAGAAAATTCGAATATACCGATTAAACAGTAGTCCGCTCCTGTATAAGTGTGCCCTGTAGTTTCCGGAAAAGACCCAGCACGGTTTCTGTGCTCTGCTCTCTTCCGCGCTTCTGGCTGCTTCTGCAGCGGGCGGGGAAAGGATGCGTGGATACCAATGGATAGTACACTGGACAGAGACCAGCTGTATGATGAAACCCTGGGTGATCTCCTGGAACTGCTGGAAGACAAGCAGTATTTCCGGGCGCGGGATCTTCTGCTGAAATTCAATCCGGCAGATATCGCGGATCTTCTGGAAGATATCTCCGATGACGCAGGCTTGAGAATGACGGTCGTACTGTTCCGTCTTCTGCCAAAGGACGTCTCGGTTGATGTTTTTGCAGAGCTTTCACCTGAGGACCAGATGGACATCGTCAGCGAGGTCACAGAAAAGGAAACATCATTTATCGTTAATGAACTGGATTTTGATGATAAGATCGACATTCTGGAAGAGATGCCGCCTAATCTTGTTACCAGAATTCTGGAGAAAACACCTGCTTCAGAAAGAAAGCAGATCAATACATTTTTAAATTATCCGGATAATACAGCGGGAAGTCTGATGACTCCGGAGTATGTCAGCGTAAAAAAAGACTGGACAGTAAAAGAGTCGCTGCAGCATATCCGTCATTATGGAACGGATGCGGAAACTATTTATACATGTTATGTAAGAGATGGCTCCTGGCGGCTGCTGGGTGTAGTTTCACTGAGCACCATCGTGCTTTCCGATGAAGACACGAAGATCATGGACATCATGCACACCGATGTCGTGAGCGAGAACGTCGATGCGGACCAGGAAGAGGTTTCGGACGACTTTAAGAAATACGGATACATTGCCATGCCGGTTGTCGATAAGGATGACCGTCTGGTCGGAATCATCACCGTTGATGATATTCTCGATGTCATGGAAGATGAGGCAACCGAGGATATCGAGAGAATGAACGGAGTCATCGATTTCCAGGATGCGAAGAAGGGCTACCTGGATCTGTCCGTCTGGCAGCACGCGAAAAACCGCCTGCCATGGCTTCTGATCCTGTCTGTCATATACATTTTCACAAGTCTGATCATCAATCACAGTGAGCATATGCTTTCTTCCGCGGTTCAGCTTGTGACCTACATTCCGCTCCTGATGGGAATGGGAGGAAACGGCGGCTCGCAGGCGGCATCACTGATTATCAGAGGACTTGCGACAGATGAAGTGGAAACAGAAGACTGGAACCGTGTCTTGTGGAAGGAGATCCGTGTCGGAATTCTGCTCGGCATCATATTAAGTGCCGTGAACTTCGCGAGAGTCGTGTTCCTGGACCGGCAGAGCATGATGATGGCTGCCGCTGTCTGTGCGGCAATGTTCTTCATTACAATCATCGCCAAGGTTATCGGAAGTATGGTGCCTCTGATTGTAAAGAAACTGAAGCTGGACCCTGCGCTGATTGCGAATCCGGCGATCACGTCCGCTTCCGACATTGCGGCCCTTCTGGTATATTTTGCCATGGCTGGCGCGGTTCTGCAGTTGTAAATCTGTGAGACAGGAGTATTAATCATATATGCGGAATAGAGAAAATGACAGTGAGAATCCTGCGGAATCCCTCAGAGAAGAGCGTAAAGAGGAGATGCTCCGGGAGTACGAGCAGGAAGTCAGTAATATACAGACAAAAATTAAAGAGCAAGAGGCCGATGTAAAACGGCCGCTGCCAAAGGCATCGGATTACGTCCTGCCGGGTGAAGAAAACGATCCCTGGGATTCACTTTCCGATGAAGAAAAAAAGAAAGAGATAAAAGGTGATCTCCGGTCCGGCTGGTCCAAGTGGGGAAACCTGCTGATTGCAGTCATTGTGGTCGGCGTGATCATTTTGTTTAAAGTACTGATGTAGACAATTCAGGCTGCAGGGCGCGGTAATACGGTTCTGCAGCCTGAAGCGCATCAGAACAATATTATTTTATATTAATATCGTAAGGAAGGAGGAAGAAGAATGTTTGTACAGATGAATGAGCCGGATATGATTACGGAAGAAGATGTGCAGCAGCTGATTCACCGCCGCCCGGAAACGATGCATAAGGGGCAGTGCGGCCGTGTGCTGATTATTGCCGGCGGAAACGGAATGCCGGGTGCAGCGGTACTTTCTGCGAAAGCGGCGCTGCGCGCCGGATCGGGCCTGGTATATGTCTGCGCACCGAAAGCGGCCTTCCCGGTCATCCAGACACTTGTTCCGGAAGCGATTACTGTAGAATGGGATGAAGCCTGCTCCGTTATGGACGGCGGCATGGGAAGAGGCGTTTCTGATATTTCTTATGACGCTATCGCGTTTGGTCCTGGCATGGGGGCGTCCGCTGCATCAAGGCGGCGCCTGAAAACTGTACTGCTGTCTGCCCAGGCGCCGCTGCTGCTGGATGCGGACGGCCTGAACCTTTTGTCCGCTGACGAGGATCTCAGGAACATGGCTGCATCCTACACGGAAGATATCGTCATGACTCCGCATCCGGGCGAGGCAAGGCGCATGCTGGAGACGAGAGAGGGCGCCACGGCTCCGTCAGACAGAAATGAAATGGCGTTTGATCTGGTCAGAGATTACGGAAGAATTATTGTGCTGAAAGGATCAGGAACGCTTGTGGCGCGCTACGCACCGGGACCAGACGGGGAAGGCGTGGAACTGCGCAGGAATCCAACCGGAAATCCGGGAATGGCTACGGCGGGCGCCGGTGATGTTCTGACGGGCATCATCACTTCCTTCCTCGGACAGGGAATGGAAGCCTGGGACGCCGCATGTGCGGGCGTGTTCATTCACGGACTTGCGGGAGACATTATGAGGACGGAGAAGGGTGAGCGCGGTATGATTGCCGGCGACCTTGTCCAGGCACTTCCGTACGCGCTGAGACGGTTTGAGAATCTCGACGAGATGCGCTAAAAGATTGCAATGCCTGTGAAATCAGGTATAATAGATGCGTTGAGTTTTTCAATTGTACATTACAGATCAGGAGAGAACCATCATGAAAAGAAAAGACAATGAGTATTATGAGGGAATTGCCTCTAAGATCAGAGTCGATGCGATAAAGGCAATTTATCACGCAGGCTCCGGTCATCCGGGCGGGTCCCTTTCTGCAGCGGATATCATTACGGCGCTGTATTTCGGGGAGATGAACATTGACCCGGAAAATCCGAAGATGGAAGGAAGAGACAAGTTCGTTCTTTCCAAGGGACATGCCGTTCCTGCGCAGTATGCCGCACTCGGCGAGAGAGGTTATTATCCGGTTGAGGATATGATGTCTCTGCGTCAGCTGGGAAGCCCGTTCCAGGGACATGCAAACATGCACAAGGTTCCGGGAATCGAGATGTCAACCGGATCACTGGGTCAGGGATTTTCTGCCAGCGTCGGCATGGCGATGGCCGGAAAACTGGATAAGAGCAGCGCAAGAGTTTTTGTACTGCTTGGAGACGGTGAGCTGCAGGAAGGCATTGTCTGGGAAGCAGCAATGGCAGCAGGCCATTATAAGCTGAACAACCTGACCGCGTTCGTAGACTGGAATAACCTGCAGATTGACGGACGCAATGATGATGTCATGACGGTTGCTCCGATTACGGACAAGTTCGCGGCTTTCGGCTGGAATACGCTGGAAATCAACGGCCACGATTTCACAGAGATTTTCGATGCGATTGACAAGGCAAAGGCCTGCACAGACAAGCCGACGGTCATCGTTGCTCACACGATCAAGGGCAGGGGCGTTGACTTCATGGAAGATCAGGCCGGATGGCACGGCAAGGCACCGAGTGAAGAAGAAGCAAAGAGTGCAGTAGAACAGCTGGGAGGTACATGGTAATGGCAGATAAAATTGCAACAAGAGCCGCTTACGGTGAGTTCCTGGTTGAAGAAGGAAAGGTTAATCCGGATCTGGTCGTTCTGGATGCTGACCTGTCCGCTTCTACGAAGACGAATGGATTTGCCAAGGCATATCCGGACCGTTTCTTCGACATGGGAATTGCCGAGCAGAATATGATGGGTGTTGCGGCAGGACTTGCGCTGTCCGGGAAAACCGTATGCGCATCCAGTTTCGCAATGTTCGCCGCTGGAAGAGCATTCGAGATCATCCGTAATTCCATCGGATATACACATGCAAACGTAAAGGTCTGCGCAACACACGCAGGAATCACCGTAGGACCGGACGGCGCGAGCCATCAGACCTTTGAGGATCTGGCCCTGATGAGAACCATTCCGGGAATGACCGTTGTCTGCCCGTGCGATGCTGTCAGCGCAAAGAAGCTGCTGAAGCAGGCTGTGGAAATGGATGGACCGGCATACATCCGCCTGGGCCGTGCGGCAGTTCCTGTCTTCTATGAAGAAAAGGACGAACTGACGCTGGGAAAGGGCAATCAGCTCAGACCGGGACGTGATGTTACGGTAATCGCAACCGGAATCATGGTTGCTTCCGCTATGGAAGCTGCTTCCCAGATGGCAGAAGAGGGAATTGACGTCCGCGTGATCGACATCCATACCCTGAAGCCGCTTGATGAGGATATCATCGTCAAGGCAGCTCAGGAGACAGGAAAGATCGTCACCGCAGAGGAG
Organism: Eubacterium sp.; assembly: GCA_051893535.1. GTDB lineage: Bacteria > Bacillota > Clostridia > Peptostreptococcales > Anaerovoracaceae > Aminicella. Next base: position 42,038 of record JBJFHK010000145.1, on the reverse strand, counting down.
CACTCTGTAATCGGCGGTCTCGGCGGAGCAGTCGCAGAAGTCACATCCAGAAAATGCCCGTGCAGAATCGCAATGGTTGGTCAGCAGGATACATTCGGCGAGTCCGGAAATCCTGACGAACTGCGTGAGAAGTACGGCATGACCGCGGCAGATATCGTAAATGCAATCCGCGAGATCTATTAATTCTGTAAACAGAACGGAATACATTCCTTCAGATTCCGCATCGGGTTTCATCCCGGTGCGGTTTTTACGTAGACAAAATACACATGCGCAAGGGGATATCCTGTTTTCCGCTGCCTGGAAAATGCAGAACCGTGCAGTGCCTGTACAGAAAACAGGCGGAGCATAATGTATTAAGTGCGTCGGAAAAAGCCGGAATATGCCGCTTGAACCGGCGCCGGCGGTTATGCTAGCCTGTCCTTGAGGAGGTGCAGGGAGTGGAGAGATTGTTCATCAGGGAAAAACGGGAAGAGACGGCGCCGGGGCATCTGCTGGGGGTAACCGGACTGAGCAGGGGAAGCGGGGTGACAGCAGCGGCTTCCTCTGCGGCATTGTTTCTTGCAGAGCAGGGACTGGACGTGCGATTTACAGAATGTGCGGTTCCAGGACCGGGCAGACCGCTTCTCTATGAGGCAGCTGCTTTTTCTGAACGGTTCCGGGGAAGAAGCTTTCAGGATGTCTATTCACTTCTTGCGGAAGAAAAACCGGTTTCCGCGAAGCCGAATATGGAAATGGGAGTCAGCTGGATCCTGGCGTCTCCGGAGAGCAGAGAGAAGTGCGCGGACTTTACTGAAAGTATGAGGGGAAGACTGATCCGTCAGGGAATGAGAGCGGAATATGCTGTATTTGACTGTCTCAGCGGAGCGGAAGAATGGTTCCCCTATATGAGGGATTTTGACGCGCTGCTGGTTCTGGTTGACCCGCTGCCGTCAAGGCTTGAAGCCGGAATGCCGGTTTTCAGACAGATGAAGGCACTGGAGAATGAAGGGAGAGTCAATATATTCTGGCTGGTGAACCGGATGTGTGGTTCGGTGAGCCGCAGGCAGCTGCGCAGGTTTCTGATGGGCAGGAGAATTTTCTGGCTGGACGACCTTGGCCGGGACTGCTTTTGTCAGGATGAATACTGCTGCAGACTGCACTGGGAAAACAAAAAAATAAGGGAGGCCTTCCGGCCGGTGCTGCAGGAAATGTTCGGTGAACTGGGCTGGGCCCTGCCGCGGGAATAATCATTCCGGGGGACTTCACAGAATATACACAGTGAAAAGGGTTCTTAAGATGTCTTAAGGGTTTAAATTAAAAAATTGGTATGTTAGAATTGAATTCAGAGTAATTTAAAGGAGAACAGCCATTTATGATTACATTTAAGCATGTAACCAAAACATATGACGGAAATATCGGCCTTAAAGATGTCAGCCTGAATATTGACGATGGTGAGTTCGTTTTTCTTGTCGGTCCAAGTGGAGCCGGGAAATCGACGTTTATTAAACTGATTGTCAAGGAGATTGAGGCGGATGAAGGGGAGATTCAGGTCGGAGAATACCGGGTGGATCAGCTCAGCAGCCGTGAAGTTCCGCTGCTGAGGAGAAAGATCGGAATGGTATTTCAGGATTTCCGTCTTCTGCCTAAAAAGACAGTGTTTGAAAATGTCGCATTTGCGATGGAGATTTTACATAAAAGCCCGAAGACGATAAAACGAAGGGTGCCGGAAGTGTTGAAAATGGTCGGCATCGGGGATAAGTCCAGCCGGTATCCGCAGGAACTTTCTGCGGGAGAACAGCAGAGAGTGGCCATTGCCCGGGCGATTGTGAACAGTCCGCGTGTGGTTATTGCCGATGAGCCGACTGGAAATCTGGACCCGAAGACGGCGGATGATATCATGCATCTTCTGGACACGATCAATATGAGCGGAACAACGGTGGTCATGGTCACTCATGCGAAGGATATCGTCGACCGCTGGAACAAGCGGGTGGTCGCGATCGATCATGGTTCTATCGTCAGAGATGGATTTGGTTCCTACGGCTTCCGTGAAAAAACGAAGGGGAAGGGAGGCCGCAGTCATGCGCAGAGTGTTCTATAATCTGAAGCAGGCTCTGCAGCAGATTGGAAGAAATAAAGGAATGAGTGCGGCTTCTGTATTCGCGATCACCGCGATGATGCTGATTCTCGGCCTGTTCTTTATCATTTCGGTCAATGTGAATGTGTTTACTGAGGTGGTAAAGTCTGACTACGATACCGTAGAAGTTTATCTGAAAGACAGTACCACGGAAGCACAGGCGGCCCAGATCATGGAGGAGCTGAAGAGCCTGAAAGGGGTGTCAAAGGTATCCTACAGAACCAAGGCCCAGGCCATGAAAATCATGAAAAAACGCTGGGGAGACAGCGGATATCTTCTGAATTCGCTGGGAAGCAATCCTCTGCCGAATTCCGTGCTGGTAAAAGTCAGTAATCTGAATGCCGCAAATCAGGTCAATAAGACGGCGGTGAAGAATAAAGGCGTTGAAAACACAACGTATTACAAGCAGACGATTGATAAAGTCACGAAGATAACCAACACGATTCAGATCGGGGCAATGGTGATTATGCTGTTTCTGGTGGTGGTATCGGTTGTCATTGTTTCAAATACAATAAAGCTGACTGTGCTGGCAAGGGCACGTGAAATTGAAATCATGAAATACGTCGGAGCAACGAACTGGTTTATCCGGGGCCCGTTTCTGGCAGAGGGTATCGTAATTGGAATCATATCCGCATTGATATCGTCTGGAATTACTTATCTGGTTTATGGAAAGCTGGTGGCCCGGGCAGGTGTAAAACTGATGACCATGCTTGGTTCCCCGCTGGTTCCGGCCGGTTATCTCTGCGGTAATCTTGCTGTGATTTTCCTTGCGCTGGGAGTCGGAATCGGTGCCTGCGGAAGTATTATTTCCATGCGGCGTTTCCTGAAGGTGTAGATATATTATTGAGGAGGTTTTATGAAAGCGGAAGTTCATGGAATGCTGAAGAAAACTGCAGCAGCGGCTGTTGCGGCGGCGCTTGTTATGACGTTTATTCCTGCGCAGACATCATCATATGCCTCGTCGCTGGGTTCGGTGCGTTCCAAAAAAGCAGATGTCTACAGCCAGATGAATAAAACAGCGGCAAAAATAGAAAAACAGGAGAAATCTATAAAAAAGCTGCAGACGCAGATTGATCAGAAGGAAGCCGCATACGAGAAATCTCAGAGAGACATGGAGGCCACGAAGAAAAAAATGTCGGACCGCAAGGAAAAACTGGGACTTCGTGTACGCGCCATGTATAAAACCGGAGCAGTCGGCTATATGGATATCATTCTGAATTCGAAGAGTTTCAGCGAGGTGGTTTCCAATGCTGAACTGGTGAAGAAAATTTACACCAGTGACCAGAAGGCGCTGGATGAAATAAAGTCACAGAAGCAGGACCTGGCCGACCGGCAGGAATCTCTGAAAAAACAGAAGAGTGAACTGGAAGATAAGCAGTCGGAGCTGAAAAAACAGCAGAGTGAGATGAAGAGTGAAGAATCTCAGCTGAAAGAGCAGTATTCCAGACTGAAAGCAAAAGAGAGCAGAATGGAGAAGAAGCTGGAGGCGAAACTTGCAGCGGCAGCCGATTCCTCCGGATCTTCTGACGCTTCCTATGTATCTGGTGACGGTTCTCTGTCCTGGCCGTGCACAGGAACAATCACGACTGAATTCGGCACCAAACGTTCCTGGGATCCGTATTCCTCTGCGCATACCGGCATGGATATCGGAGTCAGCTACGGCACAGCGATTCATGCTGCCGCATCTGGAACAGTCATCATTGCCGGAAGCTACGGCGGCTATGGAAACTGCGTTGCCATCAGTCACGGAAACGGACTGGTGACACTGTACGGACACAACAGCAGTCTGAACGTCAGTGTAGGAGACAAGGTCCACAAGGGTGATGTCATCGCCAAGGCCGGATCTACAGGATTCAGCACAGGCGTGCACTGTCACTTTGAGGTACAGAAGAACGGCACTCCGGTAAACCCGAGAAAATATTTATCGTAACAGAAAAAAGGAGTTCTATGCAATTACATCCAAAACTTATAGAACTGCTGCATAAGCGCGGAATTGAGACGGAAGAAGACATACGTGAATTTCTTTCGGACCGTCCGCAGAAGACCTATGATCCATTCCTTCTCCTGAATATGAGAGAGGGAGTGGATTTAATATTGTCAGCAGTTCGTGAAAATAAAAAAATCTGTATTTACGGAGATTACGATGCTGATGGTGTAACGTCAACGGTGATTCTGACCGAAGTCCTTTCCCATCTGACAGACAATCTCATGCACTATATCCCGTCACGCTTTGGTGAAGGATACGGCCTGAACAAGCCGGCGCTGAAAAAAATCCGTGAAGAGGGGGCGCAGCTTCTGATCACGGTAGATACTGGAACCGCGGCCCCTGAAGAGGTGCGTTACGCAAGAGAACTGGGCATGGATGTTGTCATTACGGATCACCATACTGTACCGGAGCATCCGGCGGACGGAATCCTCATCAATCCTCATCAGAAAGAGTGCTCTTATCCGTTTTCTGACCTTGCCGGCTGCGGAGTCGCGTTCAAGCTGGCGCAGGCTCTGGTCAGCGCCGCAGATCTGCCAAAGCGTGTTCTTACAAGGACGCTGGACCTGGTGGCGATTGGTACGGTCGCGGATATTGTTCCTCTGAAAGATGAAAACCGCACGCTGGTGAAATACGGTCTGCGTGCGATAAATACAGGAAGCCGGCGCAGCCTTCAGGCCCTGATGGATGCGGCACATCTGCATGGCAGAACCGTAACTTCGGAGCAGATCGCCTACATCATCGGGCCGCACATCAATGCGGCGGGAAGAGTAAAGCACGCAGAAATTGCGGCATCATTGTTTCTGACGGATGATGAAAATCTGATGCGTCAGAAAGCCTCCGAGCTTGCAGAATGCAACTCGCTGAGAAAGGAACAGCAGCAGGAGGTGTTCGAACAGGCAATGCGCATTATTTCCGAAAGACTGTCCGGAGATGATTTCCTGGTCATCGATGTTCAGGGAAACTGGGAAGGTGTTGCCGGGATTGCCGCGGGTAAAATCAAGGAACTCCTGTATAAGCCGACAGTCATTGTCACAAAAGAAGAAAACGGGATGCTGAAGGGAACCGGAAGAAGCATCGAAGGTCTGAATCTGTTCGACCTGCTGAATGAACAAAAGGAGATGTTTACGACTTTTGGTGGACACGCAGCGGCGTGCGGGTTTACACTTAAACCAGAGTATCTGGATGAATTCCGAAGAAATCTGAATCTGAGAACCCGTGCTATCCGGGTGGAACATCCGGAAATTTTTATCAAGAGAATTATGCCGGATCTGCGTCTCAGTGCACAGGATGTGTCACTGGACCTGGTTCACCAGATGGAGCTGCTGGAGCCGTGCGGCTGTGAGAATGAACAGCCGCTGACCGCTGTAGACGGACGGGTAGAACATGTCGCCAGCATGGGTGATCGTGGACAGTATCTCCGCTTTCAGGCTGCCATGCCGGAATTCCGCAGCCTGTCATGCATAGCATTTCACGATGTAAAAAGACTGGAAAAGGAAATCCAGCGCACGGCCGGCCAGCCTGCCGAAATTGTCGGGAGACTGCAGGATGATGACTGGCAGGGAAATCATCAGCTGAAGATGATTGTGGAGGATATTCATCCGCCATTTTAATCAGACGGACCGGAGGCAGGGTGCAGATTTCAGGCAGGAAAAATGAGAAGAACCGGCGCAGGACCGGCGGCTTGTTTCGGGAAACCGCGCAGAAAGTAAATGATGAAAATAACAAGAGTAAAATTAATTGTGGCTGTGGCGGCCGGAGTTCTTGTCGGAGTGATTCTGACAACAGCAGTGTATTTCACCTTCATCAGTTCTTCCGGGATGCGTCTGATCCCCGCAAAAGAATATGCACGGCTGGAAGCTATGGACAAGCGCTACAGTAAGCTCTGGAAAATGCAGAATCTGGTGCAGAAGCACGCACTGAAATATGTCAGCGTGGACAGACAGATGAATGCACTTTACAGCGCACTTCTGAAAAGCTATGACGATCCATTCTCTGTCTATATGACACCGGAAGAGACCAAGACTTTTGACGGGCGGCTGAACGGATCGTACAGCGGAATCGGTGCCGCTCTGGAAGAATCTGCCGGACATGTGATGATTTCGAGGATCATGGATAAAAGTCCGGCCAGGTCAGCCGGATTGAAACAGGGTGATGTGATCCTTCAGGTGAATGGAAAAAGCAGCCGGACAATCAGCGGGACGGCAAAACTTCTGCGCGGCAAGACAGGTTCTTCTCTGAAACTTCTGATCCAGAGGGGAAAGGAAAAGAAAACAGTCACCGTTATCCGCGGCGATGTATCAGGTGATTCCGTAACCAGTGCTGTGCTGCATCATAACATTGGATATATCTGGATATCCGCATTTCAGAAAAACACAGCTTCAGAATTCCAGACAGAACTTTCTGCTATGGAAGATCGGGGAGTGAAGGGTCTGATCATTGATCTCCGTGGAAATGGGGGCGGCTATACGAGCCAGGGAATCAAAACGGCGGATCAGCTGCTTCCTGCCTGCACGATTACAAGCATGAAGAAGAGCAGCGGTTCCAGGAAGTACTATAATTCTGATGAAACCTGTACAAAATTAAAGTATGTTGTTCTGGTCGACGGGCAGACAGCAAGCTCGGCAGAAATCGTCGCATCTGCGATTCAGGACAATCACGGCGGAAAACTGATCGGAAGCAGGACCTATGGAAAGGGTGTCGTGCAGAGTGAATACCATCTGGACGACGGCTCGGCGGTCCGTCTGACCGTGCTGCAGTATTACACTCCGAACGGAAAAAAGATTAATGAGAAGGGGATCACTCCGGACATTACCGTCCATCAGGGATCTGGGAGCAGTGACCGGCAGCTTGAAAGGGCCATTGCCGAACTGGAAAAACAGAACTGATTCAGTCCGGACACAGCGGAATTTCGTGTGCTGACGCACAATGTTTCTGCCCCGGAATTATCTGCCATATGTTGAAAATGTGACAGAAACTAAAGGATGGCAGTTTAACCACTGAAAACTTGTATTTGCTGTTTGACTTTAAAGTGTAAAAGTAATATAATGTGCTGAGATTAGACGGAAAGTACGATAGAAGCCGCATTCCGCAAGTTCACGGAGATGCGGAATAAATGGAAAGGAAAATGTGTTATGGCATTTGAGACGAAGCTGAAAAGTCAGGAGAATGATGCGCTGTTCGATGCAATTCTTTCCTTGGAAAGCAGGGAGGAATGCTACCGCTTCTTTACAGATATCTGCACAATCAATGAACTTCACGCAATTTCACAGCGTTTTCAGGTTGCAAAGCTGCTTTCGCAGGACCACACCTACAATGAAATCGAGAAGCAGACCAATGCATCCACAGCAACGATCAGCAGAATAAATAAATGTCTGGTCTACGGCGCAGACGGTTACAAGATCGCGCTGGACCGGATGAAGAAAAAAGAAGAGGAAGAAAAACAGAAAGAGGCTGAATAGCAGCCACATTACACTGTTTGTCATGATATCTGCTGCCGGAGAGAAGAAATTCCCGAGGCAGCTTTTTTCATGCGTCCGGGAGAAAGGAAGAAAAATGCATACACTGTATATTTTTCGGGCAGAAAGCAGACACCATATTCCGCACGGGAAGGACAGTAATCCTCTGATTCAGAGCTGTGCGCGGGATTTCATCCAAAGCGCGGGAATTCAGGATGAAGAAATGGATCTGTCTGTTCACAGAACTCCTGAGGGAAAGCCGGAATTTTTATCCGCGCCTCTGTATTTTTCCATTTCACACAGCGGAAACTTCTGGTACTGCCTGATCAGTCAGACTCCCTGCGGATTGGATGTGCAGAAAAATGAAGATCGGGATTTTCAGCGGATAGCCAGAAGATTTTTCCGCCCGGAAGAGCAGAAAAAGGTTATAGAAGGCGGCAGAGAAGCGTTTTTCCGGATCTGGACCAGAAAAGAATCCCTGGGAAAACTTCTGGGAAGAGGCATGTTTCAGGCATTTCCAATTCCCGTGCTGTCTGATTCAGAGGAATACGCATTTCAGAATGTGGAAATTCCGGGATTCCGTGGAGACTGCGCCTTCTGCTTCCGCAGCAGAGAAGAGGCGGATCTGCCTGCAGGAATAAAATCCGTCGGTCGGACTGGCCAGTGCATGCAGACCATAGAAACAAGGGGTTAAGTATGATTGATCTTGATGAATTATATAAACAGGGGAAGCTGAATAAGGCGGCCATAGAAGATGCGCAGGAAGAAAAGACCGTAAAAAAAGCAAAAGAAAAGAAAAAGCCTTCTGTCGACGAAGCCGCCGTCAGAAAACTGGCAAGAAAAAGTATGAGTACGGAAGAACTCCGCCTCTTCCTGAAACAGAAAGAATACAGCGATGAGGAAATCAGCGCTGAGCTGAAAGAACTGAAAGCACATCATTATCTCGATGACCGGAGATTTGCCTGGGAGTATCTGCAGTACGCATTTTCCCAGAACAGAAGCCGCAGAAGGGCCTTTTCCGAGCTGAGAAAAAAAGGTGTGTCTGAAGAGGATATGCAGAAGGCGTTTATGGACTATGAGGATCTTGAGGGAAATCTCGATGAACGCGCGATGGCAGAAAAAGAAATGGAAAAAGTGCTCAGAATGGCCGATCTCACGGCTGACGATCCGATCCCCGAAAAAATACGCGGGCGGATTGCCAGAAGGCTCTCCGCCCGCGGGTTTTCCAGCAGTCTGATCTGGGACATGCTGGGTGAACTAAGACGCGGATGATGACGCTGCGGCGGGCACAGCAATCTCTTATCTACGCCGCAGTTGTCTGTTCTTCAGACTGACCGCAGAGATTCTGAAAAAAATCAGAAGAAGTCTCAGCGATCAGATCCTGTCCTTTCTGATTGGGATGCATGCCGTCGATACTGATAAAGTCCTTATAGTTCTCCTGTTTCAGAAAAGCATTCCGGACATCAATCAGCGGAAGATGGAATTTTTCCGCCAGACGGAGGACAACGGAGTTGTACTTCTGCTGCCAGAGGTAAATGGTTTCGGTCGTTCCGTCCAGGTACTTAAGGATGTTGGCTTCTGCATCCGGAGTCTTCTTCTCTGCCAGAGAAGAAACCCAGCTGTAGAAGCGGTCCTGATCCAGAGGAGGAAGGCTCATCAGCACCGGAGTGCTTCCGAGGTTAAGTGTTTTCATGATCATTTCCTCATAATTCTTTTCGAACTGCTCTTCGGGAACATTGGCTTCATAAATCTGGTCCGGGTTTTCGGCGATTTTATCCCAGGGCATGTCGCAGTCGTTTCCGCCGTATTCCAGGATAGTGAAATCGGATTCAGCGATATGCTGTTCGTTGCGCTGGAAGATGCCCTGGCCTTTTTCCGTTGTGCAGCCGAACTTGGAAACATTTTTAATGACAGCGCCCAGCATGCTCTGCAGTGTGTGCATGGCGCTGTTTTTCATAAAGGTATAGCGGCCTTTTGCCTCATCAAAGATGACGCCCTTAGTGATGGAATCTCCGCAGACTGTAATTTTCATATGTCATACCTCCTGATATAGGATTTAATATTTCGCTATCTAGTATTTAATACTATATCACATAATATAAAAAAGTCAACATGATGTGGTGAGCGTTTGTATTATGTTTGGGAATACTGGAATATGAAAAGAGAATGTGCGATAATATAGTGGTGAATATATCACGGAAAGCCGGAGAAGTCTGCTGATCAGGCCTGCCAGGAGTAACAGAAGGGATGGCTGGAGAAGCGGAATACAGATAAAAAAGATCGGGAGAAAAGAAATGGCAGAGAATATCAGAGAAAGAATACAGTGCATGTATGCGCCGGAAAAGGGGAATTCCGGTGAGGAAGTTTCTGCGGAAGATGCTGCTGCAGAATTAAAAGACAAGATGGAGCACAGCCGCCCTGAACAGTGGGACAGGATTCCGGACATTGATCTGTACATGGATCAGCTGAAATCCTATATGGAGCGCCAGCACATCGGTTTTGAACTCACGGAAACGGATGAAACACTGACCTCTTCGATGGTGAATAACTACATCAAGAGCGGGATCATGCCGCGGGCAAAAGGGAAACGCTACAACCGCACCCATATCGGCATTCTGACGGCGATCTGCCTGTTAAAACAGGTGCTGAAGGTGGATGAGGTCGGAAAGCTGCTCAGCGCATGTCTGAAGGGAAGGGATGTTCAGTCCTTCTATCATGATTTCTCGGAAATCCTGGATCAGGAATACAGCAGGACGGCGGAAATGATCGACCCGGAGGCCGGAGCTGATGAAACGGTGAAACAGGCGCTTCAGATGGCTGTGAGCGGATACGCGCAGATTCTCGCCTGCAAGACACTGCTGAAAACGATTCCGGACGATAAGCCGAAGAAATGATCTTCCTATATCTGCTTATAATCGAAAGGATTGTGGTATAATGTCTTGCGTGACAGAGGGCTGAACCCTTGCTGTTTTCCCCTTTGTCCGAGATATGAGAAAAATAAACCGCGGATGCATCCGGTCATGGGACGGAGGCAGACGTGTCAGTGAGCAGAGTGCTCCGCGGAAAACAAACAAAGACAGACAAAGGTGGTAAGGAAATGACAAAGGTAGATATTTTCAGCGGATTCCTGGGAGCAGGAAAGACGACGCTGATTAAAAAACTGGTTAAGGAAGCCTATCAGGGTGAGCAGGTTGTTCTGATCGAGAATGAATTCGGTGAGATCGGTGTTGATAAGGGATTCCTGAACAGCACAGGCATTCAGATCGATCAGATGAACGCGGGCTGCATCTGCTGCACACTGGTCGGAGATTTTGCGAAGGCGTTGAATGAAATCATGGAAAAGTACGCGCCGGACAGAATTCTGATCGAGCCGTCCGGTGTCGGCAAGCTGTCTGACGTCATCATCGCGGTTCAGGACCTGCATAATGATCAGCTTCAGCTGAACGGATTCACCACTGTCATTGATGCAAAGAAGTGCAAAATGTACCTGGAGAACTTCGGTGAATTCTATAAGAATCAGGTGGAAAATGCAAGTTCCATCATTCTGAGCCATGTGGACGGCCTGAGCCAGGATAAGCTGGATGAGTGCGTCTCCATGTTGAGAGAACTGAATCAGGACGCGTCCATCGTTACGACTCCGTGGGACGAGATCGACGGAAGCAAGATCCTGGAGATCATGGAAAAGAAGAAGACCCTTTCTGCTGAGCTGGACAGACTGAGAGAAGAGGCTCATAAAGAGCTTGCCGAGCATGAGGCTGAGGAAGCAGAGGAGCACGAGCATCATCACGATCATGACCATGACGAGCATGACCATCACCACGATCACGATGAGCATGATCATGACGAACATGAGCATCATCACCATCACCACCATCATCACCATGGCCACGATGCGGATGAGGTGTTTGATGAGTTCGGTGTGGAGACATCCCATAAGTTTACGAAAGAAAAGCTGCAGAAGGCTCTGGAAGGCCTGCAGGATGATCAGGCCTGCGGACAGGTGCTCCGTTCCAAGGGAATCGTCGAGGGAGAAGACGGCCAGTGGCTGGAGTTTGACTACGTTCCGGGTGAGCCGGAAGTCAGAGAGGGCGATCCGGAGACAACCGGCATGGTCTGCGTAATCGGAGTCGGACTGAAGCAGGATCATATTAAGGAACTGTTCGGCCTGTAAACGGCCGGAAACAGCCGGAGGCCGCAGAGTGCTGATGCAGGGCAGGCTGGCGCGTTTTACTGCGCGGCAGCCCGCGGCCTGCTGCTTCCGTTTGGACAGAATCGCAGATGGCATACACAGAAAAGATTGGAGGAAAGCATGCCGCAGGAAATGAAAGAAGTACCGGTATATCTCTTTACTGGATTTTTGGGATCCGGAAAGACGACATTTATTCAGGATGCGATGGAGGGTGAGGATTTCAACAGTAACGAAGACCGCACTCTCCTTCTCCTCTGTGAAGAGGGTGAAGTTGAGCTGCATCCGGCTAAATTCTACGGCCCGAACGTCTATATCGAGAAAGTTGCACAGGAATCAGACCTGACTCCTGAGCATCTGGACGAGCTTCTGAAAAAACATAATGCAGAGCGTGTAGTGGTGGAATACAACGGTATGTGGGGATTGGATTCTTTCTATCAGAATATGCCGGAAGCATGGATTGCCTACCAGGAAATGACCTTCTGTGATGCGCGGACTTTCCTGATGTTCAACCAGAACATGCGCCAGCAGACCTTCGACAAGCTGAAGAGCGCAGAACTCGTTGTGTTCAACCGCTGCGTAAGAGACGATCATTTTGAGGATTTCCAGAAGCAGGCGCATAAGATCGTGCGTGTGGCCAACCGGAAGTCCCAGATTCTCTATGAATTCGGCCCGGACGATGTCATCATGGACAATCTGGAAGATCCTCTGCCCTATGACCTGTCTCAGGACCGCATCAACATTGAGGACGACTGGTACGCAGAGTGGTACCGCGATGTAAACGATCATCCGGAGAAGTACGAGGGCAAAGAGTTCCGTGTCAGGGGAAGAGCTGCTGTCGGCGAAGGCCTGGCAAAAGACCAGTTCATCTTCGGCCGTCATGTCATGACCTGCTGCGTGCAGGATATCCAGTTTGCCGGCCTGCTCTGCCAGTGGACCGACGAGGCGCAGAATCTGAAAAACGGTGAGTGGGTCAAGGTCCGCTTCACGGTAAAGAACGAGTACACACCGATTTATCAGGAAGAAGGGCCGGTGCTCTATGTGCACACCCTTGCCCCGTGCGAGCCGACAGATCCGGAAGTTGCCACATTCTAGGGGCGCGGAGAATGAAGAATTATACCTATATGCTGCGCTGCGGCGATGGATCGTATTATACAGGGTGGACCAATAATCTGGTCCGCCGTATTCATATGCACCAGAAGGGAAAGGGCGGGAAATACACCCGCTCCCATCTTCCGGTGCAGCTTGTTTATGCAGAAGTTTTTGATGATCCTCATGACGCAAGGACCAGAGAACCCGCGATCAAGAAGCTGTCCCGTGAGGAAAAGGAAGAGCTGGTGCATTCCATCACTCCGGAGGATCTTGAAAGAATCCTCCGTGAATGCAGGGAAGATTCTTCTGGCCCCGCTGCGGACAAAAAATAAAAAGAAAGGGAGAAAAGTATGAAACTGGCACATCTGGCTGATCTTCATCTGGGAAAACAGGTCAACGGATTTTCCATGATGGAAGACCAGCGCTATATTTTGGATGAAATCATCGGAATAATCAGGCAGGAAGAGGCAGATGCCGTTCTGATTGCAGGAGATGTCTACGATAAGCCTGTTCCGCCTGCAGAAGCGGTGACGATTTTCGATGATTTTCTTGACCGGCTGTCAGAAATGGGAAAAGAAGTTCTGATCATCAGCGGAAACCATGATTCGGCAGATCGTCTGGCCTTTGGATCCCGGCTTTTTGAACGGAGCGGTGTGCATATTTCTCCCGTCTATGACGGTCATATTTCTCCGGTCACACTGAAAGATGACTATGGGGAAGTGGATTTCTGGCTGCTGCCCTTTCTGAAGCCCGTGCATGTCCGCCGCTTTATCGAGGATGAGGAAGAGCGGGAGCAGGTGAAAACCTACGACCAGGCTCTTGCTTACGTCATTGACCGCCTTCCTGTGGATGAAGACAGAAGGAATGTTCTTCTTACCCACCAGTTCATCACCGGCGCCAGAACTTCGGATTCCGAGGATCTTTCTGTCGGCGGAATCGACCATGTGGAAGCAGACCATTTCGGGATTTTTGATTACACGGCCCTGGGGCATATTCACCGTCCGCAGAAGGCGAAGGGTGAATATATGCGCTACAGCGGATCGCCGCTGAAATATTCCTTTTCCGAGGCAGATAAAGAGAAGTCGCTTCCCATTGTGGAGCTGAAAGAAAAAGGGAATATTTCCCTGCAGCTTCACCCTTTGTCTCCCCTGCATGACATGAAGGCAGTCAGGGGGACTTATGAGGAAGTGACGCAGAAGTCCTTTTATGAGCAGGATGATCTGCAGTCCTGTTATGTCCGCGTCACGCTGACGGATGAGGAAGATATTCCGGATGCACTGTGGAAGCTGCAGATGATCTATCCGCTTCTGATGCGGCTGGACTACGATAATCTCAGGACGCGCAGCCAGCAGGAAATTTCCGGAGAGGAAACGGCGGAAAAAAAGTCTCCGGAAGAGCTGCTGAATGACTTTTACAGGCTGCAGAATAATCAGGACATGAATGAACGGCAGGAAAAAATTGCAGAACGCTGCATAGGAAAGGTTTTTGGAGGTGATGAAGAATGAGACCGCTGAAGCTGACGATGTCCGCATTCGGACCATATGCGGGAAAGACAGAACTGGATATGGAATCTCTGGGGAAGGGCGGTCTGTACCTGATTTCCGGAGACACCGGCGCCGGAAAGACGACGATTTTCGACGCCATCACCTACGCGCTCTACGGCGAGGCCAGCGGAGACAGCAGAAGGACCGATGAATTCCGCTCCAAGTACGCCGATCCGGATACCCCGACTTATGTCGAACTGGAATTTTCCTATGGCGGCAAAAACTACCTGGTCAGGAGGAATCCGCAGTATGTCCGCGCGGCAAAACGCGGCGGCGGAACAACAATTCAGAAGCCGGAAGCAGAACTGCATTATCCGGATGGCCGTGTGACTGCAAAACTGAAAGATGTTGACCGGGAACTTCAGGAAATCATGGGTATCGACCGGAATCAGTTTACTCAGATTGCCATGATCGCCCAGGGAGATTTTCAAAAACTTCTCCTTGCGCCGACACAGGAGAGGATCAGCATATTCAGGAGAGTCTTCGGCACCCGTCCCTACGAACAGATGCAGCAGATGCTGAAGAACGCGGCTTCTGAACAGAGGGTGGCATACCGCCAGCTGCAGCAGGATATCCGCTACTGGAGCAGTATGCTGGAAGGCCCGGGAGAATATAAGGAAAAGGTCGCGGAAATTCATGAAGGAAACTGTCTGACCGAAGAAATTATCCGTTTTGCAGGACTTCTGATTCAGGAAGATGAGAGCCGGATTTCAGAAAATCAGAAGCGGCAGGACCAGACAGAATCCGCGCTTCAGGGCATCCGGCAGAAGATCGGGGCCGCGCAGGATGCGGCGGGAAGACAGAAGGAGCTGGAACAGTTCCGCCACACATCTGCACAGATGGAAAAAGAGACACGAGATCTGGAAGAAAATTACAGAAAACAGAAAGAGGCTTCCGGAAAAGGTGCGGAACTTCTCCAGAAGGCCGGCGTCATAGAAGCCCGTCTTTCTGAATATCCACAGCTGGAAGAAAAAAAGCTGAAGTGCGACGCGCTCCGCGAGCAGTATAAGAAGGAGAGAAAAGCCCTCTTGAAAATTCAGGCGGAGCAGAAGGGCAGTCAGGAAACTATTCAGAAGAAGAAAGAGCGTCTGATGACGGTGTCGAACGCGGCGGAAAAGCTGGAACAGAGCCGTTCCCGTACAGAAAGCATGAGCCAGCAGAGCGGAAGGATCACAGAGATTCTGAAGGGACTGGATCAGCTGCAGGAGGTAAAGAAGAGAGCAGATACCGCAAAACAGCAGTTCCTTGCTGCAGATAAAAAGGCGGAAGAAGCCAGACAGAAATCCAATCGTGCAGACCGCGCTTATCTGATGGAGCAGGCGGGGATTCTGGCTTCCTCTTTGAAAGAGAATAAGCCCTGCCCGGTCTGCGGATCTCTGGAACACCCGCACCCTGCCGTGCTGAGCGAACATGCCGTGGATCAGGCTGAAGTCGAACGCCTGAAAAAAGCGGCTGATGAGGCATATGATATTAGTAAAAAAGCAGCAGCAGCTTCCAGCAGTGAAATTTCCAGGTTAAAACAGATCTGTAAAGATCTTTCCGGCAGGATTTCCGCAGAATGCGGAAAGGGAATGCTCCTTTCCCTAGACAAAATGCAGCTGGCCAGGGACAAGGACGCGCTGTGCAGGAATCTTGAAACAGAGGATGCCGGAGGCTGGATAAAGGCTTTCACCTTGCAGAATCGGCTTTTGTCCTCGCAGCAGGAGACGCGGAAAAAGGAGCGGGAGGAACTTCAGGCCCAGCTGAAGGAAAAACAGCAGCTTGAAAAGGAAATCCCGGAACTGGAGCAGAAAGAACGTCAGAATGGGGAGGAACAGACGGTTCTGGAGAGAAAGCTTGCTTCGCTGGCGTCAGATGGAAAGAATCTGCGGGCACAGATCGACCAGATGCAGGCGAATCTGCCCTATAAATCCGGAGCTGAGGCGAAGGCAGCGGCAGAGAAGCTGCGAAAGGAAAAACAGGCGCTGGATCTGGCCATGGAGGATGCGCAGAAGAAGCTGCAGGAAAAGAAGGATGCTCTGCTTAAGATGCAGAGTCGGATGCAGCAGATGGAAAAGGAGATTCAGGAACATCCTGCATGGGATCTGAAAGAGCTGAAAATGCAGGAGAAGGAGGCAGCAGGAGAGCTGCAGAGGCTCCGGAGTCTCTATAACGGCTTCTTCCACCGTCTGCAGGACAACCGCAAGGCTCAGGCCGAAATTGAGGCAAGAAAGGGAAAACTTAAAGAAGCGGAGCAGAAGCTGACGGATGTGCAGAATTTATCGGATACCGTGAATGGAAATCTGAATGGGAAAGAAAAAGTGCAGCTTGAGACCTATGTGCAGATGCACTATTTTGACCGGATCCTGCAGAAAGCCAACCGCCGTCTTCTGATCATGACGGAGAATCAGTATGAGCTGAAGAGAAGGAAACACGCGGATAATGCCAGGTCTCAGAGCGGGCTGGATCTGGATGTCCTGGACCATTTTAACGGCAGCATCCGCAGTGTAAATACACTGTCCGGCGGAGAAAAGTTCATGGCTTCCCTGTCGCTGGCTCTCGGACTCAGTGACGAGATTCAGTCAGCCTCCGGCGGTATCCGTCTGGAATCCATGTTTGTGGATGAGGGATTCGGATCGCTGGATGACGAGAGTCTGCAGCAGGCGCTGAAGGCCCTGCAGTCCCTGGCGGAGAGTGACCGGATCGTCGGGATCATTTCCCATGTGCAGCAGCTGGCAGATCAGATCGACAGGCAGATCGTCGTGACAAAAACAAGGACGGGGAGCCGGGCGGAGATCGTGCTGGGTTAGCCTGAAGCGGTTATGAGTGCTGCTTAAGATACAAAAGAGCATGGAAAGCCGGATTTGTCCGTCAGTCTTGTTTAATGAGTGAAAAAAGTGGTGTATAATTAGTTCGTATACATTAAATCTATATAAGAAAGGTTTCT
Source organism: Eubacterium sp. (assembly GCA_051893535.1). GTDB lineage: Bacteria > Bacillota > Clostridia > Peptostreptococcales > Anaerovoracaceae > Aminicella. The sequence goes on along the minus strand of JBJFHK010000145.1, from coordinate 24,735 downwards.
GCCGGGAAGGGCAGGATGCAGGAGGAAGACAATGCCGATTAAAGTACCGAATAATTTACCAGCTGTAGAAGCGCTGACGCGGGAAAACGTGTTCGTCATGACGGATTCCCGTGCGATGACGCAGGACATCCGTCCGCTTCATATCATCCTTCTGAATCTGATGCCGAAGAAGATTGAAACAGAGACGCAGCTGACGAGACTTCTTGGAAACACGCCGCTGCAGATTGAACTGGATCTTCTGCAGACGACGACCCACCATACACATGTGACGAGTCAGGAGCACATGCTTGCCTTCTATAAAACATTTAATGAGGTAAAGGACCAGTATTACGACGGAATGATCATCACGGGCGCGCCGATTGAGCTGATGCCGTTTGAAGAGGTGGATTACTGGGATGAACTCTGTGAGATCATGGAGTGGACCAAGACGCACGTACACTGCACCTTCCACATCTGCTGGGGCGCGCAGGCAGGTCTGTATTACCATTATGGCATCCAGAAGCATGTTCTGGACGAGAAGCTTTCCGGTGTCTATCTCCACCACCTGGATTATAAAAAGGGGATGCTGTTCAGAGGATTCGATGATGAATTTTATGTGCCGCATTCCAGAAACACGACGGTCTACAGAGAAGATATTGAAAAGGTTCCGGAGCTGAAGGTCATCGCAAGCTCCGATGAGGCAGGCGTTTTCTGCGTGAAGTCAGAGAATGACCGTCAGATTTTTGTGATGGGTCATTCCGAGTATGATGCGGATACCCTGAAGAAAGAATATGAGAGAGACAAGGCCGCGGGACTGAATCCGCATGTTCCGGAGAACTATTTCCCGGATGATGATGACACGAAGGAGCCAGTCGTCCGCTGGAGATCATGCGCTAACCTGCTGTATTCCAACTGGCTGAATTACTTTGTTTATCAGAGTACACCGTTTGATATTCATCAGATTCATGAAGAGGATCTGGAGAAGGTCATGCCGCAGAAGGCAGAGCTTTCCGTCTGCAAGTTCGGAGGCTCATCCGTTGCGGATGCCGGCCAGTTTAAGAAGGTAAAGGCAATCGTGGATGCCGATCCGGCGCGCCGCTATGTGATCGTATCCGCGCCGGGCAGAAGATTCAGCGGAGACACCAAAGTCACCGATCTTCTGATTCAGAGTTCCGATGCCCCGCATCTTCTGGTGAATAACATGGCGGAAGTGGAAAAACGTTTCCGGAAAATTGCGGATGACCTGGGCGTGGAATTTGACGCGGAAGGTCAGGTAGAGCAGATTCGTAAGAATTTCAAGGCCGGAGCGGGAATCCAGTATCTGAAGAGCAGAGGAGAATACCTGTGTGCCCAGCTGATGGCGGCATACCTGGGTTATGATTTTGTCGATTCTGCCCAGATGATTGTATTCGACTATGACGGAAAGCTGAATGTCGAGGAGACAGAAAAGAATCTGAGAGAAGAACTGTCCAGACACGAGCACGCGGTTATTCCGGGTTTCTACGGAGCCTATGCAAACGGTGTTACACACACCTTCTCCAGAGGCGGTTCCGACATTACCGGTTCTCTTGTTGCGGCGGCAGTCGGAGCAGATCTCTATGAGAACTGGACCGATGTTCCGGGACTTCTGATGGCCGATCCGCGCATCGTGAACAAGCCGCTGGCCGTTCCGGTAATCACCTATAAAGAGCTGAGGTCACTGTCCCTGATGGGTGCGGAAGTCCTTCATGAAGATGCTGTTTATCCGGTCAGAAAGAAGGGCATTCCGATCAACATCAAGAGCACCAATGAGCCGGAAGAGCCGGGAACGCTGATCGTCAGCAAGGCCAGCTACTACAAGCAGGTGCTGGATGTTTCCGGAATTTCCGGAAAGAAGGGTTATGCGGTCATTTCCATTGTAAAGGAGAAATTAAACGAAGATCCGCAGTTCCAGGTAAAACTCGCTGACGTCCTCAGTGAGCAGAAGATCAAGGTCGAGAAGCGCAGCACCGGTGTAGATTCCGTTGAGCTCGTTGTTGAGGAAAAAACTCTCCGCGGCAAGGAAGAAACTTTGAAAACTGCCCTCTGTGAGGGAACCGGCGCATCCTCGGTGGAAATCAAAGGAGGCCTTGCCCTGCTCGCAGTCGTCGGAAGAAAGATCGCTTCGGCTCCGGGAGTCAGTGTAAAGATGTTCGATGCCCTGTCCCGCGAGAAGATCAATATCCGCTTCATCGACTATGGCAGCGACAGCATCAGCATTACCGTCGGCATCGATGAAGACGAGTATAAACACGCCATCCGCGCCGTTTATCAGGAATTCATCACCTGCGTTTCCAAGCCGGCGGAAGAATAATGAGCGCATCAAAAATCCCGGAAAATCTGGCGGACGGCCGGATTTTCCGGTTCCCCAAAACGCGCATGGGCGCAAGAGATCATATCGGCAGACAAGTACGCCGCACCAGGTTATGAAAATGAACCCGGTGCGGCGTTCTTCTATTCTTTTTGCCGGAATTATTCGGCCTCATTTCCCGGGAAGTCCGGGATGTAATCGAATCCCTTCTGCAGGTCTGCATCTGTCGGGATGGTGTCGGTCATGGTTCCGTCATTGTACTGCTGGTATGCAGTCATGTCGAAGTATCCGGTTCCGGTCAGGCCGAAGAGGATGACCTTCTTCTCGCCGGTCTCCTTGCACTTCAGTGCCTGGTCGATGGCGCCCTTGATGGCGTGGCTGGATTCCGGAGCAGGGAGCAGTCCCTCTGTTCTTGCAAAGAATTCAGCAGCCTTGAAGACTTCTGTCTGCTCGTAAGCAACAGCATCGAACATGCCTTCATGATAGAGCTCGGACAAAATGCTGCTGTCGCCGTGGTAACGGAGTCCGCCGGCATGGTTTGCGGACGGAATGAATCCGTTTCCTAATGTGTACATCTTTGCGAGCGGGGTAACGCGGCCGGTGTCACAGAAGTCGTAGCGGTATTCACCTCTGGTGAAGCTCGGGCAGGACTTCGGCTCAACGCCGATGAACTGGTAGTCTGCCTTTCCGGTCAGTTTTTCGCCCATGAACGGAGCGATCAGTCCGCCAAAGTTGGAACCGCCGCCGCAGCATCCGATGATGATGTCCGGCTTGATGTCGTATTTATCCATCGCAGTCTTGCATTCCTGACCGATGATGCTCTGGTGCAGGAGAACCTGGTTCAGTACGCTTCCCAGAACGTAGCGGTATCCAGGATTGTGGGTAGCAACCTCAACAGCTTCGGAAATCGCGCAGCCCAGAGAGCCGCCTGTTCCCGGATGCTCTTTCAGAATCTGTCTGCCGACCTCTGTGGTGTCGGACGGGGAAGGGGTTACATTCGCGCCGTAGGTGCGCATAACCTCTCTTCTGTACATCTTCTGCTCATAGGAAACCTTAACCATGTAGACCTTGCAGTCCAGGCCGAAGTGTGCGCATGCCATGGACAGCGCTGTACCCCACTGGCCGGCACCGGTTTCTGTGGTGACACCCTTCAGACCCTGCTTCTTTGCGTAGTAGGCCTGAGCAATGGCGGAATTCAGTTTGTGGCTTCCGCTCGTGTTGTTTCCTTCAAACTTATAGTAAATTTCAGCCGGCGTGTCGAGCGCTTTCTCCAGAGCGTAAGCTCTCATCAGCGGTGCCGGACGGTAAGTCTTGTAATATTCTCTGACTTCATCAGGAATCTCGATCAGGCGCGTGTCGTCATCCAGTTCCTGCTTTGCCAGCTCGGTGCAGAAAATCGGTTCCAGATCTTCCACCTTGAGAGGTTCGTGTGTTCCCGGGTTCAGCAGCGGTGCCGGCTTGGTCGGCATGTCTGCGCGCAGGTTGTAGTAATACTTAGGTACATCATCTTCTGTCAGGTAAATTCTGTAAGGAATCTTCTTGCTCATTGTGTTTTGTCCTCCCATTCACAATCATTAGAAATCGCTGACATATAATGGTTTCGCACGACAAAGGCTGATTTCCCAAGAAAAAAACTCCTGTCTCAGCTTGCGAACTGCTTGCTGGGACAGGAGAATAATGATCTCTTGCGGTGCCACCCGGCTTGACGCTTATGCGTCCTCTTAAAAGCATACCATCATATGCTGCAATTGTTTACGAAGTTTATTCTCCGTCTCACCTACATAACAGCCCGGCTGCAGAACATCATCTTCAATTCTCAGCGGGATCTGCCGTTCAGATCGCCCTCCGAAGCCCATTCCGTACAGTCTGTGTCTGCTGCCATCCCAGCACCGGCAGCTCTCTGAAAGATCAGCATCCATACGTACTTGCTCTTCATCAACGGTTTATTTTCAACTGTTGACCACATGATAGCATCGCTGTTTCTGTTTGTCAACACAAAAAATCAGAAAAAGTTTGTTCAGGATGACTATGGCGGCACAGTGGAAGTTGTCGGAATAGAATGGTATAATAAAAATTATTGAGGCAGGAACAAGCCTGCGGTGAGAAAGGAATGGCATTATGACAGAGTATTACGATAAAAATTTCAACCCGGAAAAGGTAAAGGACCAGCTGGTCGCCTGGATCCGCGATTTCTTTGAGAAGAACGGCAGTGACTGCAAGGCGGTCGTTGCAATCAGCGGCGGCAAGGACAGTTCTGTCACGGCAGCCCTCTGCTGTGAAGCGCTTGGAAAGGATCGTGTCTACGGCGTCCTGCTTCCAAACGGTGTGCAGAAAGACATTGACGCGGCACAGCTTCTGGTTGACACTCTGGGAATTGATCACAGCACGGTAAATATTCACGCGGCATATCAGGGAATCGTCGATGAAATGAAGAAAGCCGGTCTGAACGTCACAGACCAGATGACCACCAATCTTCCGGCACGTCTGAGAATGGCCACGGTTTACGCCGTTTCCCAGACTATGAACGGCCGTGTTGCCAATACCTGCAATCTGTCTGAAGACTGGGTCGGCTACGCGACCAGATACGGCGACGGCGCCGGAGACTTTTCTCCTCTGTCCCGCCTGACCGTTCAGGAAGTCCGTGCTATCGGTGATGTTCTGGGCCTTCCGAAACAGCTGGTCTACAAGGTTCCGGTCGATGGGCTGACGCCGCTGACGGACGAAGAAAAGCTCGGTTTCACCTACGATGTCCTCGACCGCTACATCAGAACCGGTGAGTGCGACGATCCGGAGACAAAGAAGAGCATCGATCAGAAGCACCGCGCAAATGTATTCAAGCTGCAGCTGATGCCGGCATTCCCGTACGACGGACCGACAAGAGCAGAGCAGTAGTGTGCCGGAATTCTGGCAGAGGCATGCAGAGCCGCCTGCCGCGGATACCGGCAGCTGAGGGATCAGATTGCGAGAAACTGTTTCCTTGTGAATTTTATGAAATAATGGGCAGCAAAAGGACGAAATCTCAGGGGTTTCGTCCTTTTTGCTGGTTTTCGAATAAGGAGAAAGGGAAGCGGAGGTATACTGTATGCAAGGATGGCTTTCTTGTGGATCTTGAGCGTGGGGAGGCGGCAGCCCTGGTATGCTGCATTTGTTATAGATCCGGCCGAATTGTCAGATGAGTGGGGGAGAATAACGTATACCATATATAATCCTTCCCTTTTTAGAAATTTTGATTTTGTGCGTTAAAGCGTTAAAGATGACAATATGAGATTTACAGAGCTGGGTAATTTTTTGTATGGTATATTTTAGTGTTTATGGTGTTACTGCAGGAATTAATTTCGTTGGCAGTCGAATTGTGATGGATGCGTGAAGAATTTTCGGCTGGTTCTGCGAAACTCTAATTTTTTAAGAAAGCGCAGAACCCGATAATTATGCATTACGTTTTGTGTGTAATAATTTCCGTCATCATCCATCTGAGATCGGGGTTTTGATAAGTGAATCTGGTAATTAGAGGATATTATCCGAATAGAATTGGAACAGACTCGGAAATGCTGCTGCCGGCATTTCCGAGTCTGGACTTGTGAACATCTGCTTCTGGTATTTTTTGAATTATTGCCTGCTTTGTTTTCTGATTATTTAAGATATCGATAAGTATGGTTCTGCATTTTTTATTATAATCATGGTTTAAACGAACTAAAAAAATACTATATCAAATACAATGAATAAACATAACAAGATATAAATGAATATAGAAATCTGATTGTCAACAGGGCAGTTAATAGGCCGGCTGCAGTTCAGGAAGCTTAGCCTATCTGAATAGCCGCAGCTCAGTGCCAATTATCGATGAGTTTTGTATCAAGTATACACAGATGGATTTGCAGGATTCCGCTATACGGATTTCCTGCGCTGTCCGATGAACAGTGGGAGAACTCGGTCAGGATCATTCAGGATACCTGGGATACCGGGATACAAAGAAGGAAGCGGATGGAGAAAAAGCATTTGCGAATTCACAGACTGTCCGGGAGCAGGCAGCGTGAATTTGGCTGGATCAGATAAATACAGCTTGTATTTTGAAATGTCTTTTGTATACACGAACTAAAAATTCCACTTGATCATGGATTTTGTCACTAGAAATCAAGAATCAGGCAGTGCGTGGAAAAAAATACAAAACTGCCCACGGGACGCTTCAATTTTGTGTAAGAACAGAAAAATATTAATAAATATGTGTTCTCTAACCAGTAATTACGGAGGAATGCGAGACAGGGAAAACGAGTAAACAGAAGATTCGATCATGTATTCAGGATACGCGAGAAATGGCGGATTTACAATGGTTGACAAGGTTTTTACATGTGGATATGATAGCAGGTAGATGATCGTATGCCCATAGTGTGTATACAGAATTATGCACACAATGGACAATGAAATACAATTTAGATATGGATAATCATTCATAATTAGAATACTTTGTATATATTGGAGGGTTACGGATGAAAACGAGAAAAATTGGAATTATCGGAGTAGGTCATGTTGGTGCGCATGTTCTGAGCGCACTGGTTACTCAGGGGATCGCAGATGAAATCGTGCTGATCGACAGCAATCCGGCAAAATCTGCATGTGAATGTCAGGACATTAAGGATTCCATCCCTTATATGCCGCACCGTGTCCGTGTGTCTGTCGGAGACTATCCGGATCTGAAGGACTGCGATGTTGTCGTTAATGCCAGCGGTAAAATTTCCATTTTGGCGGAGACACATGACCGTGTCGAGGAAATGAAGTTCACCGTACCGGCTGCAAAGGGCTTTATTCCGAAGGTCAAGGCTTCTGGATTCAACGGAATTTTCCTGAACATCAGCAACCCTTGCGACATCATTACCGCTGAAATCGCAAAGGGTCTGGATCTGCCAAAGGGCCACGTATTCGGAACAGGCACAGGACTGGATTCCGCGCGTCTGATCTCCCATCTGGCTGAGACAACCGGAATCGATCATAAGTCCATCACTGCATATATGATCGGTGAGCACGGAAATTCCCAGTTTGCCCCTTGGTCCCAGGTGGCTTTTGGCTCCCATAAACTGGAAGAGCTGGCCGCAGAGGATGAGCGTTTCCGTTTCGATCGTGATGCCATGATTAAAGAGACCGTTGACGGAGCATGGACTGTATTCGCGGGAAAGAGCTGCACAGAATATGCGATTGCCGCAACAGCTGCACGCATCATCCGCGCAATCTTCCATGATGAAAAGGCAATCATTCCGGTAAGTGCACCGCTGGACGGAGATTTTGATGAGCATGATGTATTCGCAGGCGTTCCTGCGATCATCGGCAAGGACGGCTGTGAGGAAGTTGTGGAGCTGCATCTGACGGATGAGGAACTGGAGCACTTCCACAAGTGCTGTGAGGGAATCCGTGAGAACATTAAAGTCGCTGACGAGATGTAGTCAGCTGAACGACCTCTGCCGGCAAATAAAATAAGCTGCAAGGAAGTAATGATAATTTTCATATTGTGGATGATCGGAAAGTCGCCGAAAAAAGCGATTTTCCGATTTTTTCTTGCAGTCGGAGAATCCGTCCTGCAGTGGATTTTCCCCGGCTGTTCTGTGGTATGATAATACATGCACATAATATATTACAGGCCGTTGAATCATGCAGCTTTCTGGAGAAGCAGTTCTTCCGGCCGGAAGCAGCTTCTCCGGTGATCGCTGTGTCTGCCGGAAGAACGCGGAAAGTGGAGAAAAACGCAAAAGGCTGAAGAATGCGGATGAGTGTGCTGTTCTGCGTGCCGGTCAGAAAAGAATAGAAAAAGGAGAATCATTATGTCATTACATATCGCAGTTTCAGATAAGGCTAAGGTCGCGGAAACGGTTCTGATGCCTGGTGACCCGCTCCGTGCGCAGTTCATCGCGGAGAATTTCCTGGAGAATCCGGTCCGCTATTCCGAAATCAGGAACATGTACGGATATTCGGGAAGCTATAAAGGTGTGCCGGTTTCTGTGCAGGGAAGCGGCATGGGCATGCCATCCATGGGAATTTATTCCTGGGAGCTGTATGACCAGCATCATGTAGAGAATATTATCCGTATCGGCACAATGGGAAGTTTTAATCCGAATGTGCATGTGGGGGATACGGTCATGGCCTTGGCGGCGTCCACGGATTCCAGCTATATGGATACTTTCCATGTGGAGGGGCAGTATTCCCCGTGCTGCAGCTACAGTCTGCTGACAGCGGCTCAGGAGGCGTCCAGAGAAACAGGAATTAAGGTATATGCGGGAAATGTTCTGTCCAGTGATCACTTCTATGAAGCGGACGAAGACTGGTGGAAGTGCTGGCAGAGAATGGGCGTGATCGGCGTGGAGATGGAGACGGCGGCGCTGTATTCCAATGCAGCTTTTCTGAAAAAGAATGCCCTTGCGATTTTCACCGTCAGTGATCATTTTGTCCTGGATGAAGCCGCAACAGTCGAGCAGCGCCAGACACAGTTTACGGACATGATGAAGCTTGCCCTGGAAACGGCGGTAAGATTGTAATGCCAGACAGAACACTGAAAAATACGGAAGGAAAAGTTAAGCAGAAAAGAAAGACCGGAAAGGATCGGGCGGGCGCGGAGCAGAAGAAAGGCAGATTCTGGACGGCTCTGCCGGTCGTACTGGCCGGCACCTTCACCAGCTGCTTCCTCTGGGGCAGCGCCTTTCCGTGTGTAAAGATCGGCTACCGGCTGTTTTCCATTGGCGCGGGGGATACGGCGTCGCAGATGCTGTTTGCCGGAATCCGCTTCACCCTGGCCGGGATTCTGGTGATCCTGTTCGGAAGTCTGATGGAGAAGAGATTTCTGCGTCCACGGAGAGGATCGGCCGGAACCATTGTAATTCTGTCACTTTTTCAGACTACCGGGCAGTATTTCTTCTTCTATATCGGACTTGCCCATGCGAGCGGTGTGAATTCCTCGATTATTATCGGCTCCGGGACATTTATTGCGATTCTGATCGCGGCATTTCTGTTCCGGACAGAGAAAATGACCTGGCGCAAGACCCTGGGCAGTCTGCTGGGGTTTGCCGGGGTCATGATGGTCGAGCTGCGCGGCAGCGGAACTCTTCATTTTCATTTTTCTTTGCTGGGTGAAGGCTGCGTCCTGCTTTCCACAGTCATGGCGGGGCTGTCTACATCCTATATGAAACAGGCAGGGCAGAGGGAAGATCCAACGGTACTGTCCGGTTACCAGTTTCTCGCAGGCGGACTGATGCTGACGGCCTACGGCTTTCTGCGGGGCGGTCAGCTGCAGAGCAGTTCTGCAGGCTGGAGCGGCCTGCTTCTGCTTCTTTACATGGCCTTCATTTCCGCGGCGGCTTACACCATCTGGAGCATCCTGCTGAAATTCAACCCAGTCAGCCGGATCGCGGTGTTCGGTTTCATGAACCCGGTGATCGGCGTTCTGCTTTCCGCAGTTCTGCTGGGAGAATCCGGCCAAGCCTTCCGTCTTTCCGTACTCGGCGCACTGGCGCTGATTTCAGCGGGGATTATTATCGTTAACCACAGCCCGGCGGGACAAAAACAAGGCGCAAGGAGACAATCGCCCGCCGCATAAAAATACTGTATACACGTGTATGCCTGACGAGGGGGCGCGTATCCTGTACCTGGCTCGTCGTCTGACGAACAGACAATAAAAAAGAACCGATGGGAGACACAACCATCGGTTCTCTGCTTAAAAGCATGTGCACCCCAGCAGATGCACGTGTGGGGACGGGTGAGATTTTACTTTCCTGCTTTTGCTGCGTTCAGCTTCTTTGTAACCTGGGAAATATGTCTGCTTGCAGCCTGCTTGGAGATGATGTGCTTTGTAGCAGCTTTCTTCAGCTGTTTCTCAGCAGCAGTTCTCTTCTCAGCAGCTGTGTCGAAATCCTTTGCAGCGATTGCAGCATCGAATTCCTTCATAACAGCCTTCAGATCGTCCTTGATTACTCTGTTCTGAGCAGTCTTCTTAGCAGTAACTTTTACTCTCTTCTTTGCGGATTTGATGTTAGCCATGTTTACCCCCACTACTAAAATATAGCATTAAAAAATTAAATACGCAGTTTCGAGTGTAGCACGTATGAGAGAAAATTGCAAGTGCTTCTGCTTCGATTGATGTAACAGATTCATCTTTTGTCGGAAGAATGGGTGCCCGGATGCGCCAGATATGGTAGAATAAAACAGATATTCTCAGTAAAGTAAGGAGACTTATGCATGAAAGATAATGATTATCAGAAATATATCCGGAATTTCAGTATCATCGCGCATATTGACCACGGTAAGTCAACGCTGGCGGACCGCATGATTGAGATGACGGGACTGGTGGCGGAGCGCGACATGAAGGAGCAGCTCCTGGATAATATGGATCTGGAGCGTGAGCGCGGAATCACGATCAAGCTGCAGACGACACGTCTCGTCTATAAGGCAAAGGACGGGAAGGAGTACATTTTCAATCTGATCGACACGCCGGGACACGTGGATTTCAACTATGAGGTCAGCCGCAGTCTGGCGGCCTGCGAGGGCGCGGTTCTGGTCGTGGACGCCACACAGGGTGTGGAGGCGCAGACCATGGGAAATGTCTATCTTGCGCTGAATGAAGACCTGGAGATCCTGCCCTGCCTGAATAAGATGGATCTGGCCAGCGCCCGCCCGGAAGAATCGAAAGAAGAGATCGAGGAGATGATCGGCATCGACGCGGAGGATGCGCCGGAAGTTTCTGCCAAGACCGGAATGGGTGTGGAAAATCTGCTGGAAAAGATCGTAACAGACATCCCGGCTCCGCAGGGCGATGTGGACGCGCCGCTGAAAGCGCTGATTTTTGACTCCGTGTACGATAATTACAAGGGTGTCGTGATTTTCGTCAGGCTGTTCGACGGAAAGGTGAAGGTCGGCGATACGATCCGCCTGATGGCGGCCAAGGCCAATTACGAGGTCACGGAAGTCGGTGTCATGGCGCCGAGCCACGTTCCGGCCAAGTTTCTGCGCGCCGGCGACGTAGGCTATATCTGCGCGGCCATCAAGCAGGTCCGGGACGCCAGAGTTGGTGATACCGTCACTCTCGCGGATAATCCGGCAAAAGAAAGCCTGCCGGGATATAAAAAGGTGCAGCCGATGGTTTACTCCGGAATTTATCCGGCAGAGGGCGAGAAGTACGAGTCCGTCAAGGAAGCGCTGGAGCGTCTGCAGGTCAACGACGCTTCGCTTCTCTTTGAGCCGGAGACATCCGCCGCTCTGGGATTCGGATTCCGCTGCGGCTTCCTGGGCCTGCTGCACATGGAGGTCATTGTGGAACGTCTGGAACGTGAATTCAATCTGGACATCATCACGACTTCCCCGAGCGTAGTCTATAAAGTCATTCTGACCGACGGTTCCGTGAAGATGATCCAGAACCCGACCAATCTGCCGGATCCTTCCGAGATCGATCACATCGAGGAACCGATCGTCAATGCCGACATCATGCTGCCGAAGACCTATGTCGGATCCATCATGGAACTCTGCCAGAAACGCCGCGGCACCATGCTGGGTATGGACTACATCACCACCGACCGTGTGGAGCTGCACTATGAACTTCCGCTGAATGAAGTCATTTACGACTTCTTTGACGCGCTGAAATCCATGACCAAGGGCTACGGTTCCCTGGACTATGAATTCGTCCGCTATCAGAAATCCGATCTGGTGAAGCTGGACATCCTGCTGAATAAGAACATCGTGGACGCCTTCTCCATGATCGTGCACCGTTCCGAGGCCTATAACCGCGCCCGCTTCGTCTGCAAGAAGCTGAAGGAAGTCATCCCGATGCATCAGTTCGAGGTTCCGATTCAGGCTGCTGTAGGACAAAAAGTAATCGCCCGTGAAACGGTCAGGGCTTACCGCAAGGATGTAATCGCCAAGTGCTACGGCGGAGATATTTCCAGAAAGAAGAAACTTCTGGAGAAGCAGAAAGAAGGAAAGAAGCGGATGCAGCAGTTCGGAAAGGTTGAGGTTCCGCAGGAAGCCTTTACTGCTGTACTGAAGTATGACGATGATAAATAATATTAATAGTAATAATACAAATGGACAGATGCGGCCCGCGCAGGAAACGCGCAGGCCGCTTGGCATCTATATTCACATTCCCTTCTGTATTTCAAGATGCCGCTACTGCGGATTTTATTCGCAGGCTGTGGGAAAGGATGCGGATGCCGCGCAGAAGGAAGCGGCTTATGTGGACCGGCTGATTACGGAAATTCTGGGCCGCGGAGCTGAGCTTTCTGACCATTATACGGTGGATACGGTGTTTATCGGCGGCGGGACGCCGAGCATTCTTCCGGCGGAATACATTTCCAGGTTAATCGCCTCTGTAGAGGAAGCTTTTTGTCTGGAAAAGGGCACTGAAATCACGATGGAGTCGAATCCGGGAACGCTGTCGGAGGGAAAACTGAGGGCACTGAGACAGGCGGGGGTGAACCGGGTGTCCATCGGGCTTCAGTCCTTTGACAATCAGATTCTGAAGTCCATGGGAAGAATCCACACGGCGGAGGAGTTCCTGAAAAGCTATGAAATGGCGCGAAATGCCGGGTTTACGAACGTGAACATCGACCTGATGTTTGATTTTCCGGGGCAGACGATGGCGCAGTGGGAGGATACGCTGAAGAAGGCTGTATCTCTCAGGCCGGAGCACCTGTCCTTTTACGGGCTGCAGATTGAAGAGGGAACGCCTCTTTATGAGGACTATAAAATGGAACGGATTCCGGAGCTGGATGAAAAGAAGGACGAGGAAATGTATTTTCTGGCGCTGGATCTGCTGAAGGAAGCAGGCTATCATCATTATGAGATTTCAAACGCCGCCCTGCCGGGTTACGAGTGCCGCCACAATCTGAAATACTGGAGATTTCAGGATTATCTGGGAATCGGCGCATCGGCGAGCTCCTTCCTGGATGGGGTGAGAACTACGGAATATCCGGGAAGCGAGCAGCATGTGAATACATTTTTGGAGAACTGCGGGGAGTATGTTTTCACAGCGCTCCGGACGGATGAGGGAGTCAGCCTGGAGAAGTTCAGAAAGCAGTTTGGCAGGCCGCTCTGGGATGTGTTTTCTGACCGGAGAGAGGAGTTTGAGGAATACAGATCTCAGGGACTGGTCAGGGAAGAAGCGGGGAGAATCGTTCTTACCCGGGATGGAATTCCAGTCTCGAATGAAATCATGGCATTGTTTGTTTAGGGGAGATTTCTGCGAAGAAAGGCGCAGAAATCCCCCTGCTTTTTATGGAAATTAGTGTTGACATTCTTTCCTTAGTGGGGTACATTATATATAGCAGTTAGCACTCTAAGAGTTGAGTGCTAACAAGCGAAAAAGGGGAGATGAGATATGGAGCTGACAGAAAGAAAACTTAAGATCCTGCAGCAGATTATCGGCGATTATGTCAGGACTGCAGAGCCTGTCGGTTCGCGAACCCTTTCTAAGGAGTTCAATAATGCTTTCAGTCCGGCCACGATCAGAAATGAGATGAGTGACCTGGAAGAGATGGGTTACCTGACTCACCCGCACACATCTGCGGGCCGTGTACCGTCGGACAAGGCATATCGCTGGTATGTGAACAACTCGATGGGAAAGGTCGAGATACCGCAGGAATCACAGAAAATGATCAAGGATACCCTGCACAGTGATATCGATGAACTTGATAAAACGATTCAGAGAGCAGCAGATCTGCTGTCAGAGATCACGAATCTGGCGGCCTTTGCACTGAGTCCGGTGCAGGATGAAGACAGACTGAAGTTTGTTGATTTTCTGCCGGTTGACGAGCATACAGTTATTCTGATGACCGTTGCCGAGAGCGGAAAGTCGTCCAATAATCTGATTCATCTGGAACAGCCGGTTTCGGATGAGGTGCTGAGAGTTCTGAGCAAGACGCTGACCTATACCTACCGTGGACGTCAGCTGACGGACTTCCTGAAGGATAATATCATTTCTGAATTCCAGGATGATATCGCCGCGATGAGTCCGCTGGCCAGAGATGTCATGCCGAACTTTATGCATACTCTTGAGAATCTGCTGAATGTCAGATTTTACATGGATGGTCTGAGCAATATCTTCGACCAGCCTGAATATACAGATCTGAAACGTGCAAAAAACTTTATTTCCCTGTTTGATAACCGGGATGAGCTGGTAAAAACACTGATGGACAGAGGCAATGGCATGGTTGTCACCATTGGTGATGAAAACACGGATGAAGATCTGAAGGACTGCTCGCTGATTACCGCGACCTACCATGTAAATGGCCGTTTCGCCGGAAAAATCGGCGTCATCGGTCCGACGAGAATGAAATACGATGAAATCACTTCGATTGTCCAGTACCTTACGGACAATCTGAATGATGCATTTAAAATAGACGACGGAGGCGGTGAGGACAATAATAATGGATGAGGAGAAAATGAAAGAAACAGAAGAAAAGGATCCGAAGCAGAATCAGAACACCGAAGATCAGGGCCCGGACACATCGGATGAAAAGGCTGCTGCTTCTTCTGATGACGCGGAGAAGGATGCTGATCAGGAAGAAACGGAAAAAGAATCCGGAAAATCTGATGAGCAGAAAGACGCGGATAAGAAGGATTCGGATGATGCAGAAGATCAGAATGACAAGTATATTCGTCTGATGGCGGATTTCCAGAATTACAAACGCAGAGTCGAAAAGGAGAAATCTGAGATTTACGATTACGCAAATCAGAAGATCCTGGCAGAGCTGCTGACGGTTCTGGATAACTTCGAGCGTGCGCTTGCTCAGGACTGTGCCGATGAAGCGTATGAGAAGGGCATGAGCATGATCTTCAAGCAGTTCCGTGAAGTCCTGGAGAAATCCGGACTGGAGGAGATTGAAGCCCTGGGTAAGGACTTCGATCCGAACTTCCATCACGCAGTGATGACGGACAGTAATGACGACTATGAATCCGGTCAGGTTACCGGTGTCCTGCAGAAAGGATACAAACTGCACGGAAAAGTCGTCCGTCCGGCAATGGTCAAGGTCAACCAGTAAAGGCCCCTGCCGGAAAGAGAGTTCCGGCATATTAAAAAGCAAGCCCGGCCGAAAGGCCTGACTATATATGGATGTTCTCACCGGAAGATGAGACTCCGTCTCTTAAAGGGTTTTGGGAGAGAATTAATCAACAAGGAGGAATTTCGTTATGTCGAAAGTAATCGGAATAGATTTAGGAACTACGAACAGCTGTGTAGCAGTTCTGGAAGGCGGAGAGCCTACAGTAATTACAAACGCAGAAGGAAACAGAACAACACCGTCTGTAGTCGGATTCACCAAGAGCGGTGAGAGACTGGTCGGAGAAACAGCAAAGCGCCAGGCAGTTACAAACCCGGACAGAACCGTTTCTTCCATCAAGAGACATATGGGCGAGGATTATAAAGTAACAATTGACGGTAAGGATTACACACCGCAGGATATTTCCGCGATGATCCTGACCAAGCTGAAGAACGATGCAGAAGCTTATCTGGGAGAGAAGGTTACAGAAGCCGTTATTACCGTACCGGCTTACTTCTCTGATGCACAGAAGCAGGCAACCAAGGATGCCGGAAGAATCGCAGGCCTCGATGTAAAGAGAATCATCAACGAGCCGACAGCAGCTTCCCTGGCATATGGACTTGATAAAGAGACCGGATCTCAGAAGATCCTGGTATACGACCTGGGCGGCGGCACATTCGATGTTTCCGTACTGGAACTGGGCGACGGCGTATTCGAAGTACTGGCTACCAACGGTGATACACACCTGGGTGGCGATGACTTCGATAACGCAATCATGAACTACATGGCAGATACTTTTGCTCAGGAGCATGGTGTTGACCTGCGTAAGGACAACATGGCTATGCAGAGACTGAAGGAAGCTGCCGAGAAGGCAAAGAAGGAGCTGTCTTCCGCACAGACCACCAACATCAACCTTCCGTTTATTACAGTAACTGCTGAAGGTCCGCTGCATCTGGACATGGAGCTCACAAGAGCCAAGTTCAATCAGCTGACATCTGACCTGGTTCAGAGAACCATTCCGCCTACACGCAAGGCACTGCAGGATGCAGGAATTACAGCTTCTGACCTGTCCAAGATCGTTCTGGTCGGTGGTTCTTCCAGAATCCCGGCTGTTCAGGAAGCTGTTAAGAATGAAACCGGTAAAGAGCCGTTCAAGGGCATCAACCCGGATGAGTGCGTAGCTATTGGTGCTGCCATCCAGGCCGGAGTTCTGACTGGTGAAGTTAACGATGTCCTGCTGCTGGATGTAACTCCGCTGTCCCTGTCCATTGAGACACTGGGTGGTGTAGCAACCAAGCTGATCGAGAGAAATACAACCATTCCTACAAAGAAGAGCCAGATCTTCTCCACAGCTGCAGATAACCAGACTGCCGTAGATATTCACGTCATGCAGGGTGAGCGTGAGATGGCTGCCGATAACATTACACTGGGCAGATTCCAGTTGACAGGCATTGCACCGGCTCCGCGCGGGGTACCGCAGATTGAGGTTACCTTCGATATCGATGCCAACGGTATCGTACATGTAAGCGCCAAGGATCTGGGAACAGGAAAAGAGCAGGCAATCACCATTACCTCCTCCACGAACCTGTCCGAGGATGAGATCAATAAGAAGGTCAAGGAAGCACAGCAGTACGAGGCTGAGGATAAGAAGAAGAAGGCCGCTGTTGAAGAGCAGAACAAGGCTGAGAATATGATTTATCAGTGCGACAACGTCATCAAGGAAGCTGGAGACAAGATCTCCGATGCTGACAAGAGCGCTCTGGAGGCTGCAAAGAATGACCTGCAGTCCGCACTGAATGCCAATAATCCGGACGATGTCAAGGCAAAGGAAGATGCCCTGATGTCCAAGCTGAATGA
Source organism: Eubacterium sp. (assembly GCA_051893535.1). Lineage (GTDB taxonomy): Bacteria > Bacillota > Clostridia > Peptostreptococcales > Anaerovoracaceae > Aminicella. Next base: position 7,569 of record JBJFHK010000145.1, on the reverse strand, counting down.
AGTTTCCACAAAGCTGTATCAGCAGGCAGGTCCGCAGCAGGGCCAGCCGGGAGCAGGTGCAGGTGCTGCGGGAGCAGGCCCGAATATGGGTGCTAACCCGGGTGCAGGCGCTGCAGGCGGAAACGCTGGCAATGCCGGTAATAACGGAAACTCCGGAAATTCCGGAAACGATGACAATGTAGTTGATGCAGACTACACAGTCGTTGACGACGATAAATAATGTCTGATTAAAAGGTCCCTGTCGGACGAGCAGACATGCAGAAAATACAGCAGTGAATGCATCATCAGTCCGACCGGGAAATTCCCGGCCGGATTGATGTGCTGTCAGCTGCGAGAAGGTGAGAAGAGGTATGGCAGAAAAGAAAAGGGATTATTATGAGGTTCTGGGCCTGAAAAAAGGCGCCAGCGAGGAAGAAATTAAAAAGGCCTTCCGAAAGATGGCGCTGAAGTATCATCCTGACCGCAACCCGGGTGACAAGTCTGCGGAAGAGAAATTCAAAGAGGTCAATGAAGCATATACCGTTCTGTCAGACCCGGATAAGAAGAGAAAGTACGACCAGTTCGGTTTTGCCGGAGTTGATCCGAATGCCGGATTTGGCGGCGCCGGAGGCGGTGCAGGCGGATTCGGCGGATTCAACGCCAGTGATTTCGGCGGATTCGGAGATATTTTCAACGATTTCTTCGGCGGCGGATTCGGTGGGTTTGGCGGCGGCGGAAGCCGTTCCCAGGCCAATGCGCCGAGAAAGGGTGCCGACCTTCAGGAGCGCCTGACCATCACATTTGAAGAGGCGGCGTTTGGTGTCAAAAAGACTATTCAGCTGAACAAGAATGTATCCTGCAAGAAGTGCGGAGGCACAGGTGCGGCGCCTGGCACGAGCAAGCATAAGTGTCCGCGCTGCAACGGAACCGGTATGTACACCCGTGTTCAGAGAACCCCTCTCGGACAGTTCCAGAGCAGTTCTCCGTGCCCGGACTGCGGAGGTACCGGAGAAATTATCGATACGCCGTGCCCGGACTGCCACGGCACCGGAAAGGTCAGAAAGAAGATCAAGATCGATGTCAATATTCCGGCCGGTGTGGATACGGACTCCGTTATTCCGATCAGAGGTCAGGGCGAGCCTGGTGAAAACGGCGGCCCGGCAGGTGATCTGTACATTGTTCTCAGGGTACAGAGCCATCCGCTGTTCAGGAGAACCGGAAACGATCTGCGCATCGAGGTTCCGATTACCTTTGAAGAGGCTGCCCTCGGAAGCGACATCACTGTTCCTACCCTGGACGGAAAAGTCAGCTACCACGTTCCTGCGGGAACGCAGCCGGGAACAATTTTCCGCCTGAAAGGCAAGGGAATCCGGAGCCTGCGTACAGGACGCAATGGCGATCTGATGGTCACCGTCAATCTGGAGGTTCCGACTAAACTCAGCGGAGCCCAGAAGAAGGCCATTAAGGAAATGGGCAAGAAGCTGAATGAAAACTGCTATAAGAAGAAGGGCAGTTTTGCACAGAAAGTCAAGGACTTCTTCAGTTAATAAGAAAAATGGATATTGATTCCGAGTGTTCTTATGCCCGGATGAGAGATAGAGATATTGTGCTTTATAGTAACCTGAAAGGAAGCGCTGCTCTGCAGATCAGACTGATGTTCTGCACAGCAGCGCTTTTCTGCTGCATGCGCGTGAGAGAATGCCGGGCTGCCTGTTTCAGAATCGTAAGGCCGGCAGCGGATAAGAAATTTCATTATCGTTCTGAAAACCGGTCCTGACTGCCTGGGATCGTGAAAAGTAGAAAAATCAGGATTTAGAGTTTTCAGACAGATTATTTCGATTTTATTTATTGTTTACAGAGATGCAAACTGAATTTAAAGCTCATCTGTTACACTTTCATCGTGAGAAAAAATATATACTTGTTAAATGATAAAGAAAGGGAGATGGGCGTTCATATGGATACGATTGGAGTTATCGTCCCCTGTTTCAATGAAGAAGATGTTTTAAACTTATTCTATAAAGAGATGCGGGTTGTCATGAATCAGATGCCGCACGCACGATTTCAGATTCTGTTTGTGGATGACGGTTCCCGGGATAACACACTGGAAATGATCCGCCAGATCCACAGCATCGACAGCCGCTGTGACTACCTTTCTTTCTCCAGAAATTTTGGAAAGGAATCCGCACTCTGCGCGGGTCTTCAGAATCTGGACTGTGATTACACGGTATTTATGGATGCGGACCTGCAGCATCCGCCTCAGCTGATCCCGAAGATGTACCGCATGGTCTCCGAAGGTCAGTGTGACTGCGCGGCGGCTGTAAGAAAAGACCGGGAAGGCGAAAGCCGCCGCAGGGCCGTCCTTTCTAAGAAATTCTACGATGTCATGAACCGGATTTCCGACGTGAAGATGCAGAGAAACGTAACTGACTTTCGGATGATGAACCGGAAAGCGGCATCCGCAATGCGCAGTTTCACCGAGCACCGGCGCTTCACCAAAGGCATGTTTTCCTGGATTGGTTTCCACACCGAGTGGATTGAATACGACAATGTCGAACGCGCTGCAGGCGAGAGCAAGTGGTCGATGAAAAAGCTGTTTTCCTATGCCGTTAACGGCATCAGCAGCTATTCCGACTGGATGCTGCGCCTGCCGGGCTATCTCGGCGGACTGTTTCTCATGCTGGGAATCGCCGCGATGATCGTCCTTGCCGTCATGCACGGAAGGCTCAGGGAAGTCGATCTGCTGCTCGGCATGATCCTGCTTCTTGCCGGCATTCTGCTTCTGCTGATGCGCGGCGTCAGCCTCTATATCGGAAGAATTTATGAAGAGGAACTCAACCGTCCCCAGTATTTAGTGAAAGAGGAGAGTATCAGCCATGACAATGAAAAGATGGTTCCAAATACACTTACACGGTTTAATTGATGAGACGACCGTAAGATTCATCATTACCGGTCTGATCAATACACTGGTCGGCTGCGGCACCATGTTCCTTCTCTATAACGCACTGAAATGCGGCTACTGGTTTTCCACGGCCATGAACTATATCGTCGGCAGTGTCTGCAGCTATTTCCTGAATAAGTATTACACCTTCCGCTGCAGGGGATATTCCGGCATGGAGCTCGTCCGCTTCATCGTCAATATCGCCGTCTGTTATCTGCTGGCATACGGACTGGCTATTCCGGCCGCGCAGGCGGTCCTGGGTACAGGAAGCGGCAGCACGCATGGAAACCTTGCCATGATGATCGGCATGGTCCTGTTCGTTGGGATGAACTACCTTGGTCAGAAATATTTTGTCTTCAGAAGGAGAAGCTATGCACAGCAGTAAGGATGCGTCCATTCTGAGGAAGGCAGTTCCTTATCTGATCATCGCAGCGGCCATGCTGGCAGCCGTGTTCTGGCTGACAAAAGGCGGAAAGTACATTTACGGAACGCTGGACGACTGGGAAATCCAGCACACCGCGATTCCGGAACTCCTGCGCAGACAGTTTTACCAGACCGGAAATTTATTCCCGGACTTCATCCCGTCCGTTGGCGGCGGGGAAAACGCTTACTATTTTTCCTATTACGGGCTGCTGAGCCCGGTAATACTGCTTTCATACCTGTTTCCCTTTCTCCGCATGCGCACCTATCTGATGGCTGCGGCAATTCTCACCGGAATTCTGGCACCCTGTCTGATTTACCGCTGGCTGTCCCGCTCCTGCCGGCCTGCTGCGGCACTGACCGCGGCCCTGCTGTTTGAATTTGCGGCGGGATTCTTCCATCACGGCCATTACCACATCATGTTTATCTATTACATGCCATTTCTGATCATGGCCCTGCATGCCTTAGAGGGACAAATCACACATGGAAAGGGGCCCGCCGGCTTTGTCATCTGGATGTCTCTGACCATCCTCTGCTGCTACTATTTTGCCGTGGCGGAGTTCGCTGCAGCAGGTGTGTATGCCGTTTATCTGGGACTCTGCAGGCCGGAAACAGAAGGCAGCGCCGGAAAACGCGCATTCCGCGCGGTTCTCAAGATGATTCCGGGAAGCATTCTGACGGTTATGGTGACGGCAGTGCTCTGGCTGCCGACGATCTACGCGCTGGCGGGAAGAAGCCAGTCCCAGACGACCGTCAGCCTGAAAGAGCTTCTGACACCGGTATTCCACGGAGAATACATGATGTACGATGTAAATTCCATGGGCGTTACGGCATTCTTTCTGGCGGCGGTCTGCTTTTTCCTTCTGACAAAAAATGCCGGCGCAAGATGGCTCGCGGCTGTCTTTCTGATCCTTGCTTTCTGGGCTCTTCCGGTATTCGTGATGAACGGCGGCATGTACGTGCATGGAAAGGTATTATTTGCCTTTCTGCCGCTTGCAGCCATGATGGAGGCGGAATTTCTGGACCGGGCGCTGGAAGGACGGGTGCTTTGGAAAAAACTTTTCCTTCTGCTTATTCCTCTCGGTGCGCTGTGTTATTTCACTTTCGGATCAAAAGACCGGGTGTGGTTCCTTGCTGATTTCTGTCTCACGTTACTGGTGCTGGTGGTTTTTGCCGCAGGGAAAAAGCGGCCTCTGCTGATCCGGACGGGAATGGCTGTACTCCTGATTCCCGCCCTGGTCGTAACCGTAAGCATCAACCACAGGAAGTCACTGATAAAAAACGGCGGAACGCTTGCAATCCCGCAGTTTCAGATGGCGCAGGGAAGCTATAGAACCGGGTATCTGATGGGAGACCGGTCACCCTTAAACCTGCCGGCGGAAAATGGAGAATCTATTGCATCGATGTATTCTTCTGTGTCAAATCCGTATTACAGCCGTTATTTTCACAGTCAGTGCGGAAATAACGTGCGATACCGGAATTCAGCCATGATGGATCAGACAGAAAATCCATATTTCTGCGCGCAGATGGGTGTGCGGTATCTGATTACCCGCAATCTGTATACAGCGCCGGAAAACTACCATCTGCTGAAAAGAATCCGGAATTATCGCCTGTATGAGAATAAAAATGTGCTTCCAACTGCCTATACGTCTGAAACAGAATTTAATCCCCGTCAGCAGAAAGCGAAGAAAATCAATGTTCCCGGGATGAAGACGACATACAGGATTCACAGTAAAGTCATGCAGGAAAAGATTCTGCATCTGAAGCCTTCTGATCACGCGAGGATCATCACGATTTCCGGCACACTGAAAAATTACCGGACCCGCTCCAGGGTGAAATTTGGAATCTGGCAGCGGAATCAGATGATTCAGGACCATAAAGGGGATGTTAGGGTCAGTGTGAACCATATGCTGAACACAAGAACGTCCCCAAACGCCATCTACGACAACTGGAACAGGATCTTTACCTACACGCTCTATATTCCGGCCCATGAGACGGAGCTGCATTTCCGCTTCCATCACGGAAATTACGCGCTGAAGAATATCCGCGTGACAGAGCGTTCCGCGGCGGCATTGAACCGGTCCCTGCGCGGGGTCCGGGCGGCAGAGATTAAACAGAAACCGTCCGGCGGCAATGTCGTTGTGACAAAAGCTGCATTCCGCAAGGGGGATACGCTCTTTACGACGATCCCCTACGATCAGGGATTCACCGCGGAAGTGGACGGAAAATCTGCTTCTGTTACAAAAAGCTGCTTTGGATTCGCGAAAGTATCCGAAAATATTCCGGCTGGGAATCATAAAATTGTACTGACTTATCACGCGCCCGGGAAGAGAATCGGGGAGGGTATTTCCTTGATTGGCCTCATTTTGACGGCGGGAATGGCATTTCTGCGGCGAAAAATACATGAAAAAACCGAATAGGTCCTATACTCGATTTAGAAAAAGTGTATAATGGTTGTGCGAAACATTTTGATCCGCTTGAACTTAAGGCATGAAAGCAAGTGAATAGGAGTACAATCATGGCAAATGATAAATTATTGCTGAACAGCAGACCGGTAGCACCTCTGGGCGTAGTTCCGCTGAAGAGCTGCGAAGGCATTGGCAAACGTGTTGACAACTGGCTGATTTCCTGGCGTAAAGAAAGAGACCAGGAACGCACAACCAATGAAGAGGAGCCGGTTTACGACAATGGTTCCTATCTCGTGGAAATTGACAACCCGCGTTTCGGTTCTGGAGAGGCAAAGGGAGAGATCAAGCGGACAGTTCGCGGACTCGACCTGTACCTGATGGTAGATATTACTAATCACAGCCTTTTCTACGATATTTACGGTGAGCCGAATCACATGTCTCCGGACGATCATTTCTCTGACCTGAAGAGAATCATCGCTGCGGTAGAGGGAAAAGCACACCGCATTACTGTGATTATGCCTTTCCTGTACGAGGGAAGACAGCACAGAAGAAGCGCCAGAGAATCCCTGGACTGCGCAATCGCGCTGCAGGAACTGGTCAATATGGGCGTAGACAACATCATCACTTTCGACGCTCATGATCCGAGAGTTCAGAACGCCATTCCTCTGAACGGATTCGAAACAGTAAAGTGTACCTACCAGTTCATCAAGGGAATCTGCAAGGAATGCGACGACATTAAATTCGACAATGACCATCTGATGGTCATCAGCCCGGATGAAGGCGGTACACAGAGAGCCGTATACATGGCATCCGTACTGGGTGTAGACATGGGAATGTTCTACAAGCGCCGCGACTACAGCAAAGTCGTGGACGGCCGCAACCCGATCGTTGCTCATGAGTTCATCGGCGCATCTGTAGAAGGAAAAGACATGTTCATCGTTGACGACATGATCGCATCCGGCGAGAGCATGATCGACGTAGCCACCGAGCTGAAAAAGCGCGGCGCACGCAGAATTTTCGTCATCGCCACATTCGGTCTCTTCACAAAGGGCATGAAGGTCTTCGACGAGGCCGTTGAAAAGGGAATCATCTACAAGGTTGTAACCACCAACCTGGTTTACCAGTCCGAAGAGCTTCTCTCCCGCGACTACTATATCAGCTGTGGCATGAGCAAGTACATCGCCTACATCATCGACACTCTGAACCACGATTCCTCCATCGGAAAACTGCTCGATCCATACGATCGTATCAACAAGCTCGTCACAAAATACAAGGCAGAGCACGATCAGTAGGAGACTGGATCATCATAAAAAGAATAAAAATGTTTACAGCGCCGGGATGGAATGTATTCCGGCGCTGTTTTTACGTGAGAGCGGGAATGACTGGAAAATGGTAGTAGCGGGGTTGTTAAGAATGCTGGTGGGTATTAGGGTTGCTGGAGCTGCCTAGTGTATACTGTATAATAATCGCGTTTCTTGAAGGCGGCGGTCGGGAACGCAGGGTAAGCGGGCCAGTTTCCCGACCGGCAGAAAACAAAGTCGGGAAACGGCGGAAAAAATGTGGCGTTCCCGACCAGAAAGCTGGCCGGGAAGTCGGGAACGGACCGCCTGAGAGCCAGTTTCCCGACCGGCAGAAACCAAAGTCGGGAAACGGCGGAAAAAATGTGGCGTTCCCGACCAGAAAGCTGGCCGGGAAGTCGGGAACGGACCGCCTGAGAGCCAGTTTCCCGACCGGCAGAAACCAAAGTCGGGAAACGGCGGAAAAAATGTGGCGTTCCCGACCAGAAAGTGAGCCGGGAAGTCGGGAACGGACCGCCCGAGAGCG
>JBJFHK010000144.1:0-2102 GCA_051893535.1 Eubacterium sp. | reverse complement strand
TTCATATTGAAATCTCTAGTATTTGTATCCAATGAATTCACCGCCTTTCCGTTAATCGACAAGTTCCTTGTGCTCGGTGTAGCGGAATACCGGTCCATCGATGCAGACATACTTGTCGTTGATTCTGCAGTGGCCGCACTTACCCATGCCGCAGCACATTCTTCTGGAGTCAGAAATCCAGACATTTTCTTCCTTTAATCCGAGTTTTACGAGCTCGATGATGGAGAACTTGATCATCGGCGGCGGTCCGACAACGATCGCTTTGCAGGAATCGATATCACGGATCGGAACGTCCGGAATATACTTGGTTACCATTCCGACGTTGCCCTCATAGCCTTCCGGAGCACCGTCTACCGTCAGAGTAAGATCGATCTTATCCTTCCACTCCTCAAAATCCTTCTTGAACATGATCTCGCCCGGATTCTTGAAGCCGGCGATAAAGTGTGTATCCTGCGGATGATCCGTCTTGCAGAGATACTGCACAACGCCTCTGACCGGAGAAACGGCAGTTCCTCCCGCTACGATGATCATCTCGCCCTTTGCGTAATCCTCTACATCGAATCCGTTTCCGTACGGTCCTCTGATAAAGAGCGAATCCCCAGCTTTATAGTTGTCAAACAGATAATCGGTTACCTTTCCAACTCTTCTGATCGTCAGATCGACAAAATCATCACCGATTCCGCTGACGGAGATCGGTGATTCTCCCACTTTCGGAATCGAAACCTGGAAAAACTGTCCCGGTTTGACCGGTCCGACATAAGTGAAACGGAATGTCCACTCCTCAGGAGTATGCTTGATGATATCCTGAATTTTAGAAGAAATTGGTGTATATTCATTCTTGCCCGGCATTTATTCCACCTCCAGCTCTTTTACACGCTTGTTCAGCTTATTAATACAATTTGCAAAGGAGATGTACTCCGGACATACACTGTCACAGCGTCCGCATCCCACGCACATGTCATAGCCGAAACGTTTTCTGAAATCATAGACCTTATGCAGAACCTTGAATCTCATACGCTCTCCGTTGGTCTTTCTGAACTGCAGGCCGCCGGCTACATCTGTATATCCGTCTACCATGCAGGAGGCATTCACCCTTCTGCGCTCTCCGACTTTTCCATTGTCTGTGTAGAACAGATCCTGAATGGTGAAGCAGGTGCAGGTCGGACATACGAAATTGCAGCGTCCGCAGTTGATGCAGCGTTTGCTGTATTCATCCCACATTTCATCGTGGAAAATGCTCAGAGGAACGTCTTCCGGACGCTCAACATGGTACTCCGTTTCTGTTACGAACTGCGGAGTTACGTCTTTCTGACTTTCCGCGTGATCACGGAAGGCAGCTTCTAAATCTTCTTCTTTTACATCTGTATAGACTTTACCATCGATCACGTCCATCGAGAATACATAGTCTTCCGTTTTATTGGATTTCATGTCCACGCAGAAGCTGTTTTCACACGCCTTTCCGCAGCCAATCAGAGCAAACTTTACGCGCTCTCTCAGGCGCTCATAGAAATAATCTTTATCCGGGCCGTTGTCCAGATACATCTGATCCAGTCTTTTGACCGCGTGGATATCACAGCTTCTCAGCAGGACAATGACCGGGGACGCATCATAATCCGCCTCTTTAATCTGATCCTCCGTAAAGAAAAACATTGTCTCAGACAGAGGAAGCAGAACATCCTTAAACGAATAGTCCGACCGGACATCCAGTTCCATATCCTCCAGCCGTTCTACATAATCATAACGGACAACGTCGGTGTCGGCGAACCTGCCCTCTCCGACCTTTCTGACCGGAGCATAAATCCGGTACTTTCCTCGCAGAGCCTCCAACGCCTGGTCGAAGCCCTCCCTGGTTAATACATAGCCCATTGAAAATCCTCCCGGTATATTTACCGTAACATAAGAAATACCGTTCACTTGCTCACTGATTGTTATCATTATAGCAATGTACTGACAGATATTTCCGTCACATATGTTACGGTTTCGCATGAATACAAGAAAAATATCTGTAAAGCTATCGCAATTTTTCTGCAAGGCTTTTTTCAACCCTGCAGTATTCTTCCCCATAGACAAAATACACACGCAAGGGAATAAAAATCTTTTTC
>JBJFHK010000143.1:0-49780 GCA_051893535.1 Eubacterium sp. | reverse complement strand
GTTCCTGGACATGCAAGCAAATCAGATCATGGACGTTTTAATAGAGGCGAAACATTTGGACTGGATGAAAATAATGACTTTCGTCCTGCCGGTGTATATGATCTTCAGGATCTGCAGAAGCGTGTAACGGCACAGTGTCAGCAGATGCATCCGCCCGTCCGCGCATATTTCACCTCCGCTGAATATCGTGGTGTATGGATATGTTCCGCAGAAATTCCAGCTGTTGATGTCGCTGAACGCCCCTGCTATTATATGGGAGCCGGAAGACAGGGTGGTTCCTATATCCGTGTCGGAGATGTCGATTTCAGAATGACGAACTATGAACTCTATTCCTATGAGGCATTCCGAAAGCATGAGCATGACGATGAACGCATCGCTGCGCGGGCAGATGTCACTTTCATGGACATGGACCGTATCACTGTTTACGTGGCAGAGCAGAAATTACAGCGGCCGGGTCTGTCCCGTCTTCCGAAGGATAAGATTCTGGAGCTGCTCGGCCTCTTCAGAAACGGACACGCTACCTTAGCCGGACTGATGAATTTCGGTCTGTATCCGCAGGGATTTTTCCCACAGTTCGGGATTACAGCAGTTGTCATCCCGGGGTGTGCCATGGGTGACGTGGATCTTGTGACCGGGGGCAGATTCCTGGATAATAAAAGGATTGAAGGTACACTTGCAGAGATGGTTCAGGAAGCCGTGCGTTTCTGTGTGCGGAATATGAAGGTTTCAACGATTATCGATCCAGCAACAGGAGAGAGAAAAGACCGGACAGAATACCCGGTGACTGCAGTCAGAGAGGCTGTGCTGAACGCAGTTATTCACCGGGATTACAGTGTTTATACAGAAGGAACACCGATCCAGCTGAACATGTTTTCTGACCGGATAGAAATTCACAGTCCGGGTAATTTATATGGAAGAATGACTGTGGATCAGCTGGGGACAGCCAGGCCGGAACTCCGGAATCCGACCCTTGCGGTGATTGCAGAATCGCAGACGAACGCAGAAAACCGCTATTCAGGGATTCCGACCATGCGCAGACTGATGAGGGAATGGAAGCTTCCAGAACCGGTTTTTGAGAATCGGAGGAATGAATTTGTCGTTACTTTGTATAATAGAAGACGGGCAGCAGTGGATTATCCGAATCAAATCGGAGAATCAGAAATCCTGTATGGAAACCGAATAAGTGCAGAGAATAAACGGGCTTCCGGATATGAATCCGATCCTTCACAGGAGCTGCTTGCCTTCTGCACAGAGCCGAAAACGGTTCACCAGATAACCGATCATCTTGGGATGAAGACTGCATTTTATGTGCGGAAACATTATATTCAGCCGCTTCTGGATAAAGGAAAACTGGCCATGACTCATCCGGAGACTCCGAAAAGCCGCTACCAGAAATATTACACGCTGGGAGAATTGGATAAATAATTTTTCTCTGATCGTGCTATACTATAAAGCCGTGAGTGAAATAATCAAGTGATGCAGCAGATCGTATGAGGTGAATAGAATGTTTATACAATTAGCGGCTGTCGGAATGGGCGGCTTCGTCGGAGCCTGTGCCAGATATCTGATCTCCCTGATTCCGATGCAGAGCAGGGGAAATTATCCGATTAATACCTTTATTACCAATATTATCGGTGCTGTCCTGATTGGCTTTATTATCGCCTATGCGAAGGATACCGACATGGATCCGAATAAGCTGCTGTTTCTGAAAACCGGTTTATGCGGCGGTCTGACGACATTTTCGACCTTTTCTGTGGAAGCCTGGGGCCTTCTGGAATCCGGGAGCTGGATGCAGGGAGGACTGTACATTATCCTTTCTGTCGTCTGCTGCATAGTTGGCGTATATGTCGGGCTCAGACTCGGTTAGAAGAATCTGGCTGTGGGAGTAGAACATGCAGGCCGGGACAGAGCCGCCGGCATCTGTTTTCACTGATGCAGACGGGTAATCATACGGCCTCATGAAAACGCAGAGTCTGGAGCCGGACGTGTTCGATCAGCTGTTCAAGCTGATCCGCTTTCTGATGCGCCGTCCGATATACAGCATTGATGGTCCAGGGAATAGAATCCTCGATTTCGATATAGTGGAGATCGTCCGGCATCGTAAATCTGCGGTGGATGTCGACATCGATGCCGATTCCCTGTCTGTCCGCGCACAGAGAGTAAATCACTGCGCTTTCCATAGTTGTGGAGCGTATATCCGGTAGAAATCCGCTTTCGCGGCAGCGCTGGATCAGAAGGTGATAAGAAGAAAATTTTTCGTTCAGGGTGATCAGCGGCTGGGACTTGAGATCTTTGATCTGCAGAACGGACCGGCTGCTGAGGGGATGGCCGTCATAGACGATGGCTTTCATCTTCCGGCTGAAGATTTTTCTCTGGGTAATCAGAGGAGAATTCATGTCGCCGATGATGAGGGCCAGGTCAAGCTGGCCGGCAAGCAGGAGTGATTTTATTTCGTCATTAAAATTTTCGGAAAATTCTGCTGTACTGCCTGCTCCAAGAGCGTCGTTTTCCGGCCAGAGCAATCTGGTGGGAAGGACATTCGTTACCCCGCAGGCAAGGCCGATGTGGAAGATGTTTTCATTATCGTGGATCCGCTTCATTTCGACTTCTATGGACTGGAGCATGGAAATCAGGTCTTTGCTGCGTTCGTAGAAATATCGTCCGCAGGCGGTTGGCTGGAGGCCGGAGCGATTCCTGACGAACAAGGTGTTCTGAACTTCTGCTTCTAGTTTGTCCAGTGCTTTTCCCATTCCCTGAGGGGAAATATAGAGCGCGTGCGCGGCTTTGTTTATGCTGCCCAGTTCATAGCAGGCGATAAAGTAATCCAGCAGTTTGGTATCCATAGGGGTTTCTCCGATTCTTTCTATATGTTTATGTTCCTTTATGTCCGCTGTTTCTTCAGCGGATTCAGATTTTATTATCCTGATTGATTCCATTATACCGTTCTGAGTTTGTTCGTTTCAAGATTATCAGCGCTATCAACTATCTGTTTATACGTGTGCCTGTACAGATGATAGAACATGCCGCTCAGCTTTGATAAAGTATAGACAATTCAAAGAGAGAAAAAACCGAGGAGGTAAAGATTATGTTTAAAGATCATTTTGGCTGTGTGCTGACCACCGTATTGTCCATCGTCATGGGCTTCATTATGGCGATTGCTGTCGTCATTGTCGATTCACTGGAGTTTAATTTTTCCGTCGTATTCAAGATTACGGCGATGATTACCTTTGTTGTTCTTGTCACGAGTATTTTTGTCCCATATGTAAAGTGGGGAAACAAGTCTGCGGAACTGATCGGTCTGAAGCCGGGAACTGTGGGATATAAGCTGGTGGCGGGAATTATCCCATCTCTGATTTTAAATACTGCGAATACACTTATCGTTTCCGGGGCCAACATCTTCTTCAACGAAGCAATTCCGGCTGAGGCGCAGCTTTCTGCCTGGCTTCAGGGAATCCGGAAAGACTGGCTGATCTGCTTCATCGTTTCCTATTTTGCTGCCTTCGTTGCAGAAGCGGTAGGAAAATGGGCAGCAAAGAGAAGTGTGCCGCAGGATTCCGGCAGGGATGCCGTAAGAGAGATGGAATCTCTTGCTGTTTAAAATTTGTAAGAAGAAAAAGACAGAAATCATCAGTATTCAAGCTATAGAAATCAAAAGGAGATACCAATGACAAATAAATATCCAAATCTGCTTTCGCCAATCACACTCGCAGGAGTAACCTTCAGAAACCGTATTTTTTCTGCTCCGATGGGAGGAACGGATATCACGCCGGACTGCTGCATCGGTCCTAAAACAACGAAATTCTATGAGCTCCGCGCCAAGGGCGGTGCTGCAGCGGTAACGGTTTCCGAGTGTGTGGTCCATGAAACGGATGGCAGCCATATGTTCCGTCTGAATCTGTCCACTCCGGGCAGCCTGCCGAGCTTTACCTATACAGCCGACGCCATCCGCCGTCATGGATGTATGCCGTCTGTAGAACTTTCTCATTCCGGTCAGTTTGGCGGAACTTATCTCGCGGATAAGAATAAGCAGCACAGTCTGGTGCAGTGGGGCCCGTCTGCAAGAGTAAGAGAAGATGGTGTGGAAGTGAAAGAGTTCACGAAGGATCTGATTGGTGATATCGTGAAATCTTATGGAGAAACCGCGGCACTTGCAAAACGCGCAGGTTTTGAGATGGTCATGATTCACGGCGGCCACGGCTGGTTGATCAACCAGTTCCTGTCCCCTCTCTTCAACCATCGCAGCGATGAATACGGCGGTTCATTTGAAAACCGTGTCCGCTTTGCAGTGGAGGTGGTTCAGTCTGTACGCGAAGCAGTCGGACCGAAATTCCCGATCGAGTTCCGGATGAGCGGAGATGAATTCGTGGACGGTGGATATCATCTGGATGAAGGAATCCGGATCGCGCAGGCAGTCGAAGAATATGTGGATCTGATTCATGTTTCTGCAGGAACCTATCAGAAGACATTTGGCATCACCCATCCATCCTGGTTCGAACCTCATGGAAGAAACGTATATCTGGCTGCAGAGATCAAGAAGCATGTGAATAAGCCGGTTGCAACGATCGGCGGACTGAATGATCCAGAGATGCTGGAAGAGATCATTGCCTCCGGAAAGGCCGATGTAGTAGAAATGGCCAGAGCCCTTCTGGCGGATCCGCAGCTTCCGAATAAAATCACAGAAGGCAGAGAAGATGAGATTGTACGCTGTCTGCGCTGCTATACCTGCATGGCCGAGCGTGCCGCAACCTTTACGCGCCGCTGCACGGTCAACCCGCTGATCGGAAGAGAAGATGAGGGCCTCGGAGAAATCATGCCGGCTCCGGTTAAACGCAAGGTTCTGGTTGTCGGAGGTGGTCCAGGAGGACTTTACGCCGCGTATACCGCTGCCAGAAGAGGACACCAGGTCGTCCTGTGTGAAGCATCCGGTGAGATCGGAGGCCTCTTGAAGGGAGAAGAAGCTCTGCCGCCAAAATTTGAGATGTTCCAGCTTGGAGGAACTTATGCGAATCTGGCGCGGAAAGCCGGTGTGGAAATCCGCCTGAATACCCGTGTGGACGCGGACTATGTGAAGAAGGAAGCGCCGGATGCGCTGATCGTCGCTGCCGGATCTTCCCCGATGGTTCCGCCGATTCCGGGTCTGCGGGAAAGCAGCCGCATGATTGTAGCAGAAGATTATTACCTGAAGAAAGATCAGGTTGGAGAGAATGTCGTGGTTCTCGGAGGCGGCCTTGTCGGATGCGAGCTGGCTGCAGTCCTGGGCGATCAGGGAAAGAAAGTCCACGTTGTGGAAATGCGTGATGAGCTCTGCCCGGATGCCAATGTCCGCTACCGTCCTCTGCTGATGAACAAGATGAAGGAAGTCGGCATTCAGGTTCACACCGGATGCACCTGTAAGAACATTACAGACGATAAGGTCATCGGAGAAACAAAAGATGGAAATCAGATCGAGATTCAGGCAGATTCCATTCTCTGCGCTCTCGGCCTGAAGCCGAATACCGATATCGTAGAAGAACTCAGAGGTCTTGCTCCCCAGTTCGCCTCCATCGGAAACTGTGTCCGCCCGAACACCATCACCTACGCAGTCTATCAGGGCTATCACGCCGCTCTGGATATCCATTAATTTCATTTCGCTGACTCTCCACGAACACATACCTATTCTGTCGAAACGGTTCAGTCGTAAGCCGCAGGGAGGGAGCTTCCGGGACTCAGATGCTGAAGAGGATTGACATCCTGCTCAGGAAAAGTATAGTGAAAACAGAAGGATACACTATATTCAGGAGGCTGCCATGAAAAGGATTACGGCTCTGACATTCAGTCCGACGGGGACGACCAGGAAGGCCGCGGAGTTTATCGCGGAAAGAATCAGTGGAAAGCTGGATATCCCGGCTTATGATGATGACTTTACGCTGCCGGAAGGCCGGACTGAGGAACGGGTATACGGAAGTGATGAGGTCCTGGTTTTGGGAGTTCCGGTGTACGCGGGGCGGGTTCCGAATAAGATCGCGCCGGAAATCGGGCGTCTGATCAGGTCGTCCGGGAATACACCGGCTCTGGCAGTCGTAACATTTGGAAACCGGAGCGCGGGAAGTGCCCTGCGGGAGCTGAGAAACATTCTGCAGGGAAATGGATTCTGTGTGATTGCCGCGGGAGCCTTTGCTGCGCCCCATGCCTTTGCGGAAATTGGGAATGAACATCCGACGCAGGAGGATCGCAAAAAGGCAGAAACATTGGCCGATGCGGCGGCGGAAGTTCTGCTGTCCGAGAAAAAACAGACACCCGTTGTGATCGATGGAGATAAGGCGGTTGAGCCTTATTACGTCCCGAAAGGAGAAGACGGAAAGCCGGTGAATTTTCTGAAGGCGAAGCCGAAAATCGACCTTCAGCGCTGTGATCACTGCGGCATCTGTGCAGACGTCTGCCCCATGGGCTCAATTTCTAAGCTGAATCCGGAAGAGGTCCCTGGAATCTGTATCAAGTGCCAGGCCTGCATTAAGATGTGTCCGAAGCAGGCAAAGTATCTGGATGACCCGGGCTTCCTTTCCCATAAGAAAATGCTGGAAAAGAACTGCCGCAGGCCGGCGGATTCCGTCATTTACCTGCCGGAAAATATAAAATAAAAATGAGGCCGGTGCCCCGGGTAACTCGTATTACCCAGAGCGCCGGCCTCTTGAAATTTCTGTCAGCAGAAAAATTGAAATCGTTATGAAATAACTGGTATTTAACCCATTGCAACCATTTTCTCGATCGGCTTCAGCGCTTCTTCGCGGACCTGGTCGGACAGCTGGATTTCTTCTCCGCCGATTCCTGTTACGGCACGGTAGATGTCCATCAGTGTAGTTGCAGCCATATTATGGCAGACACATTCCTTGGAAAGCGGATAGAAGACCTTGTCCGGGCACTTGAACTGCAGGTGCTGGACGATGCTGTGCTCGGTGCCGATGATGAACTCCTTATTGCTGCTCTCTTCCGCGTGTTTCATGATGCCGGTGGTGCTTCCGATGTAGTCGGCGTGTTTTCTGACTTCTTCCAGAACTTCCGGATGCACCAGAATCTCGGCATTTGGATGGGCGGCTTTTGCCAGTTTTACGTCGCGCTCGATCATGCGCATGTGGGTCGGGCAGCCGCCGTTCACGAAGATAAATTCCTTATCCGGGAGCTGTTCTTCACACCAGGATCCCAGGTTGCAGTCTGGAATAAATACAATCTGCTTGTTCGGGATCTGCTTCAGGATCTTTACGGCTGAAGAAGAAGTAACTACCACATCGACGGCACGCTTCAGATCTGAAGTCGTATTGATGTAGGCGACGATCGCCGCGTCCGGATATTCCTCTCTCAGCTTCAGGACATCGTCACGGTCCATCTGCGCGGCCATCGGACATCCTGCCTGCGGGTTGGCCAGCAGGACCTTCTTCTCCGGTGAAAGCATTTTGACCGTCTCTGCCATAAAGCGGACGCCGGACATGATAATGGTCTTCTGCGGCGCCTTGGACGCCTGTACACTCAGTCCGTAGGAATCTCCGATGTAGTCAGCCACATCCCAGATGTCCTGGCTCTGATAAGCGTGTGCCAGAATGCAGACATCATTTTCCTTTTTCTTCTCCATGATGGCATCCTGAAGTTCTCTGGTATTCATAGTTTAACCTCCGAAAGCTGCTTTTTTCAATTCTTTCTTATTCCGTCAGAAGTGTGCGGACAAAATTCAAAGCTGCAAGGAGAAATGAAAATGTTCTTCTTTCCTCCTGTCTGGCCTGAAAATTGTTAAGTGAAAATATGAACTATTCCATATTTCTGGTCGTATAGATAAAATATAAATTCCGCACATCTCTCGTTCATTGGTTTTCAGTATAAAACCAGTGTCTTTACATGTCAAGATAAATGTAAACAGAAAAGTTGATAGGTGTCTTGTCACATGTAAAATCTGGTGTTATAATGGCGATAAATTGATAGAGATGCGGAATGGGGCTCCGCATCGGACGGATGCATTCAGGCTGGCGGATCGAATATATTCGTCATGCAGAAGCATCGAGTAAACGGCGTCAGAAGAAGCTGACGGAGAGATACACTGGGTATGACAGCCGGCAGTTTCCAGAAACGCAGGGAGTAAATCAGGAAAGGGATATTATCATGTTAAAGACGGATATTTTGATTGTAGGATCGGGATGCTCTGGTCTGTATACTGCACTTAAACTTCCGGGCGATAAAAAGATTCTGATTATCACAAAATCAGACGCGGAGTCCTGCGACAGTTACCTGGCACAGGGCGGCATCTGCGTATTAAAGGATATTTCCGACTATGACAGCTATTTTGAAGACACCATGCGAGCCGGTCATTATGAGAACGACAGGAAATCCGTGGATATTATGATCCGCTCTTCGCAGAAGGTCATTCAGAATCTGATCGACTGCGGTGTTCAGTTCCATCATGACGCATCCGGTCATCTGGACTTCACCAGAGAGGGCGCGCATTCTCACAAGAGAATTCTCTTCCATGAAGATGAAACGGGAAAGGAAATCACCAAGCATCTTCTGGCGACAGCGCGTTCACGTTCCAACATCACGTTGATGGAATACACCACGATGATGGATCTGGTAGAAGAGGACAACACCTGCTACGGAGCCGTCATCAAGAAGGAAAACGGTGAGCTGGATATGGTACAGGCCGATTATACGATTCTGGCCACAGGCGGAATCGGCGGACTGTATGAACATTCCACGAACTACCGCCATCTGACCGGCGATGGTGTTGCCATGGCTATCCGCCATGGACTCCGCCTGAAGGATATCAATTACGTACAGATTCACCCGACAACCTTCTACACGACCAATCCGGAAGACCGTTCCTTCCTGATTTCCGAGTCGGTAAGAGGTGAGGGCGCCAAGCTCTACGATAAGAATATGAAGCGTTTCACCAACGAACTTCTTCCGAGAGACCTGCTGACGATTGAGATCAAGAAGCAGATGAAGAAGGACGGAACCAAACATGTCTGGGAAGATCTGCGCACGATTCCTTATGAAGAGCGCCACGCGCACTTCCCGAACATCATCGAGCACTGCCTGGAGATGGGCTATGATCCGGATAAGGAGCCGATCCCGGTTGTTCCGGCACAGCATTACTACATGGGCGGCGTCTGGGTCAACCATGAGAGTAAGACTTCCATGAATCAGCTGTACGCAGTCGGAGAAACCGCCTGCAACGGCGTACACGGAAAGAACCGCCTCGCCAGCAACTCTCTCCTTGAAAGTATGGTTTTTGCCGGAAGAGCGGCAGACGATCTGATGGGCACATATGCGCAGGTTAAGCATGATCCTGAGGTCTTCAGCCGTGTCGATCTCTCTCAGTACGAGGATGAATCCGCGCTGAAGGAACTGTATGCTGACCTCGTCAAAAAGGAAATTGACAAGGCGGACAGGGAAATGAGAATCCGCGAGGCAGATGCTGAAGAAAACGCAGCAGACGGAATTCATCCGCAGGCACAGGCCGGGAAGCAGGAGGCTCACCACGGTGCAAGAGTTTAAGCCTCTTGAACAGCTAGATTTTGTCAGAAGATAGAAAGGAGCGCGGCGAAGCCGCTGAAAACGAAGAGATGATGCTAGATCCGATAACGATGAAGTTAAATGCTGATCCGCTGATCCGTTCGGCACTGAAAGAGGATATTACCAGCGATGATGTGTCGACGAACAGTGTCATGCCTGAGCCGAAGGCAGGAACGGTGGATCTGATTGCCAAGGGGGATGGAATTCTCTGTGGTGCGCAGGTATTTCAGAGGACTTTCCAGCTGCTGGACCCTCAGACGGAGGTGATCTGGGAGAAGAAGGACGGCGACCTGGTGAAAAAGGGCGAGCGTCTGGCTGTTGTAAACGGGGATATCCGTGTCCTTCTCTCCGGAGAACGGACGGCGCTGAATTATCTGCAGAGGATGAGCGGGATTGCGACCTACACACATCAGATGGCGGAAAAGCTGAAGGGAAGCGGAATTAAGCTTCTGGATACCAGAAAGACGACGCCGAACAACAGGATTTTCGAGAAATACGCGGTCACGGTCGGCGGAGGATGCAATCACCGCTATAATCTGTCCGACGGGGTAATGCTGAAGGATAATCACATAGGTGCAGCGGGCGGAATCCGTCAGGCGGTGGAGGCGGCGAGAAATTACGCACCTTTCGTCCGGAAGATTGAGGTCGAGACAGAGACGCTGGACATGGTGAAGGAAGCGCTGGACGCCGGAGCAGATATCATCATGCTGGATAATATGGATCACGATCAGATGCAGGAGGCCGTAAAGCTGATTGACGGAAGGGCGGAGATCGAGGCGTCCGGAAATGTGTCGATGGAGAATCTGGAGAGTTTCAGAGACTTAGGAATTGACTATGTGTCCAGCGGGGCGCTGACACATTCTGCGCCGATTCTGGATCTGTCGCTCAAGCATCTGCATCCAGTAGAATAGTATAGAAATTCATCGTTAAAACGGGTATTGAGATTAGAAATATTGTATAATAAAGGGTATAGGAAATATGAAGTGTGTGGTGAATCCGGAAAGTGAGGTTGGTGTTTCTTGAACAATAAAGTACGCAGGGAAGAGATTAAGAAACTCTTACTTGCCAGTGAGAGGCCGGTTTCGGGAGGCAGCATCGCGAAGCAGTTTCAGGTCAGCCGGCAGGTTGTGGTGCAGGACATTGCTCTGCTGAGAGCGAACGGCCTGGACATTATTTCCACCAACAGGGGATATGTTCTGCATAAGGAGAAGGCTGTCTGCACGCGGGTATTTAAAGTCTGCCACACAGAGGCGCAGTCAGAGGAAGAAATGAATCTGGTTGTCGATCTGGGCGGACGCTTTCTGGATGTTTTCGTTTATCACCGCGCCTACGGACTGATCCGTACGGAGCTGAAGATCAGTTCCAGACTGGAAGTTGCCGCGTATATCGATGATATATCGACGGGAAAATCACGTGAGCTGCTGAATATCACTTCGGGCTACCATTATCATACGATTGAGGCAGACAGTGAGGAAATTCTGGACCTGATTCAGGAGAAACTGCAGGAAAAGGGATTTCTTGCAAGACTCAGCGCGTATGAGCCTGTGGATTTCCAGAAGCAGGCGGCCGCACGTACAGCTGCTTCCGGCATGAAGAGAGATACTGCGGGAACAGCCCGGTCTTAGCTGTAAACAGGAAGAAAATTACAGAAAAACAGATTCGGAAGCCATTTCTGCAATTGTCGGCAGAATGAGAATTCCGGATCTTTTTTTATGGAATAAGGAGAATTTCTGCTGAAAATTGCAGAAAAAGAGGGGGTTCTTGGCCGAGCCGTCAATTCCGATATTCTTTCCGGTATGAAATATGTTATACTTTAGATTAGTCGGAAAGCGGACGTGATCCGCTTAATATAACTTATATGATGAGGAGGAATTACGTCATGTTTAAGGTAACAGCTACAGACAAGGCTCCGGCAGCAATCGGACCATATTCTCAGGCAATCGCAGCAAACGGAATTCTTTTTGCTTCCGGTCAGATTGGAATTGATCCGGCAGCAGGAAAAATTACTTCAGACACCATCGAAGGTCAGGCTGAGCAGGCATGCAAGAATGTCGGTGAGGTTCTGAAGGCAAACGGACTGACATTCGATCAGGTTATCCGGACAACATGCTATCTGAGTGATATGGCCAATTTCAAGGCGTTCAATGATGTATACGCAAAGTATTTCACCGGCAAGCCGGCACGTTCCTGCGTAGCAGTAAAAGAAATCCCGGCGGGTGCCCTGTGCGAGATTGAAATTACTGCAATCATGGACTAATCATCCGGCCGAAGAATCAGTAATTTTCACAACAGAACAGAAGAGGGGAGGGAAGATGTATTTTTTCCACCCTCCTGTTCTGTTTTTTTATTTGTATATTGTAAAAACTGTGTTATTATGGAATCGGTATGATGTGATTGACAACATAGAATGAGAGAAGGAGTGTCAATGAGCAACTCAAAGAAAAAATATGTCTATGAATCGCGTTATCAGCAGATTTCCGTTGAAATTGCGAAGAGAATTGCTGAAGGATGGTACGCGGTCGGAGAAAGACTGAATGCGCGTACAACACTGGCCAGCAATTATGGTGTTTCTCCGGAAACAGCAAGAAAAGCCGTTCATATTCTCTGTGATCTGGGGATCATGGAAGTCCGTCAGGGAAGCGGAACATACGTCCTTTCCCGTCAGAAGGCACAGCAGTTTCTGGAGCGCTATCAGAATACCGTTTCTGTTGAACAGGTCCGGGCAGAAATCAATGCCTGTGTAAAGAATCAGCAGAAGGAAATCGAACATCTGTCCAAACTGCTGAACAAGCTGATCGGACAGACCACCAGGGACCGTGCGGGCTATACGCTGGAACCGTATGAGCTTCATATCGATGAACACTGCTATTATCTGGGAAAGACAATCGGTGAAGTGAATATCTGGCAGGAGACTGGCGCAACGATTGTCGAAGTCATGCGTGATGATACCTTCATCGTTTCTCCGGGGCCGTATGAGAAGATTCAGGCCGGAGATACGCTGCTCTTCGTCGGAAATGAGGAATCCAGACAGAGAATGCTGAATCTGTTCTGCGCGCCGCCGGAAGATGCAAAGAACTGATCTTCAGGACTTTCTGCGGAAAATATACGTAACAGACATAGTATCGGAAGGGATGCGGGATGCATGCCTTCTTTTTTATGTGCAGACAGATACCGCGCGGGGAAAGGGAATCCGGGCATACGAAAAGCCGGCTGCTGAATCGTCATTCCGCAGCCGGCTTTAATGAACTGTTCTGATCGTATTCAATTTTACCTCTCAATCGTAATCTATCCGATAAAGAACAACTGAATGTTCTAATGGAATCTTCATGATCTCCTCAGCACAACTCATCTGCAGGAAATCCCGTCATCTTACGATTATTACCGGGCTTTGGCACTCACCCTGAGGTTCGAAAACGCTCCATGCATCTTATTCTGTCATATTCATCCGGCAGGCCTTATTGCCCTACACCGTTCCACTCGATTGTGTTAAAAAGTTGATCTCCAGATGCCGTTTTCAACCGATGAGGCCTCGCCCATCTCTGTCACCCGGACCATTCATATAAAGAAGATTTCTCATCTTAATACTCATCTCCTTTCTGTTTGGGGATCATGATTTCCGGTCTCCAGGAACCGGTTTCCAGCCACTCCCGGCTGACTTCATAAAGCATTTCGGGTTAACCTCTATCTTGCTTTATCTTTTTTCCTTGATCCTTAACTTTGTCTAAAGTATAGCGCAGGATTGCATGTTTGTCAATGCAATTATTAAAAAACAACAAAAATACATTCGATAGTTTGTGTATACATAATATATTTTCTGCAGTCAGAGCGGTTAAAATGAGTCAGCAATTCATCATTAAGATGAAAATGACCAAACCCATTGACTTGCTGTGATTCATGACAGGCTTGCTGGGTATGTATTTGTCGGAACTTGTGTTATAATCGTACAGTCTGATTGGAGAACGGCCTGAAAAGGCCGGAACTAGAGAAACAATTAGTGGAGCTGGGAGCGGCCTTAAAAGTGCTTCCTGTTCCTGTGTAAAGGAGAATATTTATGGCAGAATGTAATCATGACTGCAGTTCCTGCGGGGAAAACTGCGGAGAAAGAACGGAAATCAAGAAGCTGGATGTCAATAAGCATTCCAGGGTCCGCAAGGTAATCGGCGTTGTCAGCGGCAAGGGCGGAGTCGGAAAGTCTTCCGTAACGTCTATGCTGGCATCTGCTGCACGCCGTCAGGGCCTGAAGGTTGCGATTCTGGACGCGGACATTACCGGGCCGTCCATCCCGAAGGCATTCGGCGCTGAAGAAACACCAAAGGGAAATGCGGAAAACGAGATCTATCCGGTTGTTACCAAAACGGGAATTGAGATCATGTCCACCAACCTTCTGCTTCAGAATGATACTGACCCGGTTCTGTGGAGAGGTCCGATTCTGGGCGGCGCAATCCAGCAGTTCTGGACGGATGTTGTCTGGGGAGACATCGATGTGATGTTTGTCGACATGCCTCCGGGGACAGGCGACGTAGCGCTGACCGTATACCAGCAGCTTCCGGTAGACGGAATCGTCATCGTCACTTCACCGCAGCAGCTGGTTGAAATGATCGTCGAGAAGGCGGTAAACATGGCTGATATGATGAACATTCCGGTTCTGGGACTGGTTGAGAACATGTCTTACTTTAAATGTCCGGACTGCGGTTCCGTTCACCACATCTTCGGCGAGAGCCATGTTGAGGAAGTTGCGAAGAAACATTCCATTCCTCGTACCTGCTCACTCCCGATCGACAGCAGCCTGGCAGAGGCCTGCGATAATGGAGACGTCGAGTCCTATGAGTCCGAGGAGATGGACAAGCTCGCAGATGAGCTGACAAAGTAGTAACGCGCAAGAGGCTGAATGACTGAAACGCCGCTCACGCGGAGAGAACGATGCGGCGCAGCGCAAGAAAGAAGCTGCGCGTTTCCATTTAAGATTTTTCCTGGAATTTCAAAACGCCAGGGAGGAGTTTTATAACAATTGGTTCTGGAATTATAGAATGATCGTGATTCCTCAACGGATTGGAATGTGCGCACTTTAATTGTGGGATCGTCTGCAGTGAAAGAATATAAAAACAGCGGGGATTGCTGCCAATCTCCGCTGTTTTTAATGGGGGATGAAGCTGAACATTCAGGAAATTAAAGTGGATATGGCTTACAGAACTGTCAATGTATGTGTTTAGTACAATTGATTTTTATGGCTTTGTGCGGCTGACTTCCTGCGGCGCCTTTTTTCCAGAAAGAAGCTCATTCCCACCGGATAAGAATGCAAAGATGAAAAAAATTTGCTATAATAAGGAGATAAAATTTCGGTAGTTATTTTCTGAGGTGAATGATGAGTAAATATGTTATGGCGCTTGATGCAGGGACGACAAGCAGCCGCTGCATTCTCTTTGACAAAAAAGGAAACATTATCAGCATGGCACAGAAGGAGTTTCGCCAGTATTTCCCGAAACCGGGCTGGGTGGAACACGATGCCAATGAAATCTGGTCCACCCAGCTGGGCGTTGCTGTAGAAGCGATGTCCAAGGCCGGCGCGCGTCCGGACGACATTTCCTCCATTGGAATTACCAATCAGAGGGAGACCACGATCGTCTGGGACAAGAAAACCGGGGAGCCGGTTTATCACGCGATCGTCTGGCAGTGCAGAAGAACATCCGAGTACGTCGACACCCTGAAGGCACAGGGACTGACGGATCCGATCCGCGATAAGACCGGTCTGATTCTGGACGCGTATTTCTCCGGGACCAAACTGAAGTGGATTCTGGATCATGTGGACGGAGCCAGAGAGCGTGCAAAAAAAGGCGAGCTGCTTTTCGGAACGGTAGAGACCTGGCTGATCTGGAAACTGACCGGCGGAAAAGTGCATGTCACCGATTATTCCAATGCATCCAGAACGATGATGTTCAACATCCACACACTTAAGTGGGATAAGGATATTCTTAAGCTTCTGGACGTGCCGGAATGCATGCTTCCGGAGGTAAAGCCGTCCAGCTGCATATACGGAAAAACCGATCCGGTCCTGGTCGGCGGAGCGATTCCGATCGGCGGAGCAGCGGGGGATCAGCAGTGCGCCCTGTTTGGACAGACCTGCTTCAAGCCTGGTGAAGTAAAGAATACCTATGGAACCGGCGGTTTCCTTCTGATGAATACGGGGGACACACCGATCAAGTCGGAACACGGACTTGTGACGACGATTGCCTGGGGTCTGGACGGAAAAGTAACTTACGCCCTTGAAGGGTCGATTTTTGTCGCGGGAGCAGTCATTCAGTGGCTGCGCGATGAGATGAAGCTGATCGATTCCTCCGAGGACTCTGAGTACATGGCCAGAAAGGTGAATGACACCAACGGCTGCTATGTTGTTCCGGCATTTACAGGACTCGGTGCGCCTTACTGGAATCAGTATGCGAGAGGAACAATCGTCGGCATCACGCGTGGAGTGAATAAATACCACATTATCCGTGCTGCTCTGGAATCCATCGCCTACCAGGTGAATGATGTTCTGGACGTGATGAATGAAGACTCCGGAATCAGACTGAGTTCGCTGAAGGTTGACGGCGGGGCCAGCAAGAACAATCTGCTGGTTCAGTTTCAGTCGGATCTGAGCAATCTTCCGGTTATGCGCCCGGACTGCGTGGAAACGACAGCACTTGGAGCGGCATACCTGGCGGGCCTCGCGAGCGGATTCTGGCAGGACAAAGAAGAAATAGCAAGAAACTGGAAGGTTGAAGAAATTTTCCACCCGGACTTTACGCAGAAAGAGCGTGATGAAGCGGTCCGCGGCTGGAAGCGTGCGGTAAACTGCGCCTGCAGCTGGGCAGATGACCGGTAGTCTGCATTGAGAAAAAGAGAGATATGCATTATATTGAAATATTATTAATCGGAATTGGTCTGTCGATGGATGCACTGGCAGTTTCTGTAAGCAAGGGGCTGTCGCTGAAAAAGGTTCGTCCTTCTCATATGCTGAAGGCTGGACTGTGGTTCGGCGGATTTCAGTTTCTGATGCCGGTGATCGGCTGGCTGCTGGGAAGCGCTGCGGCGAAACTGGTGGATCGGTACGATCACTGGATTGCGTTTATCCTGCTGGCGCTGATCGGAGGAAATATGATCCGGGAAGCCATCTGCGGCGATGATGAGGACCAGAATGACGCGATGAACGCAAAAATAATGTTTCTGCTGGCCGTGGCGACGAGTATCGATGCACTGGCCGTCGGGGTGACGTTTGCCTTCATGGATGTTAAAGTGATTCCGGCGTCACTTCTGATCGGCTGCACGACGTTCGTCATCAGTGCGGCCGGAATCCGGCTTGGCGGAATACTTGGAAACAAGTTTGAGCAGCATGCGCAGATTGTCGGCGGCATTGTTCTGATCGTCATAGGCGCCAGGATACTGCTGACCGGAATCGGCTGGCTGTAAGGGCCTGCAGAAACAAGAGTGAACGAGAGGGAAAGAGAGGCTGCAATGCAGAAGGAAAAAATTATGATCGCTGCTTCAAAGAACCAGCATAAGATTCAGGAAATGGAGAAGATCATGGGTGCCATGGGCATGCATGTGATATCCAGAGAAGATGCGGGCATTCCGGATTCACTTGAAATTGTTGAAGACGGAACGACATTTGAAGAAAACTCATTTAAGAAGGCAGAGGCGATCATGAAATTTTCCTCGCAGACGGCAGTTGCGGATGATTCCGGACTGATGGTGGACGCGCTTGACGGTGCGCCGGGCGTTTATTCCGCCAGGTTTGCGGGAGAGCCATGTGATGATGCAAAGAACAATGAAAAACTTCTGAAGCTGATGGAAAATGTTCCGGATGAGAAAAGGACAGCAAAATTTGTTTCCGTGATCACGGTTGTCTATCCGGACGGGACAAGGCTCACTGCCCGCGGTGAATGCCCCGGAAAAATTCTTCGGGCGGGACGCGGGTACAACGGATTCGGGTATGATCCGCTGTTCGTTCCTGACGGATATGAAGAGACATTTGCACAGCTCCCGGCAGAGGTGAAAAATCACATCAGTCACAGAGCAAAAGCACTGCAGCATCTGGAGCAGCTGCTGAAAGAGAAGGATCTGTAAAATTATGTCGAGGAAACGGTTTAGAGCCATGGTGCTGCTGGGTGTCCGACAGCTCTGGGATCCGTACTATCAGGGATTTGCTGCGCAGATCGCGTTTTTCCTGATTCTGTCCATCGTGCCGGCTGTGACGATTGTGACGCAGATTCTCGGACTGTTCCATATCTCTGCGACCTTCATGAACCAGTGGATTCACAGTTATGTCATGCCGTCGATGGTGGCGAAACTGCGCGGAATGTTCGTGAATACGTATTCCACCGGAAATAATATTTTCCTGGTTGTTACGGCGCTGTGGGCGGCCTCAAGGGCCCAGTTCTCCCTGATGAGAATCGCCAATTACACATATTCCGGCGGGCGGACGACGGGAAACTACTGGAAAGAACGTGTGCGTTCACTGCGTGTCATGCTGGTATTTATCCTGACCATTGTATTTGTCATCGCCATTCTGGTCTATGGAAAGCTGCTGCTTCTGCTGATTTTCGGCAGGGTGATCGAGCATTCCATTCTGACAAGTCTCTGGTCCTGGCTGAGATGGCCGCTGGCACTGGTGCTGTATTTTCTGGTTGTTCTGTACGACTATTACGCTCTGCCGATCGCGAGACTGGAAATCCGGGATATCCTGCCGGGGAGCATATTCGCATCGCTTGGCATGCTGATTATGACTCTGTTCTATTCCATCTATGTTAACCTGATTGCGAATTACGACATCATTTATGGATCTCTGTCTGCGATTGTAGCGCTGCTGTTCTGGTTCTGGCTGCTGTCCTGGGTGATGGTGCTGGGAATCCTGTTTAATAAGGTATGGTCAGATACACTGGATCTGGCGCCGCATAAACAGAAGCGCAGAGGCGGAATCTCCAGGAAAGAGAAAGATTTTGTCGGCAAAGGGCAGTTTCATGTAAGAAGAGGAAAGCGGAAATAACGGAACGGTTATTTGTTCAAGGGGAACATGGAATATGGTCCCGGGAGATAATAGTATGAAACGGATATTAGTGATTATTAATCCGAAGGCGGGAACCCTTCAGGCTGCAAAATATCTTGCAGACATCTGTGAAGTGTTCTGCCGGGCAGGATATGAAACAATCATTGCTACAACATTCGGCCGCGGTGATGGTACAACGATTGCAAAGGAGCGCGCAAAGGATGCGGACATCGTTGTGGCAGTCGGTGGAGACGGTACCTTTAATGAAGTCATTGCCGGCGTCATGGAGTCCGGCGTACGCAGACCGATTGGATACATTCCTGCCGGAACGACCAACGACTTTGCCAGCAGTCTGGGACTTTCTTCAGACCTGGTTCAGGCTGCGAAGGATATTGTGTCCGGAACGCCGCATTCCATCGATATCGGCAGATTTAACGGACGTTACTTCTCCTATGTTGCCTCCTTCGGCGCCTTCACCAATACCTCTTACGATGTCCCGCAGAACCTGAAGAACCTGCTGGGACATACCGCCTATATTCTGGAAGGCGCAAAAGATCTGTTATCTATCAAACCTTCGGAGCTTAAGCTGAAGGATGAAGTCGGCGTCTATGGCGGTAAATATATTTTCGGCGCCATCTGCAACTCCACATCAATGGGAGGAATTCTGACCCTGAGCAGTGATGTGGTAGATATGAGCGATGGAAAATTCGAGGTTATGCTGGTGCGGATGCCATCCAATCTGATTGAGCTGAGTCAGGAGCTGCTGGCGATTTCCAAGCAGCAGTATGATGACTGTAAACTGATTTCCTTCTTCAGTTCTGGAAATATGGAGATTATTGCAGATCCTATGATGCCGTGGACACTGGACGGTGAATTCCAGGAAGGTGCACGTCATATAAAAATTGAAAATGTTCATAACGCGGTTGATATTCTGGTCAATGAAGAGGGAAGCGCAGCGCGCCGGAAGAAGAAATAGAAGGAAAGGCCAGCGGCAGCGAGAATATTTTTCAGTGCATTGTACATAGAAAATTGAACTGAGCATAATCTGAATCTGATCAGATTCTTAAGAAATTGTGAAGCAGGCCCCTGCAGCAGTCCACTACGGATGCGGCAGGGGCTTATGTTTTGCTTAAGAAATTGCCTGATCGGGCCGGATTTCCATGAAAATAGAGACGAATATCACAAAAATAAGAAGGAAAACTGTCATGAAATGAATATATATCCGAATATAATAATATAAATAATATTTCTAAAATCATTTCTTAAGAACTATTAAACGTCACAAAGAAATAGAAATGGCCTAATTTCAACAAATTAAAAGTATTTAATTGTGTTGGTTAGGTGAAAAACTTAAGAAAGCTGTTGACTTCTTAATGTATATTCGTTACAATTAGACCATGTTTTGTAAAAGAACCGTTAAAAATTCTAGAGAAAACAAAGAAAGCAGGGTTTCATTCATGTACCATATTAATAACACTGAGACAGCGAATATTGATCACAGAAGACACCATGCGTTCCTGGCAGCAATGATCACAGTACTTGCCATGACGATGGTAATGGTGTTCAGTTTTTCTTCCGTAAGCGCATTCGCCGCATCGGATTCTGACTCAGTCAGCAAGGTGGTCACAGATAACGGAAACAAGACATCTACTTATTACGTAAAGACAAGCCGCGATGCTTCCGAGATTAAAGACGGCATTAAGGATTACCTGGAGAACAAAGATGACAGCATCGAGTCTGTTTCCTTTGACGACCAGGATCAGATCACAGTCACACAGCTCAGCAGTAACAAGCGTGCTGCAAGCGAGGACAGTTCCAGTGAGGATGCCATCAGCTTCAAGTCCTTCTGCAAGAAAGTTGTCAAGGACAATGCACTGGACATCACAACGGTATCCGGTGAGAAGGAAGTTGTTTCTACAACTCCGTATAAAACCATCCAGAAGACTTCTTCTGACATGAGAAAAACAACAAAGAAGGTTACCGGAGGCGTCAAGGGAAAGGTTTATAAGAACTACAAGGTTACCAGAAAGAATGGAGAAGTAACAGACAAGACTTACGTTTCCACAACGACCAAAGATCCTGTAGACAAGGTTGTCACAACAGGAACAGGTTCTGTAAACGCAGTTGGAAAGACATTCTCCGGCACAACAGGAAAAGAAATTGTTGAATATGCAAAGCAGTTCGTTGGAAATCCGTATGTATACGGCGGAACGAGCCTGACAAACGGATGTGACTGTTCCGGATTCATTTATTCCGTATACAGACACTTCGGCCTGAACGTACCGAGAATCCCGTACACAGCAGGAAAGTCCGTATCCCTGAGTGATCTTCATCCTGGAGACATCATCATCTACAGCGGACACTTCGCAATGTATGCCGGAAACGGACAGGTCGTACATGCAATCAACTATCAGTACGGCATCCGCGTAACGTCCATGTACTTTGCAAAAACTCCGAGAGCAGCAAGAAGAGTTGTTACAGACGCTGAGTAAAAGAGCGCAAGACAGAACAGAATGAGTAAATATCAGCTTCCATGCAGAAATGTATGGGAGCTGTTTTTTATGTCTGCAGGATGAGGAGGAAAACACATTCAGATGATCGGCCAGTAGAAATTAGAGATATCAAACTTGCTATAGAAATAACATATCATCATAGTATGTAAAATAGAATTTCGCAATTGGAATGCAGTTCAGTATAGGCATATACTAAATGTGATTGTTATATGTATGTATTATGTTAATACTATGATGAGGAGGGTTTTGAAACGATGAATTCAAAACGTATCAGCCGCAAGGTTCTGGTAACGCTGATGGCGCTTCTGCTGACCATCGCGTTCTGCGGCATGAATCCTGCAGAGTCTTTTGCCGCATCCAGGCTGAAGCTTACACCGGCTTCCAAGACACTGATTGCAGGAAAGACAGCAGTATTCAAGACAAACAAGTCTGTAAAATGGTCGGTTGTTTCTGGAAAGACGGTTGTAAAGATTACATCCAAGACTTCCAAAAAGGCGGCTGTCAAGGGACTGAAAGCAGGAAAGGCTGTTCTTCAGGCTAAATCTGGTAAGACAGCAGTCAAGGCAAAGATTACAGTCAAGAAGGCAGCGGCTCCGAAGAGCTTCAGCCTGAAGACATCCTGCTCCCATAATTCTGTCGGCGTAAAGGGCGTATGCATCGTCAGCGTTGCCAAGGTCAGCCCGGCGGGAGCAAGCACAAAGGCCGTCTTCAGCTCCAGCGATGAGTCCGTTGCGACCGTTAACCCGACATCCGGTCTGGTTACAGGCGTAAAAGAAGGAACTGTAACGATTACAGCCACATCCACCGTTAATAAGGCGGTCAAGGCTTCCATCAAGCTGAACGTCGTAAAGACACAGCAGGGAGTAGTAACAACATCCATCGACATGACCAATGCAGAGAAGTATCCGAAGGGCAAGGTTGTCAAGGTATGGATTCCAGTTGCAAAGACAACAGACAACCAGAAGGTTAAGGATGTGAAGATCGATGCTCCTAAGGCATCTGTCGCAAAAATTACAACAGACAGCGAAGAAAATAAGATCGCTTATATCGAGTGGGATAAGAACACCGATCCTGCAGACCGCACAGCCAAAGTCAGCTTCCATGCCTGCAGGAAACAGGTTGTAAAGCCTGAACTGAAGGAAAAAGGAACGGTCGACAGCAAGAAGATGGCCAAATATCTGAAGAACACTTCCAAGAGCGGCCTTGATACACAGATCGTAAAGGATTCCGCTGCGGAGGCTCTGAAAGAAGCCGGCAATCCGACAACCGTTCTCGGAAAGACCAGAGCGATCTATGACTGGACGGTTAAGAATCTGGTAAGAAAAGATACTAATGATACATCCGTCGGCAAGGTTCTCGGATGCGGAGACGGAGACGTTGTCAGAATCCTGAATGAGAAGCAGCCGGGCGGACACTGCACAGACATTAACTCCGTATTCATTTCCCTGCTTCGTTCTCAGGGCATCCCGGCAAGAGAAATGTTCGGTATCCGCATGAACGGTGCAGACATCACCGGCGGACAGCATTGCAGAGCGCAGTTCTATCTCCCGGGAACAGGCTGGGTTGAAGCAGACCCTGCTGACGCACTGAAGATGATCAAGACTGCCGGCGTAGAGAAGACTTCTGCAGAAGGCAAGGCCATCATCGAGCAGTACTGGGGTGGAAACAACGAGCAGTGGGTTGAACTCTCTGAAGGAAGAGACCTGACACTCAATCCGAAACAGGAAGGTCCGGCACTGAACAACTTTGGCTATCCGTATGCAGAAGTTGACGGTGAGGCCGTTGATTATTACACACCGAAGACATTCGCATATACAATCAGCTTTACGCAGGATGATGATGCAGACTGCTGCTAATGCAGCTTTAACATTATCGGACAAAAAATAGAGAACGAGGCTCCGGCCTCGTTCTTTTCACAAGGAGAAAAGTATTATGAACAAGCATACAGAATGGACGTCCGGAAGAGTTCCGCGCCGCACACTGCGCATTGCTCTCTTGCTTCTGATTTTTGTCTTGGGAACGGGAATGCTGCTTCCAGCTGACGCGGTTTCCAGGATCAGGCCGAAGAAGCTGACGATTAAACTAAGTGCGTCAACGGTACAGGTGGGTCAGAAAGTCAGCGCCCGCGTGGTAAAAGCCGTGCCGTCCAAAGCCAGCAAGTCTGTCAGCTGGAAGACGAGCAGCAGCAAGATCGCGAAAATCAACCAGAAGGGCAGCATTACGCCGCTGAAGGCCGGAAAGGTGAAGATCACCGCGACTTCAAAACTGAATAAGAAGGTTTCTGCCTCCGCTGTTCTCACGGTAAAGGCGGCAAAAACGACAGAGAAAACCGGTGTGGAAACCATCGACGGAATCACCATCGACCACGACAAGAAGACTGTTTCCTTCCAGGGAAAGGTGAATGGAAATTATCTGAAAGGCGAGAAGACGATGCACTTTTCCGTATCCAGAACGGGTACGACAGCCCAGTACGCCATGCTGAAGGCTCAGTGCCCATATTATGCCGTTCCGAACGCCTTCTATGAGGGACTGCTTTCTATCGGTGGAAAACCCTGGAGCACGGACAGAAATTATCTGGGTGATGGTGAGAAAATCGGAGACAGTCCGTCAAAAATCGCAAATAAAGACTATAGTCATGTAAATGTCACGCTGACATGGCCGGGTCAGGAGACAGCGCTTCCGCTCAGTCAGATTCTGCTTGATGATAATGGAAATCATCCGGATCTGGATATGGTATTTACAGGAAATCAGCCAAATCAGATCGCAAGTCATTCCGGCTGCATGATCGGCCTGAACAGCTGCTATTATGGAACAATTTCCAATCAGGCTAACGGGTATTCTTCTGTTGGAAAATACCACATCGATGCCGGCCATTTTCCGGCGGCTGATACGCTGGTAACCGTGACGGTCTCTTTGAAGTAATAGTTTTTGAAATTCAGAAGATGGTCATGGAAGTTCCCGATCACAGACATGTGGTCGGGATTTCCTGGTGGACGGGCCGCCTTCCCGACTGGGGAAAATCCGAGTAGGGAAACTGCGTGGATTGTGTCTCGTTCCCGATTCGAAAAAGGATAAAGCGGTCGGGAACTTGAGGAGGACGGGCCAGTTTCCCGACTGCGAGAAATGAAAAGTCGGGAAAGCCTCGGAATAGTAATGAAATCCCGACCGGCAGGGTTTAAAGAATGTGATTATAATACAGTATACTCACAGTTTTTTGTTCTGTGTATGTAAATTAATACAGCATGCTTCAACAGTGGTCGGGATTTCCGTGTGCGGGAGCCGATTTCCCGACCGAAGAAAATCGGAGTCGGGAAATCAACGAGAAAGCATTCGGTTCCCGACCAGAAAAACAGGGCTGATGCACGAAACTTTAATGAATATCGTGCATCAGCCCTGTTAAACTGCTATTTATAATCAATTACTGCAGCCCGATAGACACCTGCTGAATGAACTGGCGGGCGGTACGCGGGCTTCTTCCATTGCTGCGGATGGCGAAGGCCTCTGCCTTTCTGCAGAGTTCGTCCTCCGGCATTTCGATGTTTTCCTCTGCCGCGAGTTTCTTCACGATCTCCAGGTAGAGGTCTTTTTCCGGGCGCTGGAAGGTGATGGTCAGGCCGAAACGGGCAGACAGGCTCATGGTCTGCTGCAGGGTGTCGTTTAAATGGATGTCACTTCCGGCACGGTCTTCGGCGAGTTCTCTGACCAGATGACGGCGGTTGCTGCTGGCGTAGATGGCGATGTTTTCGGATTTACCCGTTACACTGCCCTCCAGCATGCCTTTCAGGCAGCTGAAATTGTCGTCTTCTGTCGTAAAGCTGAGATCATCGATAAAGAAGATGAACTTCAGCGGTGTATTGTACAGCTGATCAATGATTTTTGGGATTTCATGAAGCTGTGTTTTCTCGAATTCGATCAGTCGGACGCCCTGATCGGCAAAAGCGGCTGCGCAGGCTTTGATGGTGGAAGACTTTCCTGTTCCCGCGTCTCCATAGAGGAGGACATTTGCCGCGCCGCGGCCTTCTGCCAGTGCGCGTGTGTTTTCATAAACCAGATGGCGTTCCCGTTCATATCCGTAGAGCTGGTCCAGCGTCTGCGGATCGGCGAATTTAACCGGAACGATCTCTCCGTCCTGGACCGTGAAGGAGCGGGCGTCGCGGAAGATGCCGTAGCCCTTTTCCGGGATTTCAGAAATAAACTTCTGATAAGAAGAGAGCAGATTGACACCGGAATTGCTCCAGCGCGGAAGCCAGCTTTTTGCCGATGCAGGGTCAAGTCCGCGGACCTTCAGGTTCTCTGCGACTGCTCCGGCTGCATCATCCGGAGAAAACTGGGCGAGATTCTGCAGAATCTTCAGGTCGCGCATTGCCGCGGCATGAAGCTCCGGAGTGATTTCCTGCCCCGTGACATTCTTCTTCAGATAAATATTCTGATCATTTTCGATATAGTTCTGGATGAATTTTCCCAGATCACCGTCCGCAGAAATAAATAATGCACTTGAAAAGGCTCCAATCTGAGTGATCTGATCATCCAGGGAGCCGTTTTCAACTGCATATAAAAGTTTCTGAAGCGCGGATACTGTCGGAGTATCCAAAATGCTTCTGAAAACGGAGAGGGCATTGATCTGGAAACGTAATGTTTCTAAGTTCTTCATTTTTCAAACCAATCCTTGCTGTTTCCTGTAAATATTCATTTTGTATAACAGATGTCTCCCGGCTTCTCCTGAAATTCAGGATTGTATCGATTTTTATACTTCCTATTAACGATATAGGAATAAAACCGACTATTTTCCAAACCGCATCTGCTTTATCTGACAAGACAATGGTACTGCGATATTTGTGAAATGTCAACAATAAGAACAAAAAATACATGTTGGATACATATAATTGTGTTTTGTTAATCTAACATCAATACGTTAATGCGTTAAAGTGCGGGGGACGGGACAGGAAATCTGCCGTGTATGAGAAAAATCAATGGGATTCCATGGCCGGCAGGCCGTATATTTGGTGGCTCTCACTTTTATTCATCGATAATTTGTGTTAGAATAACGAATATGATTGACGTTTGACAGATTTCTTTTGCACGGAAGGGAGTTTTTCCCTTGCGGGGTAAATTTTGTCGAATGGATTGAAGATAAAAAATTTCACAATTGAAGGACGGGAAGTTATGAAGAAGAATTTACCGAAAACCTATGATCCGAAAGCATTCGAGGATAGACTGTATTCAATGTGGGAGGAAAGCGGCTCTTTCCACGCGGAGAATACAGATGACAAGCCGCCGTTTACGATTATTATGCCGCCTCCGAATATCACCGGAAAGCTGCATATGGGACATGCCCTGGACCAGACTCTGCAGGACGCACTGATCCGCTATAAGAGAATGAGAGGCTACAATGCTCTGTGGCTGCCGGGTTCTGACCACGCCAGCATCGCGACAGAAGTTAAGGTTGCCAATAAGATCCGTGAGGAAGAAGGACTGGAAAAGGAAGACCTTGGAAGAGAGGAGTTTCTGAAGAGAGCCTGGGCCTGGAAAGAGGAATTCGGCGGAAGAATTACCCGCCAGTGCAGAAAACTGGGTGACTCCTGCGACTGGAGCCGCGAGAGATTTACTCTTGACGAAGGCTGCAGCAGAGCAGTCCGCACATTTTTCGTCAGACTGTATAAGAAGGGCCTGATTTACAGAGGAAACCGCCTGATCAACTGGTGCCCGAGCTGCAAGACGTCTCTGTCTGACGCTGAGGTTGAGCATGAGGATAAGGAAGGTTTCTACTGGTTTTTCCGCTATCCGGCAGTAAATCCTGGAGATAAGGACATTATCGTTGCGACTTCCCGTCCGGAGACCATGTTCGGCGATGTTGCCATTGCAGTTGCGGAAGATGATGAAAGATATAAGGACCAGGTAGGAGAAAAGGTTATTCTGCCGATCGTCGGAAGAGAGATTCCGGTCATCGCTGACCCGTATCCGGATCCGGAGAAAGGAACCGGTGCCGTTAAGATCACACCGGCCCACGACCCGAACGATTTTGAGGTCGGCCAGAGACACGATCTGGAGATCATGAGCTGCATCAATGAGGACGGCACGATGAACGAGCTGGCCGGAAAGTATGCGGGCATGGACCGTTATGAGTGCAGAAAGCAGTGGGTTGCTGATCTGGACGCTGCGGGATATCTGGTAAAGACAGAGAAGATGACGATTCCGACAGGAACCTGCTACCGCTGCCATACCGCCATCGAGCCAATGCTGTCTGATCAGTGGTTCGTAAAGATGGAGGATCTGGCAAAGCCGGCACTGAAGGCTGCTGCCGACGGAGACGTTCAGTTCGTTCCGCCTAGATTCGTAAAGACGTATAACCATTGGCTGGAGGATATCCACGACTGGTGCATTTCCCGTCAGCTCTGGTGGGGTCATCAGATTCCTGCCTGGTACTGCCAGGACTGCGGCGAGACCATCGTTGCGGAAGAAGATCCGACCTGCTGCCCGAAGTGCGGTTCCAAGAATCTGAAGCAGGATGAGGATGTTCTGGATACCTGGTTTTCCTCTGCCCTGTGGCCGTTCTCCACACTCGGATGGCCGGACAAGACCAGAGATCTGGAGTACTTCTATCCGACCGACGTTCTGGTTACCGGATATGATATTATCTTCTTCTGGGTTGTCCGCATGATGTTCTCCGGACTTGAAGCGATGGGTGAGACTCCGTTCCATTACGTTTATCTGCATGGTCTGGTCAGAGATTCCCAGGGCCGCAAGATGAGTAAATCACTGGGCAACGGAATCGATCCGCTGGAAGTTGTCGAGCAGCACGGCGCCGACGCGATTCGTTTCATGCTGAGCAATTCCATCACACCGGGCAACGACATGCGTTACCAGGAAGAAAAGCTGATCGCATCCAGAAACTTCGCGAACAAGCTGTGGAATGCGTCCAGATTCGTAATCATGAACCTGCAGGATGATGACGGAAATCTGCTTCCTGTTGCAGACGGAGACAATCTGGCTTTCGATCAGACAGAGGACTTTTCCGGCATTGCCCTGAAGGATGAAGATAAGTGGATGATTTCCAGAATGAATGAGGCCGTCAAGTACGTCACCGATCAGTTCGAGAAGTTTGAGCTTGGCCTGGCATCTCAGAGGGTTTACGACCTGATCTGGAACGAGTACTGCGACTGGTACATTGAGCTGGTCAAGAAGAGACTCTGGGGTGATGATGAAGAGGATAAGAAGGTCGCGAGATTTGCACTGCTTCTGGTTCTGAAGAACATCCTGAAGCTCCTGCACCCGTTCATGCCGTTTATCACAGAGGAAATCTGGGATGCTCTGCCGCATGCGGAGAAGGAGTCTGAAGGCTGCAAGAACGCCTACCTGATTTGCGCACACTGGCCGGAGTACAGCGAGTCCCGCTGCTTCCCTGAAGAAGAGAGCGCAATCGGCAGCATGATGGATATCGTCACAGCGATCAGAAACATCCGTTCTGAGGCAAATGTTGCACCGTCCAAGACGGTAAGCGCTGTAATCCTGGCAGAAGGCAAGGGTGAGGAAGAGCTGAAGAGAGAGCAGGCACACATTGCCGATCTCGGAAACCTGACTTCCATCTCCTTCATTCACGAGAATCAGGATGCGCCGAAGAATGCGATGTCCAAGACAGCCGCAGCCGGACAGATCTTCATTCCGATGGATGAACTCGTTGACTACAAGGAAGAGTTCGACCGTCTGACCAAGGAAAAGAAGCGTCTGGAAGGCGAAGTTCAGAGAGCAGAGAAGAAACTGTCCAATCAGGGATTTGTATCAAAAGCTCCTGAAAAAGTTGTGCAGGAAGAACGAAATAAGCTGGAAGAATATAAAGAAATGCTGAAGAATACGTCTGAACAGCTGAATACTGTTGCAGAACATCTGAATAAGTAGTATAGTATCTGGCCTGGCTGAGCAGGGAGCATTGTACCCTGTGATGCCGGGCTGTTTTTTTCGGGGGTCCGGATGCATCTGCGTCCGAAGTATACTTGGGGGATTTTATGACCAGGGATATTGTACTGAGTGAGGATATTATTCTGAAGGAGATTATCGACATCGGTCAGGCGATGCTGGAATGCGGCGCTGAGGTAAGCCGGTGCGAGGACAGCATGAAGCGTATGTGCCGGGCCTATAACGCCAGGCAGGCGGATCTGTTTATTCTCACCTCCTGCATTATGGCCACCGTGCAGTGGCAGGACGGCAGGATGGTAACCCAGATCCGCATGGTGAAGACCGGAACTATGGATTTTGACAAGCTGGATTATCTCAACGACCTGTCCCGCTATGTCGTTGCGCACAAGCCGAATGAAGAGGAGCTGGCATCACGCTTTCAGGATGTCATGCATAGAAAGTCCATGACCAAACCGGCTTTTTTCATCGGTTCAGTGCTGATTGCCGCCGGTTTCTGCGTGTTTTACGGAGGAACGATGATCGACGCGGTGGCTGCAGGCGCCATTTCGCTGTTTGTCATGTATATCAGCCGGATCCTTCAGCGGCTTGAGGACAACGCTTTCGTGAAAGATTTCGTGCTGTCCTTTCTGGTGGGGTTTCTGTCGGATCTGGCCAGAGGTCTGGGGCTGGTCACACATCCCTCGTCCATCACGATCGGATGCATCATGCTTCTGATCAGCGGTCTGGGCATCACCAACGGAATCCGCGATGTCCTTCACCGCGACATCATGTCCGGCTTTCTGCGTGTTACAAGCGCCTGCATGGGTGCCGCGGCAATTGCCTGCGGAATTATGCTGGCCATGATTATTTTCAGGAGGGTGTAAAATGACACTGAATTCCAGCATTCCCCTTCAGCTGATTTTCTGCACCATCGGATGTATCGGAGTCGGCTGCTGGTACCATGTTAAAGGGAAACAATTCATTTTCAATGCCGTCGGTGCATTTCTGACCTGGGGCGTGGAAATTCTTGCTCACAATCTTACACACAGTAATTTTATGGCAACTTTTGTTGCAGCAGTATTTGTTGCCGCATTTGCAGAAGTCATGGCCAGGGCCTGCCGGGCTCCTTCTACGACTTTCCTGACGACAGGAGCCTTTCCGCTGGTTCCCGGAGCAAGTCTGTACAATTCTATGTATAATGCTGTACAGGGGCATTTCACCATGGCTGCTTACAACCTCTTCCAGGTGATTGCCGTCGCCATGGCGATTGCGCTCGGCTTCATCGTTGTCAGCATCCTGCGCAGATACATTCAGTTTGGGATTAAATATTACAGACACAGGAAACGTCTGAGGGAGCGGTCGTAGTTCGTTGTGTAAATATTGGAGAATGCTGTTCCGTGCCTGATGAGCATGGAGCAGCATTCTCTGACTTTGTGAACCCGGTCAATATTTACCTGATTTATTTCTGGAATTATTGTATGATCAGCCTCTGCCTCCGACAGACCGGTGTTCTGAAAAAGATCGTTGGTAAAATCTGTGCAGACTGCGTCTTTTTACAAAAACAAAAAATAATTTTGTAGATCAAGATCGTAATCATGATTCATACAAAAATATTGTGTGTGCATCGATACAATTCAGCTGTGCAATCGTGTGAATTTATGATTATGAATAAATATAAATTAAAATACACACTGATATCACGATACAGGGAGAGAAATTTGTCAGTGACAAAAGGTATCAGAATATTGCGCGAACTACCCGGGAATAATTGATGAAAATCGTATATTTTATCAGCACAGTTGCCAGGCAGGATAATAGGTATTGAGTAAAAAACAGTGGTTTTAACTGATTTTACAAAATTAATACTGCATACTTGGTATAATCCGCGTTTTCTGATGCAGTTTACCTAAAAAAACTGGAAATCATTACCAGATTTCTGGCGCAGGCAGATTTTCCGGCTGCATAAATAATGAATATCAGGAAACAGCAGTGGAAGCGAAGGAGAAGTATGAATGCGCGTATGCAGTATACGCAGATCCTCATGTCTGGTCTCTGCATGGCAGTTCATGTCTGGTCTCTGCATGGCAGTTCATGTTTGGTCTCTGCATCGCAGTTCATATCTGGTCTCTGCATGGCAGTTCATGTCTGATCCTCGCATCGCAGTCCGCGTAAGGCTGTCATATCGAAGCCTGTGTCTGACCTTCGCTGAAGCTGCGTTTGTGAACAATATCGGTTTGGCATTTCAGCTGCGGCGGTGCGGAGCGCGGCTTCCCGTTATAGAAACTGCAGCTTTCCATTCCTTCCTGCCTTGAGCGTGGGATACGGAACTCCCGGCTTCCTGGTCCCGTTATAAAAACCCCAGCTCTCCATTCCTTCCGGCCTTGCAGGGCGTCTTTTGTCAGACGGTAGAACCGGACCTGTGTTTTATGTTATAATAACTATACATATGCCTCAGGCATATGCTTGTAAGCAAGAGGGGATAGTTTATTATTGTATTGCATGGGAATGGAGGAACAATATGTTTGACAGAAATGGAAAG
This sequence comes from Eubacterium sp., assembly GCA_051893535.1. Taxonomy (GTDB): domain Bacteria; phylum Bacillota; class Clostridia; order Peptostreptococcales; family Anaerovoracaceae; genus Aminicella. The sequence continues at coordinate 18,285 of JBJFHK010000143.1, read as the reverse complement.
GATGACAGCACTTACAACGTGGATAACTACACATTCGTAAAGGAGCATTCGCCTAGGGTCGGAGAGCTTATTCAGAAGGAGTATGAGCGCCAGCAGCATAATATAGAGCTGATCGCGTCAGAGAATTACTGTTCTGAGGCAATTCTGGCCGCATGCGGAAGCTGCCTTTCCTGGAAGTACGCAGAGGGATATCCGACTAATCGTCATTCTGGAAATGAATCCCGTTACTACGGCGGAACCAAGTATGTCGATGAACTGGAGGAGTACTGCTGTGATCAGTGGAGAAAGGTATTCCACACGGATTACCATGTAAATGTCCAGCCGCACAGTGGATCTCAGGCCAATTTTGCGGCATATAAGTCGGTTCTGAAGCCGGGAGATACGATTCTGGCCATGAGCCTGGACAACGGCGGCCACCTGTCTCACGGATCATCCGTAAACTTCAGCGGAAAGCTGTATAACTGCGTATTCTACGATGTCGATGAGAATGGCAGAATCGATATGGAGGATGTTAAGAAGAAAGCGCGTCAGTACCGCCCGAATCTGATTCTGGCAGGTGCCAGCGCATATGCAAGAATCATTGACTTCAAGGCATTCTCTGAGATCGCAAAGGAATACGGTGCATACTTCATGGTTGATATGGCGCACATTGCCGGCCTGATCGCGGCAGGTGAGCATCCGACTCCATTCGGATATGCAGATATTATTACAACCACAACGCATAAGACACTGAGAGGTCCGCGCGGCGGCATGATTTTCTGCAAAAAGGAACTGGCCAAGAAGGTAGACAGCGCAGTATTCCCGTACGCACAGGGCGGCCCGCTGATGCACATCATCGCCGGCAAAGCTATCTGCGCAGAGGAGGCACAGACTCCGGAGTATAAAGAATATATTCATCAGGTTGTCGTCAACTGCAAGGCATTCTGCGATGAGTTTCTGAAGATGGGCTATAAGATTGTAACAGGAGGAACAGATAATCATGTATTCCTGATCGATCTGTCTGACCATAAGTTCACCGGAAAGGATCTGCAGGACGCGCTGGATGAAGTCGGCATCACACTGAATAAGAACGCGATTCCGGGAGACAAGCGTCCGCCGAAGAAGACGAGCGGTGTCCGTGTCGGAACTGCGCCGATGACAACCAGAGGATTCAAGGAAGAAGATTTCCGGAAGACAGCCAGGAGAATTGATGAGGTTGTCCGCCGTCTGGATAAGGAGTTTGCGGAGTAATCAGGACGGACTGACCGTTTTGGAAGGCCGTGAATGGCGAAATACTGGAAATGTAAAGGAAGATCGCATATATGAGGATAATTTTAGATGGAATGGGCGGCGACCACGCGCCGGACGCCATTGTTGAAGGCGCGGTGCAGGCTGTCGGAATGCTGAAGGAAAGTGATGAAATATGCATTACGGGTCCTGAGGCACTGATTCGTGAAAAGCTCAGAAAATATGGATACCGCGGGCGCAGAATCACGATCTGCGACGCAAAGGAAGTCATCAGCAATGAAGAGGCGCCGGTTATGGCCGTACGCAGAAAAAAGGATTCTTCCATTGTGAAGGGTCTGAATCTGGTGAAGGACGGAGAGGGCGATGTGTTTATTTCCGCCGGAAGTACGGGTGCGCTTCTTGCCGGGGGACTGTTTATTCTGGGAAGAGTAAAGGGTATCGACCGGCCGACACTGGCGACTGTATATCCGGTTCTGAGCAGCAGCCAGCCGTCACTTCTGACTGACGCCGGGGCGAACGCGGAGTGTAAGCCGCGGAATCTGTTCGAATTCGGCGTTATGGGCAGTATCTACATGGAAAAGGTCATGAAGCGTGAAAATCCTACCGTCGGTCTGGTGAATCTGGGCACGGAAAAGGAAAAAGGAACGCCGCTGACCAAGGAAGCCCATGAACTTCTCGCACACAGCGATCTGAATTTCATCGGTAATATTGAGACAAGAGAACTGCAGAATGCCGTATGCGATGTCATTGTTACGGATGGATTCACCGGAAATGCCTGCATCAAGCTGACCGAAGGACTTGGTCTGACCATGCTGCAGATGGCAAAGGATATGTTCATGAGCAGTCCGAAGACCAAAATTGCGGCGCTGATGATGAAGGATCAGCTGTCCGGTCTGAAGAAACAGCTTGACTATAAGGAATACGGCGGCGCGCCGATTCTGGGACTGAAGAAGGCACTGCTGAAGATGCACGGTTCTTCGGATGCCCTGGCTGTACGCCAGACCATTCTGAAGGCGGTGCCGTATGTGGAAGAAGGCGTGGTGGAGACCATCGCTGAAGCCCTGGGCAGCCGCGCTGAGGCTATTCGGGAAGAAGAACAGAAAGAAAGGCAGTAAGGACAGACCGGCCGGCATCTGCCGGCCGGAATTCTGTTATAACGGGAGGCTGAATTTGAACGAGCAAGAGTTTGAACAGATACTGCAGTACGAGTATCACGACATCCGGCTGCTGAAACGTGCATTGACGCACAGCTCCTGGTGCAAGGAGCATCACCGCCCTCCGATGGAGTGCAATGAGCGGCTGGAATTTTTAGGCGATGCCTTTTTGGATGCCATAATCGGGACCGAGCTGTTTACGAGGCTCGATCATTCGAATGAAGGAAAACTGACAAAACTCAGAGCCCTGGTGGTATGCGAAAAAGCACTGGCAGAAGTGGGCAGAAAACTGAACATCGGAAAATATCTGTATCTGGGCCACGGCGAGGAAATGACCGGCGGAAGAAACCGGGAATCAATTATCGCTGACGCGGTGGAAGCAGTCATTGCGTCCGTGTTCCTGGACAGTGATTATGATCATGTCCGGGATTTTGTTCTCCGGGAGTTCCGTCCGCTGGTCGATCTGGCACTGGAAGGAAAACTGTATTCAGACTATAAAACGCAGGTACAGGAGATTCTTCAGAAAAACGGAACAGAGCCGGAAATCCGGTATATTCTGGACCGGGAGACTGGCCCGGATCACGATAAGACGTTCTATGTCCACATGCTCTGCAACGGACAGAAAATGGGGTCCGGAAGCGGAAAAAGCAAGAAAGAAGCGGAGCAGAACGCCGCAAAGGCGTCTCTTGAGGAGGGTTACGTAAAAGATGTACTTTAAGAGATTGGAAATTCACGGATTCAAGTCGTTTGCAGATCCGTCCGTGATCGATTTTAACGAAGGCATTACAGCGATCGTCGGGCCGAATGGAAGCGGAAAGAGTAATATCAGTGACGCGATCCGCTGGGTTCTGGGAGAGCAGAGCGCCAAGGAACTCCGCGGCGGAAAGATGGAAGAAGTTATCTTCAATGGAACAGAAAATCGCCGTGCGAAAGGGATGGCTGAGGTCACTCTGGTCATTGATAACAGTGATCAGTCGCTGAATATCGACTATAATGAAGTCGCGATCACCCGCAGAATGTTCAGAAGCGGAGAGAGCGAGTACCTGATTAACAATCACGGATGCCGTCTGAAGGATATCCGGAATCTTTTCGTCGATACCGGAATCGGTGTGGACGGGTATTCAATCATCGGTCAGGGAAAGATCGCGGATATTATTAGTGACAAGCCGGCCAGCAGAAGAAAGATTTTTGAGGAGTCTGCCGGTATCGTTGCCTATAAAAACAGAAAGGCAGAAGCGGAAAAAAAGCTGGAAGAAACCAGAATCAATCTGGACAGAATCGATGATATCGTACAGGAGCTGGAAGGAAGAATTACGGGACTGCGTACGGAAAGTCAGAAGGCGAAGCAGTATCAGGAACTGAAAAAGCAGTACAGAGAGCTGTCGGTAAATATTATCCTGAAAAATATCAAGGATGATATGGAGCATGCTGAGCAGTATAAGACGGAGTCTTCCGATCTTGCCGGTAAAATCAACTTTACCGAGGATAATCTGAAGAAGGTCAACACAGACGCGCTTGCACTGGAAAACAAAGAGAACAGGCTGATCCGCCAGGAAGAAGACGCACATAAAAAAATCCCGGAGATCGTCGAATCAATCGGTAATTTTGAGCGGGAGCGTCAGCTGCGGAAAGAACGTCAGCAGAACATGGAAAAGGAGGAAAAACGTATTCAGGATGAACTGAGTACGGTGACCCGCCGTGTAGATGAAAAGCGCATTGAAGTGGAAGAAAGCCGAGGGAAGGTTGCGGAACTGAATGCCAGAACACGTATGGCATCCAATGCGCTGGATGAAAAGAAAAATTCCTATGACCAGCTGAGCAGAAAACGCAGAAAGGGCGCAACCGTAAAGGATATGACCAGCCAGCTGTATGAACTGCACAGCGTGGCTGCTTCCAAGAAGAGTGAAGCGAAGAGCGTTGACAGCTATAAGTCTACGCTTGAAAAGAGAAAACGTGAGCTGAACAGTGATTCAGAAGCCCTGCTTCATACAAAACAGATGTATGAAAACAAGCAGAAAGAGATCGAGACCAGTGAAAGGTATGCGCAGAATGAAAGGCAGCGCCTGGAAAAAGAGCTGAGTGAGGCAGAAAAACAGCGGCTCAGTCTGCGTCAGCAGAAATCGGAACTGGAATCACAGCTCAGCCGTCTGCAGATCCGTATCAGCGAGATGTCTTCCCGTCAGAAGACCATTGAGGAAATGGAACACAGCTACGAGGGCTACAGCTATGCGGTAAGATATATCATGCAGTCCGGCCTGATCGGCGTTGAAGGTGTTGCGGGAGATTTGATCGATGTACCGGACGGAATGGAGAGGGCGATTGAAACCGCACTGGGTTCCGCGAAACAGAATATCATCATCCGGGATGAAGAATGCGCCAAACGCGCGGTCAATGTCCTGAAGCACAATAAGGCAGGACGTCTGACTTTCCTTCCGGTCAGCACGATTGAAGGAAAGAACGCGCAGGTTCCGGAGAGAATCGCGCAGGATGCCGGATTTATGGGACTCGCCGTTGACCTGGTAAAATTCAGAGAGCGTTATCGCAGTATTTTCCGCTATCTGCTTGGACGCGTCGCGGTTGTAGATAATCTGGACGCTGCAATTCGACTTTCGAAGATCAGAGGGACAGGACTCCGTTATGTCACGCTGGACGGAGAAGTGATTAATGCCGGCGGTGCGATTACTGGCGGTGTATATCGCAGAAAGACGGCCAACGTTGTCGGAAGAAAGAATGAAATTGCCCGTCTGCAGAATGACATTGAACAGTCTCAGGATGAAATGAACCGTCAGCGAAACAGCAGCGAATCTGCGGAAAATGCTCTTAAGTCACTGGAGAAGCAGATTCATCAGATCCGGGAGGAGCAGAGAGAAAATGACATCCGCCTTACTGCCGTTGCGCCGCGTCTGAAGTCTATCCGTGATGAAATCCGGAAAGCGGATGAACAGATTAAAAAGAATGATCTGGAAGTGGAAAATGCGGATAAGGAACTGCGTGAGTCAGACGATATGGCAAAGAACCTTCTTAATGAGAGTAAGGATGCCGAGCAGCAGATTGTACAGCTTGAGCATGATCTGGAGAAGGTAAAAGAAGAAGAAGCTGAAATGCAGTCCGCACTGCAGCAGGCAAAAGAAGAAGTTTCCCAGCAGCGGATTGAATATGACCGCTGGAACGCGAAACTGGAGTCAGAGAAGTCCATTGCTTCTCACAGCGAGAAGGAACTGAATGAACTGATCCGCCAGCAGCAGGAGAAGGAAGCACAGGCAGACAAGCTGGCCAGAGAAAAGAGTCACATGTCTTACGGTACGGCGGATGATGATGCCGTGCTGATCCGTCTTCAGCAGGAAAAGCAGACAGCTGAAGAGCTGATTTCACAGAGCAGAGATGAAAGAAAAGAACTCGGCAGACAGAAAGACAGGCTGGAAGAACAGAAGAATCAGCTGAGAAAAGAGTCCGCCGCATACCGCGATGAGAAATATCAGCTGGAGATCAAGGCCGCGAAGAATGAAACACAGCTTGAGCACCTGAAAGACCGTCTGTTTAATGACTTTGAGCTTTCTTATGCGCAGGCACTGGATATGAAATGGGACGGATTCGTCTTAAACGGCGCCGTGAAGATGAGCAATGAGCTGAAGGACGATATCCGGAAGCTCGGTGAAGTAAATGTCGGAGCGATCGATGAGTATGAAAAAGTCAGCGAGCGCTATAAGTTCCTGACGGATCAGCAGAGTGATGTCCAGAATGCTGCATCCGAGCTGGAGATGATCATCGAGGACATGGATCACAAGATTATTCATCAGTTTACAACGACCTTCCAGGCAATCCGTAAAAACTTCACCCGGATCTTTAAGGAACTGTTCGGAGGTGGAGATGCAGAACTGATTCTGGAAGATGAGAAGCATCCGATGGAATCCGGAATTCAGATCATTTCCCGTCCGCCGGGGAAGAAACTGCAGAATATCAACCTCCTGTCCGGAGGAGAAAAGACAATGACTGCACTGGCTCTGATGTTTGCGGTACTTTGTGTCAAGCCGACTCCGTTCTGCATTCTGGATGAGGTTGAGGCTGCGCTGGATGAAGCAAACATTGCAAGATTTGCTGAATATCTGAAGAATTTCCATCAGACTCAGTTTGCGCTGATTACTCATCAGAAGGCAACTATGGAGCATGCAGATTCACTGTACGGAGTAACGATGGCGGAGGAAGGTGTGTCCAAGGTTATCAGCCTGAAGCTCGGAGAATATGATCCGGATGATTTTACAGAATAACAGGAGGGGCAGGCAGAACATATGTCAGTTTTAAAGAAGAAAAAGGGATTTTTCGGCAGGATGGCTGAGCGGATCGGCGATGTCATCATGGCACATAATACTGTCGATGAGGATATGATGGACGAACTGGAAGAAGTTCTGATCACATCCGATATCGGTATGGAGACAACAGAGAAGATCATGGAAGATCTTCGTGACCATATCAAGAAAGACTATATTCAGGCACCGGAGCGGGTAAAGAAAAAGCTTACGGAAATTATCGCCGGCCTCATGGATAAGGGCGACCGTCTGAAACTCAGCAGCGATTATCCATTGGTTATTATGATGATTGGAATCAATGGCGGCGGAAAAACGACTACCATTGCCAAACTCGGCAACCGCCTGAAACAGGAGGGAAAAACAGTTATGTTTGCAGCTGCGGATACATTCCGTGCGGCAGCTGCGGAACAGCTGACCATCTGGGGAGACCGGATCGGAATCAATACCGTTCATCATGAAGAAGGCGCAGACCCGAGCGCAGTACTTTTTGACGCGATCCAGTCCGCGAAGGCGAAGGATATCGATGTGCTGATCTGTGACACTGCAGGACGTCTTCAGAATAAGAAAAACCTCATGACTGAGCTGGAGAAGATGAACAAGGTCATTGACAAGGAGTTCCCGGAAGCATCCCGTGAGACGCTTCTGATTGTTGACGCAACGAATGGAAAGAACGCAGTTTCACAGACACAGGAATTTAATGAAGTCGCTCCGCTTTCAGGAATTGTAATCACCAAGCTGGATGGAACAGCAAAGGGAGGCATTGCCATTACAATCGCCGATGAGTTCGATATGCCGATTAAGTACATCGGTGTCGGTGAGGGCATTGATGATCTGGAGCAGTTCGATCCGCTGGAGTTCGCAAGGGGGATTTTCGATGAGTAAGCCGATTGTTGCTGTCGTCGGACGGCCAAACGTGGGGAAATCCACGTTTTTCAATATGCTTGTCGGTCAGAGAGTGTCTATTGTAGAAGATACTCCTGGTGTGACAAGAGACCGCATCTATGCGGAAGCAGAATGGAACGGGAAGACGTTCGGACTGATTGACACGGGAGGAATCGAGCCGTCCAGCAAGGACATTATTCTCTCGCAGATGCGTGAGCAGGCGCAGATTGCCATGGATATGGCCGATGTCATCGTCTTTATGACAGATGGAAGAGAGGGTCTGACCGCGGCAGATGAAGAGGTTGCGCAGATGCTGCGCAGAACCGGAAAGAAGGTCATTCTGCTGGTTAACAAGATCGATAATCCGTCAAAAATTCCAGATTCCTTTTACGACTTCTACACGCTGGGAATCGGAGAGCCGATTCCGGTGTCTTCAGCAAACAAGCTGAATGTGGGAGATGTACTGGATGAGATCGTAAACAGTTTTCCGGATGACGCGGGAGAAGATGATGAAGACAGGATCGGTGTTGCCGTTATCGGAAAGCCGAATGTCGGAAAATCTTCGCTGATCAATGCGCTGATTCAGGACAATCGTGTCATCGTCAGTCCGATTGCCGGTACAACCAGAGATTCTGTCGACACACCGTTCAGCTGGAATGGAGATGAATATAATCTGATTGATACAGCAGGAATCCGCAGAAAATCAAAGGTATATGACTATGTAGAAAAATACAGTGTCATCCGCGCCATCGCTGCGGTTGAACGCGCAGATGTCTGCATCGTCATGATGAACGCGGAGGACGGCGTGACCGAACAGGATAAGAAAATTGCAGGTCTTGCCCATGAAGCCGGAAAGGGAATTGTTCTGGTTGTCAATAAGTGGGATCTGATTGAAAAAGAAACGAACACCATGCGTGATTTTGTCAAGACCGTGGAGTCAGAGCTTCAGTTCTGCAGCTATGCGCCGATTATCTTTACGTCTGTAACGGAGAAACTCCGTCTGAATGATGTTATGACCATGGCACATGCAGTTGCGCAGAACCGCGCGCAGCGTGTTCCGACGGGTCAGCTGAACAGTCTGATTGCCGATGCCGTCATGATGAAGCCGACACCGTCCGACAAGGGAAAACACCTGAAGATTTACTACGGTGCGCAGGTCGGTGTCAAACCGCCTCTGTTTATGTTCCAGATTAACAGCCGGAAACTGGTGCATTTCTCCTACAACCGCTATCTGGAGAACCGCATCCGTGAGACTTTTGGTTTTGAAGGAACATCCATTAAATTTATTTTCCGTGAGAAGAGAGAAAAGGATCAGTAGAAATGAGCAGTCATGAACTTCTTATGATCATAATATCCGCTGTGATTGCGTATATGCTGGGCAGCATTTCCCCGTCAACACTGATTGCCAGAAAGCATGGCATCAACATTAAAAAGGCAGGGAGCGGAAACGCGGGAACGACCAATACACTGCGTGTGCTCGGGGCAAAGGCCGCTCTGGCAACGCTGGTGATCGATATCGGAAAGGGAATTCTGGCTGTTGGAATCGGTTACCTGCTGGCCGGACATACTGGTGCGATGGTCAGTGCTCCCGCCGCGTTTATTGGACACTGCTGGCCAGTATATTATAAATTCAGAGGTGGAAAGGGAGTTGCCGTTGCTTTCGGCGTTCTCGTTGCGCTGAATCCGAAAATCGGATTTGCTCTCTTGCTGATTTGTGTTTTGTCCGTCCTCGTGACCAGAAGAGTCAGCTTCGGTTCGATTATTGCGGCGATTGCATGCCCGATTCTCTGCTGGTTTCTGATGAAGGACTTCTTCTACATCGGCCTGGTTATGGGCCTGCTGGTTCTGTTTAACCACAGGAGCAACATTATGCGCCTGATCCGGCATGAGGAGGACCCGGTCAGCATCAGCTGGTTTAAGAAGAAAGCAGGCGGAAGTTCTGACGGGGGAAAAGAAAAATAAATGAAGGCAGCCTTGCAGAAACAGTCTATGAAGAAAAATAAAGGAGAGGGTATCATGAGTAAAGTTGCGGTGATCGGTGCAGGAAGCTGGGGAACAGCTCTTGCGATGACACTTGCGCACAAGGGCCATGAAGTATATCTGGTTGTGCACAGTCAGAAACATCTGGACACGATGAGGGAGACCGGAGAAAACGGCAGGTATCTTCCGGGCGTAAAACTGGAGCCTGGCATTCAGCTGACGATGGACCGGGAAGAAGCTCTGGACGGAGCCTGTGCGGTTGTGTTTGCCGCGCCGGCGCAGAAATTCAGATCGGCCTTTGAGCAGACCATTCCATACATGGACGATGGAATTATCGTGGTCAATGCCGCAAAAGGTATTGAAAAGGGAACGCTTCTGCAGCTTCATACGGTTGCACATATTCTCCGTCCGGACTTCCCTTATGTTGCGATTTCCGGTCCGTCTCACGCAGAAGAGGTCTGCCGCTTCCTGCCGACAACCGTTGTCGCGGCTTCAGAAAATCAGAAGGCGGCGGAGTTTGTGCAGGATTTATTTATGACGGACCGTTTCCGGGTTTATACGAATGATGATGTGACCGGTGTGGAGCTCGGAGGTGCGCTGAAAAATATCATTGCCCTCGGAGCCGGAGTCAGCGATGGAATCGGTTACGGTGACAATGCCAAGGCCGCGCTGATGACCAGAGGTCTGACAGAGATGATCCGCCTGGGCCTGAAGATGGGTGCAAGACAGGAGACCTTTGCGGGACTTACCGGCATGGGTGATATGATCGTCACCTGCACCAGCATGCATTCCAGAAACCGCCGCTGCGGAATTCTGATCGGAAAGGGAACCGAGCCGCAGAAGGCCGTTGAACAGATCGGCATGGTTGTAGAAGGCATCACGACAGCAGAGGCCGCAGCAAAACTCGCGCGCCGCTATCATGTGGAAATGCCGATTACCCAGTGCATCAACGCGTGCATTAAAGGCGAGCTGACGGCAAGAGAAGCCGTTGACGAACTGATGACCAGAGACAGAAAGAATGAGATGAATTTCCGTTAGGGCTGCTCTGGACTGACCCTGACGGAGAAGAGGAGAAATAAGAGAATATATGAGTAAAACGTTTCATATCACGACATTCGGATGTCAGATGAATGAACACGATTCTGAGATCATGGCCGGCCTGCTCAGCGATATGGGCATGACGCAGGTGAAGGAGCGGAAAGACGCAAACGTTGCCATTATCAACACCTGCAGCGTCAGAGACAACGCAGACAAGCGTTTTTTCGGCACACTTGGCCAGCTGAAACGCAGAAAAATGAACGATCCTGACTTTTATGTCTGTGTCTGCGGATGCATGATGCAGCAGCAGCGCGTTATCGATCAGATCAAGGCGAAATACCCGTGGGTAGATCTGATTTTCGGCACCCATAACATTGAACGGCTGCCGCATCTTCTGCGCAGTGTCATGCAGAATCACGATCAGGAGATGGAAATTCTGGATGGCGGGGCAGACCGTAAAGTTCCGGAGCACCTCCCGATGAAGAGACTGTATAAGGAAAAGGCACTGGTCAACATCACCTTCGGCTGCAACAATTTCTGCACCTACTGTATCGTACCCTATACCAGAGGACGCGAGATCAGCAGACATCCGGAAGAAATTCTGAGAGAAATTCAGAATCTTGCCCAGGACGGAGTAAGAGAGGTCATGCTTCTCGGACAAAATGTAAACTCCTACAAGGGAGAGTATGAGCTGCCGGAAACCGCGCAGAGAGCAGCCTGGAATCCGGAAACAGAAGAAGAAAGGAAAGAAGCGGAAAAGAGCAGAGGCTACTGTACATTTTCCCATCTGATCCGCCTGGTCGCAGAAATCGACGGAATCAAGCGGATCCGCTTTATGACTTCTCATCCGAAAGATCTTTCTCCGGAACTGATTGACACCTTCCGGACCTGTGATAAACTGTGCAAGAACATTCACCTGCCGGTGCAGTCAGGGTCTGACCGGATTCTGAAAAGAATGAACCGGCATTATGATAAAGAAAAATACCTGAGTCTGGTAGACCGCCTGAAAAAGGCCGTTCCGGGAATTACAATTTCCACCGATATCATCGTCGGTTTCCCGGGAGAGACGGAAGAGGATTTCCAGGACACCCTGGACGTTGTCAGCCGCGTGCGCTACGATTCCGCGTTTACCTTCCTGTATTCCATCCGGAAGGGAACGCCTGCCGCAGGATATGAGGATCAGATCCCGGATGATGTAAAGCACGAGCGTTTCAACCGTCTCGTGGACCTGGTGAACACCTGCAGTGCAGAGAAAAACAAGGCCTACGAAGGCACAGTGCAGACGATCATGATTGAAGGAAAGAGCAAGAGAAACAAGCAGGCACTCTGCGGCAGGACAGACGGATTCAAGCTTGTCAATTTCTCGGTTCTGCCAGAAGATCTGCCGGAAAACATCAGAAGGCGGGGACGTTCCGTCACTGCCCTTGCCGATGCATGGACAGGAAAATTCGCTGAAGTTGAGATCACCCAAGGGAAGACGTTCAGCCTGGAAGGAAGACTGATTTCCGTATTGGATGAGGATGAAAGTCATTAGAAACGAGGGAGAGTAGAAAATGGGTAAATTTAGATACGGCATCGCGCTGCTTGCTGCCAAGATGTCCGTCCTTGCTCTGAAAATTACCAGACATAACGGAACTAATTTTCCGGGAATCGTCGCACTGAAAATCTGTCCGGATTTCCTGAAATATGTGCATAAACCAAAAACCATTATCGGCGTAACGGGGACAAACGGAAAAACAACCGTTTCCAACATGCTGAATGACCTTTTGACGAAACTGGGAAGAAATGTTCTCAACAACGGAATGGGATCAAACATCAACACCGGCATTGCAACCTGCCTGATCAGCGGAGTGACACTGTTCGGACGTGAGAAATACGATACGGCTGTTCTGGAAATTGATGAGCGCTCTGCCCGCGTGGTTTTCCCATATGTTCAGCCGGATCTGATGCTGATCAGCAATCTTTCCAGAGACTCCATCATGAGAAACGGCCATCCGGAATATATTAAATATATTCTGGAGCGCTATATGCCGGAGAAAACCCATCTGGTTCTGAACGCGGATGATCTGATTGCTTCTTCCGTGGCTCCGGAAAATCCGAGAGTTTATTACGGAATTGACAAGATGCCGGGCGATTTCACCGAATGCCGCAACCTGATCAACGACATGCAGATCTGCCCGAAGTGTCATACGAAGCTGAAATATAAATATATCCGCTACAGCAATATCGGAAAGGCCTACTGCCCGAACTGTGATTTCAAGTCACCGGAATATGACTGCGTGGCAAAAAATGTAAATACCGATACCATGACCATGGATTATGAAGGCGGCGGAGAGTCTGCGGAATTCCGTCTCCTGAATCCAAGCACCTTCAACATTTACAATCAGGTATCCGCAATCACCATGCTGCAGCAGCTGGGCTATTCTCTGGATGAGATTCATTCCGCAATGGAGAAAATTCACATCACCGCTTCCCGTTTCGGTGTCCACCAGATCGGCGACAAGGCTGTCAGAAACATCCTCTGTAAGGAGAAAAACGCCTACGCGGCATCCCGTGTATTTGAATATGTCGGCGAGCAGCCGGGAACCAAAGAAATCCTGATGTTCAACAACTGCATCGGCGACACCCACCACTGGTCAGAAAACACCTGCTGGCTCTACGACTGTGACTTTGAATTTCTCGCAGACGACAAGATCAAGCAGATCATCGTCTATGGCGACCGGGGACTGGATTACAAGCTGAGAATGCTGATTGCCGGCGTCCCGGAAGACAGAATCACCTACGTCAAAGATCCGGCAGACGGCGTCGGAAAACTGAAGATGCTGCCGAACGACAATATTTACGTTTTCTACGGAACGGACTCCTTCAACCTGGGCATGAAGACGACCAGAGAGGCAGAAGCTGCCGTCCGTGCATGGAACGATGCCCACGGCATTTCCAATGTGGTTGATGAGAATGATAAGGAGGAAGCGTAATGAAGGCAGAAGTTTTATATCCGGAAGTCGCAAACCTGTACGGAGAGCTGGGAAACATCCGCTATCTGAAGATGTCCCTTCCAGATGCGGAAATTATTGAAACGGCGCTGAACGAACGCCCTCGCTTCCTGGATGAAGAAAATCAGATCGATTTTGTATATATGGGAACGATGACAGAGAGTGCTCAGATTGTTGTCCGTGATACCATGAAGCAGTATCTGCCGGAACTGAAAGCCGCCATCGAGCGCGGACAGCGTATGCTCTTCACCGGAAACGCCATCGAGCTTCTGGGAACGAAGGTGCACGATAAAGAAAACGGAGACACAGAATTTCTTGATCTCTTCCCTTTCCACACAGAGCGTGATCTGATGCACCGTTATAATTCCCTGTACATCGGTAAATATGACGATCTTTCCATCGTCGGCTACAAGAGCCAGTTTACCCAGAGCTATCCGGACGGAGAGCTGAAACCGCTGTTTCAGACGGTGCGCGGATGCGGACTGAATCCGGACATTATGGAAGAAGGAATCCGCTATAAGAATCTTATGGCCACCTATATTATCGGACCTCTGTTCGTTCTGAATCCGAAGTTTATGGTCCGTGTCCTGGAAGAGATGGGACTGAAAAATGTACATCCTGCCTTTGAAAAGGCAGCCATAGAGGCTTATGAAGAGCGTCTGGCCGAATACAGCGAGCCGGACCGCGGATTCATTTACTAATGACAGGACGTTTTTGTCTATTCATCAGACGACAACAAGCTTCCCGGGCACCTGCCCGACGCTGCGGCGCCGCGGAAGGCCGGGGTTCTTTATGGAGGAATAAAGAGAATTGAATTTAAGAAATAGAAACGGGCTTCTGATCGTCATCATTCTTGCGGCGATGGTCATTATCCGTATGCTGGACGGAGGCTTCGGAGACGCAAAATCCTGGCTGCTGGAAGAAATTCTGACTCTGCCGGGCATCGTCATCGGACTTTCTTTTCACGAGTTCGGCCACGCCTGGATGAGTGACCGGCTGGGCGATCCGACACCAAGAGCGCAGGGCAGACTGACCCTGAATCCGCTGGCCCACACCGACTGGTTCGGATTCATCTGCCTGATTTTTGCAGGATTCGGATGGGGCATTCCGGTACAGATCGACCCGAGATACTATAAACATCCGAGAAGAGATGAATTTCTGGTATCCATCGCCGGAGTTGTTATGAACTTCATTACCGCCTGCGTTTTTGCGCTGCTGATGCGGCTGATGATTCATTCCGGCGTTGTGCTGACGACCATGTCCTCATCCGGCGTTACCCTGGCACAGATTCTGCTGGATATTCTCCGCTATGTCGTTGTGATTAACGTCAGCCTGATGGTGTTTAATCTGCTTCCGGTTCCGCCGCTTGACGGATTCGGGATCATTACACAGATTTTCAATCTCAGAAAATACAACTGGTATTATCCGCTCTACAGAAGCGGATTCTGGATTCTGATGCTGCTGATCATGTTCAATGTCGTCGACATTGTGCTGAACCCGGCGGTATCCGGAATCCTGAACCTGATCAGCAAGACGATTCTTGCCTAGATATTCATTGCGGGCGCCGCGGAGACAGACCTTCCGGGCGTCCGTTTTTCACATAAGGAGGCTTACAGATGGGAAAAGGCGGAGAATTTATCCTTTCCTTCGGTTATCCGATTGCAGATAATGAAACAGATTTCCGGAAAGCGATGGAGGAAAGGCTGGGAAAAGACGAGGCAGCGGAAGTCGTCCGGCTTCTGAATGACCGTGCAGACCAGAAACAGCAGGATGCAATCAATCACGCGGATTTTTACCGGATGAAGAATGAGAATCTTCCGCGCAGTCTTGCCATCTCCATCGGATTTGAAGGAGATCTTCTGATCAGGACCTGTGACTGGATTGAAGCGCATCCGCAGTACTTCGGCAGAACGGTACTGGATCAGGGCTGTGACATCGGTCTTCTATCCCTTTTTATGGCAAAAAATTTCCCGGACAAGGAGATTACGGGAATTGATATCTGCAGCGAGGCCGTAATGACCGCATCGCAGCTGAAAGACCGTCACGGTCTCGAAAATCTTCACTTTTACACGGTAAAAGACTGGTCAGGAAAAACAGCTGGAAAGAATCCGGCAGGGAATGCAGGATTGGCAGGTTCGGGACAGTATGAAACGGTATTTTCCTCCAGGACGCTGCAGGAAAATCTGGACAGCCGGCGCATTTCCGGCCTTGCTTTTTCACCTTTTGTCGAGAAAGTCAGAAAGAAGGAGAAATTGTTCGTTCCCTATGCGAGAATTCTGCGGGAACGCTGCGCAGATAAGGGAAAACTGATTTCTATCGAACGTCTGGCTCAGCCCAGTGCAAGAACAGCCTATCTTCAGGCACTGAAAAAGGCCGGGTTCAGCGCTGCAGAAGAAATTGGAGAACTGGATGCCCGAGACCTGGATCAGCATGAACAGCTTGGCATATTCTGCGCGGAAAATGCGGAGGATAAGGCTGAAAAAATAGATCAGGAGAAGGCCGGAAAACTGGCAGAGCGCTATCTCGCATCCGTCAGCCGCGAACTGCCCGAGTATAAAGGGGAAGAAGCAGATCTGATTCTTGCGGCAGAGGACGCTGAACTGCTGGAAGGTGCATACTTGTTTCAGAAGCGGCGTGTAATCGGCAAAATGGCCCTTTATCACTCCCGAACAGACGCAGAGAGTCTCTGGTACTATCAGGGAGTCTGGGCAGGCGAGAGAGGAATTGCGCGCTATCCGCTGCAGATGAAGAGGGCAGCCCAGGAAAACCTCAGAATGCAGCTTCAGTCGATTCAGAAGTCAGGATATACGGTCCGTCCTTTTATACAGAAAAAAGACGGCCGGGAAATCGTCATCCGGGACCCGAGACGATAGTATTTGTATACATGGCAGCAGATCCGTAAATGTTCATGCAATTGTGTTAAAATATAATCTGACAGTTTCTGACGGATTTGTCTGTGACGCAGTGCAGCAGCAGAGCGGACAGAAAATCTGAAAAACGGAGGGAGTAAGTTATGACCACAATAAGAGAAGAATATAACAGGAAGCTGGTCTCTGCCGATGAAGCAGTGAAATGCATTCATGACGGGGACTGGCTGGACTATGGCCAGGCCGTTTCATTTCCGAACGACCTGGACGCGGCCCTGGCAAAGCGCGCCGGCGAGCTGAAGGATGTAAAAATCAGAAATGCGATCACGATGCGTCCGGTAAAGTCCATTGAGGCCGATAAGGACGGCACATCTTTTTCCTATAACCTCTGGCACTGCTCAGGAATCGACAGAAAGTACATCGCGCAGGGGAAAGCCTTCCATCAGCCGATGCTGTTCCGGGACTGCGGTTCTTATTATGAAAAAGGATACGCGCCGGTGAATGTCGCCATGATCACTGTTTCGGAGATGGATAAATATGGTAATTTCAGTTATGGACTGTCCAACTGTGTGACCCAGTCTCTGCTGGACGCGGCCGATACCATCATTGTAGAAGAAAATCCCACGATGCCGTTCGTCTACGGTATGGAGCGGGATCACATCAATATCCGGGACGTGGACTACGTCGTCCGCAGCACGACGGACGTTGCCACACTTCCGCCGCCGAAGGCATCAGATACAGATAAGAAGATTGCAGAGAATCTTTTCCCCTATCTGCATGACGGCATGACCCTGCAGCTGGGAATCGGCGGAACTCCAAACGCCCTGGGCTCCCTGATCGCAGAGTCCGATCTGAAAGACCTGGGTATGCACACCGAACTGATGAGCGACGGCTACCTGGACCTGTATAAAGCCGGAAAGATCACAAATAAAAAGAAAGCCCTGCACAGGGGAAAGGGTGTATTTTCCGTCTGCAACGGATCCCGTGAGCTTTATGATTTTCTGGATCATAATATCGACATTATTTCTGCGCCGATGGATTATGTAAACAGCTTTGACACAATCACAAAGATGGACAACTTCATTTCCATTAACGGCTGTATTGCTGTGGATCTTTACGGCCAGGTCAGCTCAGAATCTGTCGGAACAAGACAGATCAGCGGAACCGGCGGACAGCTGGATTTTGTCAGCGGCGCATACCGCTCCAGTGGCGGCGGTTCATTCCTGACCCTGCATTCCACCTTCACCGATAAAAACGGAAATGTACACTCCAACATCAAGCCGAAATTTACCGGCGGAGACATCATCACGACACCGCGCACACAGGCTGACCACATCGTGACCGAATACGGCGTTGCCGGACTCATCGGCCGCACTACCTGGGAGAGGGCGGAAGCACTGATTTCCATCGCCCATCCGAAAGTCAGAGACGAACTGATTGCAGAAGCAGAAAAGCAGGGAATCTGGAGACGGTCCAACAAGCGCTAGGGTTTCCCCGGGACAAAATAAAAACTGCAGGGAAATATTTTTACTGAAAATATTGTTAACAGGATACGGAAATCTTACCGGAACATGATGCCGTTCCGGGATCCTGTCAGGAAAGGAGCGCTTCGAAGAAGCGTTTGTTTCCAGTACTTCCGCGCGTCTGAAATGCGATTCGGGCGCGCGGAACATTTCTTTCTGGCCTATTAAATGTAAATTTTTTACAAGTTTAAAGAAAGACTTGCATTAAGGGTATGTGCGTGTTATTATAATTAGGCGTTCTGATTTTGGAGCGAGTAACTGAGGCCAAGTAGTTCAGTTGGTTAGAATGCCAGCCTGTCACGCTGGAGGTCACCGGT
>JBJFHK010000142.1:0-11331 GCA_051893535.1 Eubacterium sp. | reverse complement strand
AAATGGCCCTTTCTTTCCGGCTCGGGAGTGGCCCTTATTGCCCGACCCTAACACAAAAATTCAGTGACTTTCTCATTTGAACCAAGTATCCTACGTTACACTCCGAAGTTACATGCCGGCTCACTGCTGAGTTCCATGCTTGTAATTGTTAATATTTCACAATTAAATTAATGCTATAAAATTATTGTTCTGCAACCTGCATAAATCTATTGACATTCAGTCTGTCTCTCGCTATACTGCAACTATAGTTAATCCGGCAGTTACAGGGAGGCAAACATGTATCTGGCACATATGGTATGGGAGCAGGATGGAAGCTGTAGAGAACAGACATTAAGGGATCATAACCGACAGGTTGGTCAATATGCGTCTTCCTGTCTAAAAAAAGCAGGACTCTCCGCATGCGGTATGCTGGCAGGCATTCTGCATGACGGAAAGGGAACGCCCAAATTTCAGGAATATCTGCGTCAAGGCGCGGCATGGGACGCATTCGACCGAGGAGTTCTGGAAAAGCCTTCTTTTTCTCCTCCTTCTCGCGGAACTGTTAATCACACATTTGCCGGTTGCATCTATCTTTTAGACCGGTATCATAATATCGGCCCAACAGAACGGCTAGCCTCTGAATTTCTTGCCTGTGCAATATCATCCCACCACGGCTTATTTGATTGTCTAAGCATCGAGAAGAAAAACGGATTCCTGCATCGAGTAGTCGAGGCAGACCGTGAAGACATTCAGTATGAAAGTGCCCGCGAAGCATTTGAACAGGAAGTTTCTTCCAGAGAAGAAATCGATGATCTCTTTCATAAAGCGGCTCAGGAACTTAAGGCTCTGCTAGGCAATCTCCATGGATTAGCAAGTCCATCGCATAACAACATCTTCATGCTTCTTTCCATGGCAGAGCGCATGCTGACCTCTGCGTTGATCTACGGCGATCGCAGAGACACCGCGGAATTTATGGATAATCAGCACGAAGGCTACGGCGATATAAAGCCGGACTGGGACAGAGATATCAGAGATTTTGAAAACTTATATGAACAGTTCCCACCGAGCACAAAGCCGATTAACAAGGCCCGTGCCAGTATTTCTATGCAGTGCCGTGAATTTGCTGATGAAGCTGATGGCAGTATATACCAGTTAAATGTCCCCACAGGTGGTGGCAAGACTCTGTCCAGCCTGCGCTACGCGCTTTACCATGCCAGGAAATACAACAAGAGCAGAATTATCTATGTCATTCCTCTTCTGACGATCATCGATCAGAATGCTGCTGAAATCCGCAGATATCTGCCGTCAGAAGAGGTACTGGAACATCATTCCGATGTTCTTACTGATACCATGACAAAAGACGAGCTCGGGCGCTATGATCTCATGAAAGATCGTTGGACCGCTCCCGTCATTATCACAACACTGGTCCAGATTCTGGATATCTTGTTCAGCGGAAAAACACAGTCAATCGCAAGAATGCGAGCTCTTTCAAATGCAGTTCTCATTTTTGACGAGGTACAGTCTGTGCCCTATAAGACGATTGCATTATTTAATGCGGCCATCAATTATCTGGCAAAGTTCTGCGGATCCACAGTCATTCTGTGCTCCGCAACTCAGCCGGCCTTTGATCAGATACAATCGATTCCTCTGATGCTGACTGATAAACAAATGGTTTATCTGACTGACGCCGAGATGAATGTTTTTAAGAGGCATCAGTATCATGAGTGGGACGGACATGATGTCACACTGAAAGATGTAGGCCACTTTGCGCTGTCAATCGTACAGGCGGAGAATCCTCTCATGATTGTCTGCAATGTAAAATCAGAAGCGCTCCGGCTTTACCATTTTTTATCAGAACAGAACGACGATCAGCTTCTGGTCATGCATTTATCAGCAGGCATGTGCAAAGCGCATCGAAAACGCGTGCTGGAAGACATCTCCGCCAAACTGAACGAGATTCAGAATCAAGCAAGCTCTCAAAAACTGATTCTCGTGACGACACAGCTTGTAGAGGCCGGCGTCAATCTGTCATTCCGGTCAGTCATCCGTCTCATGGCCGGTGATGACAATCTCGTACAGGCAGCCGGCAGATGCAACCGAAGTGATGAATACCACGGGCACGGCGACGTTTATCTTGTGAAACTTCAGGGGGAAGAAAAAAGTCTGTCCATGCTTCCGGAAATCAAGGATGCAAGGAATGCCATGGTTTCTGCAATCGCAGGCTCCGGTAATACACCGTTCAGTCCCGCCTCGCAGACCTTCATTCGTTCCTATTATCGAAGGTTGTTCAACGAGTTAGACCGAAGAAGCGAAACAAAATATCCCTTCTGCTACAATGGTGCAACCAAGTACGCTGTCAATCTGCTTGAAAGTCAGGAGCAACAGAAGGATGGAGAACCTTTATACATGATGCATCAGCCTTTCAAGACGGTCGGTATGTATTTTCGCGTTTTCGAGGAAAATACAACATCCGTATTAGTGCCGTATCACGAGGAAGGTGCTCATCTGATTCAGCAGATGGAGGATGCATTCAAAGCAACCAAAAATATCCCGAAGCAACTGCTTCGAAGAGCTGGAGAATACTCCATCACGATCTATGAATATCAAAAGCGCGTTCTCGGAGAAAAAAAATTTATTCATCAGTTAGGCGAAGATCTCTTAAGCAAAGATTTCTCCAATAAAGAGCTTCCACCTATATATAGATTAGATGCCGAGGCCTATCAGGAGGACATCGGTCTCAGCCTGGACGCAGAACGAACTGTTGACGATTTCATTTTTTAATGCAGCGAAAGGATAATTTCTATGGGAATGAAACAAGACAGGGCAGCATTAACTCATGATTACTGCCAGAAGGATCATGTAGAATTTGAAGTACGCGGTGAGATGGCTCTTTTTGCAGATCCGGTAACTTCAGCAGGTGGTGAAAAAACAACATACAGCATCCCAACCTATGAAGCAATGAAGGGAGTCGCAAAAAGCATTTACTGGAAGCCAACTTTCATCTGGTTCATTGATAAGGTACGCGTCATGAATCCGATCATGACAGAAGCAATGGGAACAAAATTGCCAAGAATCAATGGTGACGGACAGGATCTTGCAAACTATACATATCTGACTAATGTCCGATACCAGGTGCAGGCCCATATCGAATGGAATGAAAACCGTCCTGAATACACAAATGACCGCAATGCCGCCAAGCATTATGGCGTCTTCGCAAGAGCCCTATTAAAAGGTGGAAGGATGCCGGTTTTTCTTGGGAAAAGTGAATGCTGTGCAGATGTATTTCCCTGTGTGTTCGGAGAAGGAACCGGCTCATATGATCACTCCGGACAGATCAATTTCGGCTATATGTATCACGGCATTACATACCCGGATGAGGCATATTCTGAGGAAACCAAAGGAAAGTACACCCTTGATCTGGCACCCGTAATCATGACAAACGGAATCATACCATACAAAAGACCTTCAGAATGTGAGCACAAGACCATTCGGGAAGGTTCCATGAAAGTTTTTGAAAAGGCAGGTGAACTATATGTCTCTGGAAAGTGATCTGATCGAAACCTACGATACAGTCTCCGGTCATGAGCCGGAGGGAGTAGACAAGATTGCACCGGTTGCTCACCATTATTTCAGCATCAGACAGGCGATCGATATCACAATCAACCAGAATGGAGAATTCATTGATGCCGAAGTCAATGCAAAACTGACAGGAAAAACGCTGCTTGCAGTCACTGAAGAATCCGCATCCAGGACCTCTTCTGCTGCTGCCGTAACGCCACATGCTCTGAACGACAATCTCATGTTCATGACCAGCCAGCACGGAACAGGCAGCAACTCAGAAAATAAGTCTTATGATGCCTTTATGTCACAGCTCAGTGGATGGGCAGAACAAGAAGATACACCTGTCAGCGTCAAGGCTGTCTATCATTATCTGAAGCATCATGATCCGATCGATGATATGCTCGATCGAGGCAAACTGCCCGCAGAAAAGGACGGCCAGATCGATATCAGTAAATACATGAAATATACAGTGCGCTGGAAAGTAATTGGCAGCTCTGATTCTGCTATTGAACAGACATGGCTCGACCCCGCCGTCCTTCAGTCATGGACTGAATACTATCTTAGTTGCCGTGAAGCAACTGTTACCAACGATCTTGATGCAATGACCGGTGCGTACTGTGACGTCGAGCGTGTGCATCCCAAACCAATTAGTGCGTATGGCAATTCTAAGCTGATCTCAACGGCCACAAAGGAAGATTCCACGCTCCACTATAAAGGAGAACGCTTCAATCAGGCAGATCAGATCCTGCAGGTCAGTTATCTGTCTTCACAGAAAATGCACAACGCACTCAGCTGGCTCGTGAGTACACAGGGGATCTCTATATCGAAAAGCTCTCTGCCATCAGCAACCAGTAACGACAAGCCCAAATTTATCGTCTGCTGGGAACCGCATTTTGAGCCTTCACATTATGAAGAAGATATCCAATTGAAAGAGATATTTTCGGACACGTTTGATTGGGACATAACCGACGACTTAAAAGACAAAAAAGTTTCCTACCAAAGTTTACGGGATACTTTTAAGAAGAAGCTTTACATGCAATCCGATGATCCGATTTCTCAGCACAAGGTGTCTGTCTTTATGATAGACCGTTCTGGTGATGGCCGTCTTTCTCCTGTTTTGTACCGTTCCTTCACCGTAGAGGAC
Source organism: Eubacterium sp. (assembly GCA_051893535.1). Taxonomy (GTDB): domain Bacteria; phylum Bacillota; class Clostridia; order Peptostreptococcales; family Anaerovoracaceae; genus Aminicella. The sequence goes on along the minus strand of JBJFHK010000142.1, from coordinate 6,647 downwards.
TTCTTTCATCGGATTGACCACTGGCAAAGTGAATGTTGTTGGTTTGTCTATGACCGGCATGCAAAAAAAACTATAATGCAGAGCACCTCGCTCTTTAATATTGCAAGGTGTGCTTTCGGTGTAGAGAGAGAAAATGAAAAAGGCGTTCCTTATCTGGACGTTAATGAGGATGTGTTTAAAGACACGATCAGCGTGCTGCTGCGCTCAGTATTAGATAGCAGAACGCTGCCAGTCAGTTTTATCCAGCGCATTGCATCTCAGGCCTCCTCTCCGGAGCGATTCGCAGGCAACAAAGCATATAAGTGGAAAAACTGGAACCTCATATTGCGGACAGCATGCGCTGTAATTCATCAGTCACATATGGAAACAAATTCCAGGAAAGGAGAAAAAGATTTGGAACTGGACAGAGACAATACTGACCGCAGCTATTTATTCGGCAGACTTCTTGCTGTGGCCGACCGGGTTGAGAATTATGCCCTCTACAAGAAAAACAAAACGAAAGTCTCCGATGACGGAGAGGAAAAAGGCACGCAGCGTGACACAAATGCCATGCGGCTCTGGAGCGCCTACGCAGCACATCCCTACACGTGCTTCGCAAATTTAAGAAAGTGCATCGCGCCTTACCTTTCCTCATTGCCTTATAAAAGCCGCAAGTTTTATGAGGATGAAATGCAGGAAATCATCACAAAGCTTGATATGCATGATCGCCGCCTGAATCACCCGCTCGATCCGGAATATCTGATCGGCTTTTATCAGGAGCGTGCATCACTTTTCAACAAGCAGGATAAAACACAGGAACAGGAAACTGTCAATGAAACAGAAGAGGAGGTAACAACAAATGGCACTCAGCAAGAAAATTGATTTTCTGGCAATCATTTCCGTGGAGGATGCGAACCCGAATGGAGATCCGCTTAACGGCAACAGACCTCGCCAGCACTATGACAATACCGGATTTATCACTCCGGTCTGCATTAAAAGAAAGCTCCGCAACCGTCTGCAGGACATGGGGCGAAAGATTCTGATTCAGCAGAATGACAGAGCTGATGATGATGTAAACAATATCAGCGACCGCTTAAATGAAATCCCGGAAATCAAGGAGGCCCGCAAAAAGAAAGAAAACACGATCATTTCTCAGAAAGCCTGCGAGGTTTTCGAAGATGTCCGGGCCTTCGGTGCAACAATTGCTCTGAAAGATAAAACAGCTGTCGGCATCAGAGGCCCGGTAACTATTCAGCAGGCAAGAAGCATCGGGTCTGTAGACATTGACAGTAACCAGATCACAAAAAGCACAAATAATGAGCCTGGAGATTCGAAGGGCTCCGACACAATGGGCATGATGCACACTGTTCGTTACGGAGAGTATGTAATCAAAGGTTCCATCAACCCGATTCTTGCGGAAAAGACCGGATTTTCCGATGCTGATGCCGCAGATCTGAAGGAGGCACTGCGCACTCTTTTCGTCAACGATGAGTCTTCTGCCAGACCAGCCGGCAGCATGAATGTGCTGAAGCTCTTCTGGTGGGAACAGGATGCAGACAATATTCGCTATTCGACAAAGCGACTGACCGATACAGTCTCCGTATCTTTAAAAAATCCGGACGATATTCCTGAAGGTCCTGATGATTTTAAGATAACCATCACTGATCTGCCCGACATCAAACCCGAACAGATAGAAGGCTTCTAAACATGGCGGATTACTCGGAAGATGATTATCTTATGATTTCCGGAATCCAGCATTTTTTCTTCTGCCGTCGGCAATGGGCATTGATCCATATCGAAAATCAATGGGCTGACAACGGACTGACCACAGATGGTGAATTGTTCCATTCGCATGCGCACGATGAGAACGCCTCCGAAGTTCGGAATGGCGTTCTCATTGTTCGTGGCATGCACATTGCTTCAAGAGAACTGGGGGTCAGCGGAGTCTGTGATATAGTTGAGTTTCATCCTTCCGAAAACGGCATTCATCTGTGCAATCGAAAGGGACTGTGGCAGCCTCTTCCCATTGAATACAAGCGCGGGCGAAAAGATAATTCAGGAGGAGATAAAGCACAGCTCTGTGCTGAAGCCATGTGTCTGGAGGAAATGCTGTGCTGTACTATTCCAGAAGGAATTTTATTCTGGGGTGAGAAGCATCGCCGGGAACCAGTATCACTCACGGAAACCCTCAGACAATCCGTTCGCAATGCATTTTCCGAAATGCATCAGGATTATGACAGAGGCTATACTCCAAAGGTAAAAGAGAAAAAGGGATGCGCGAGCTGTTCTCTGCGACAGATCTGTCTGCCGGAGATCACCAAGATACCTTCAGCTCATACATATATCGAACAAAAGCTACATGAATCATGAAGAAATTACTGAACACATTATTTATCACGACAGAGGACATCTATCTTTCGGATGATCATGATTCTGTTGTGATTACCCAGAAAGGAAAAAAGCTCAGTCAGCTCCCACTGAAAGACCTGGATGGCATCATCATGTTTACCTATGTCGGCGCCACTCCTGCTCTAATGGGAAAATGCGCCGAAAACAACATCGGTTTTACAATGCTAACTCCGTCAGGGCGATTTCTATGTCGTGTAAACAGCAGCAGTCACGGAAATGTCCTGCTCCGAAAAAAACAATATCATATTTCAGAATCAGAAGAAGAGTCACTTCCATACGTCAGAAATATGATTCTTGGGAAGGTATACAATCAGCGCTGGGTTATCGGACGAACCCTGAGAGATTATCCGATGCGTATCGAGCAGGAGCCTCTCCAACGTGCCGTTGAAGTGCTTAACCAGAAGATGCCACTTATACGATCTGCCGAATCGATTGATCGCATCCGTGGACTGGAAGGCGAATGCGCATCCACATACTTTTCTGTATTTGATGAATTGATTCTGAATCAGAAAAGCGATTTTTTCTTTCATGAGCGGAACCGGCGACCTCCGCTGGACAACGTAAATGCCCTGCTATCATTTTGCTATATGCTGCTTGCCAGCGAATGTGCAAATGCCTTGGAATCTGTCGGTCTTGACTCTTATGTCGGATGCATGCACACAGATAAGCCCGGAAGAAAATCACTGGCCCTGGATCTGATGGAAGAACTAAGGGCTCCTATAGCCGATCGTTTTGTACTTACATTGATCAATCAGAAGCAGATTAAAGGCAAAGATCTTGAACAGAATGCAGATGGTGCAGTTCGCATTTCTGATGAAGCTAGAAAAAATATTATCAAATTGTGGCAGGAAAAAATGAAGACTGAAATCACACATCCATTCCTTCAGGAAAAAGTAGAATGGGGACTGGTTCCTTATGTTCAGGCTCTTCTGCTGTCAAGATGTATGCGCGGAGATATGGATGAATACCCTCCGTTTTTATGGAAATAGAGGCATGATATGCTGATGCTTGTAACGTATGACGTAAATACCGAGACAACGGCTGGAAAAAGACGACTTCGCAAGGTTGCCAATGTCTGCATTAAATATGGCATCCGGGCTCAGAATTCAGTTTTTGAATGTGATGTCGACGCCTCACAGTACAAACTGTTAAAGCATGATATTTTAGAGATCATCGATCCAAGCGCTGACAGTGTACGCTTCTACAATCTGGGCAATCACTACAACAATAAGATTGAGCATTTCGGAACAAAGCCCTTCAAAGATCCGGAGGCACCTCTAATCTATTAGTGCGAACCCTGATCGGCCATGAAGCTGCCGGCAGGTTCGCACCAGTTTTCTACTGAATATGCAGGCTATAACGCCGCTGATTCTCAAAATCAATCTTTCTACACCGCATGATTTTTGTTAAAATTGAATAAAAGTCAGCCCGCCTTTTGAGCTGATTTTGCTGTCTCCCTCCACGTGGAGGGAGTGGATTTAAGCTGTGCGTGAAGGTCAGGATCTCTTGACGGATTGGTCTCCCTCCACGTGGAGGGAGTGGATTTAAGCCATGGCAAGGGCATCAGCAACCATCACAAGCTCGTCTCCCTCCACGTGGAGGGAGTGGATTTAAGCGTGACATGGATCACACGCCGATCGAGGTCTACATCGTCTCCCTCCACGTGGAGGGAGTGGATTTAAGCATACATGCCGTCTCCGTAGTCCTCGGCCCAGAGTCTCCCTCCACGTGGAGGGAGTGGATTTAAGCCGGTTTGTATCGCCGGCCTTTACTCGCATGGCGGTCTCCCTCCACGTGGAGGGAGTGGATTTAAGCACGGCGACGTCCAGACCGTATGACGGGCAGCGGGGGTCTCCCTCCACGTGGAGGGAGTGGATTTAAGCACCAGTGCCATTGCCACCCATTGCGGTGTACGGCGTCTCCCTCCACGTGGAGGGAGTGGATTTAAGCTCGTCGATGCGGCTGATACCCTTGTCCGAGTAGGTCTCCCTCCACGTGGAGGGAGTGGATTTAAGCTTGCTGTAGTAAACGCAGGTGTCTGCCGCCGTGGTCTCCCTCCACGTGGAGGGAGTGGATTTAAGCAACAAATTAAATGAGTTGGAAGCGTGCGTCCCAAGTCTCCCTCCACGTGGAGGGAGTGGATTTAAGCACCAGTGCCATTGCCACCCATTGCGGTGTACGGCGTCTCCCTCCACGTGGAGGGAGTGGATTTAAGCTCGTCGATGCGGCTGATACCCTTGTCCGAGTAGGTCTCCCTCCACGTGGAGGGAGTGGATTTAAGCTGGCTCTGCGTGGCCGCTTTCCTTGCATCGATCGGTCTCCCTCCACGTGGAGGGAGTGGATTTAAGCACATACAGGATACCGTCTGTCAGCCGATCCTTGTCTCCCTCCACGTGGAGGGAGTGGATTTAAGCTCGCGCTGCTTATCGTCCTTGCAGCCTCGGAAGTCTCCCTCCACGTGGAGGGAGTGGATTTAAGCCTCCGCCGTGTCCTCGTCCTTTTCGGAAAGTCCGTCTCCCTCCACGTGGAGGGAGTGGATTTAAGCTGCTGTGATGACGGCTTTCCGCACCTGTCGCAGGTCTCCCTCCACGTGGAGGGAGTGGATTTAAGCATCTGGACGGTAACACCGACAAGAGCAAGGGCAAGGTCTCCCTCCACGTGGAGGGAGTGGATTTAAGCGGACAGGACGTCTACCGCACAGGCGACCGCGTGAGTCTCCCTCCACGTGGAGGGAGTGGATTTAAGCCGTATGGTGCTTAATGAGCGGGCCGCGAAACGGGTCTCCCTCCACGTGGAGGGAGTGGATTTAAGCCATGACCTTATCTTTGCTTACCAGTCTCATCTTGTCTCCCTCCACGTGGAGGGAGTGGATTTAAGCCCTTGTACCCAAGGGTGAACTGCGCGACCTTTCGTCTCCCTCCACGTGGAGGGAGTGGATTTAAGCACCGCTAAGCGGTCATTAGTGCTATGCAAGATTTTGTCTCCCTCCACGTGGAGGGAGTGGATTTAAGCTTGGAATCCAGCATCTCAAAACTAGCACAAAACTGTCTCCCTCCACGTGGAGGGAGTGGATTTAAGCGGCGTTGAGTCCCGCTGCCTCCGACGGCTTTTTAGTCTCCCTCCACGTGGAGGGAGTGGATTTAAGCAAAATTTTATCAAAGGAGGATATGTGAAATGGTGTCTCCCTCCACGTGGAGGGAGTGGATTTAAGCCGTGCTGATCCACTGCCCGTACCGTGGAACTGTGTCTCCCTCCACGTGGAGGGAGTGGATTTAAGCCCTTGTACCCAAGCTCAAACTGTGCGACTTTGCGGTCTCCCTCCACGTGGAGGGAGTGGATTTAAGCGGATCTCTGATCAGAGGGATCTCCGAGTACATCCAGTCTCCCTCCACGTGGAGGGAGTGGATTTAAGCTTATACTGCCCGCTCCGGAGTGCCAGCTGGATCATTGTCTCCCTCCACGTGGAGGGAGTGGATTTAAGCAATCAGGAAGCACGGGGCTTATGCAACGCCTGCGTCTCCCTCCACGTGGAGGGAGTGGATTTAAGCAGTGTTTCCATCCTTAAACGTCACACACATCCCTGTCTCCCTCCACGTGGAGGGAGTGGATTTAAGCCTATTATAATTTGAAAGTTAGCAAATGCAAGAAAGTCTCCCTCCACGTGGAGGGAGTGGATTTAAGCGGCGTTGAGTCCCGCTGCCTCCGACGGCTTTTTGTCTCCCTCCACGTGGAGGGAGTGGATTTAAGCTGATCGCCCTTGCCCGGATGGTCGGTGATTGTCGTCTCCCTCCACGTGGAGGGAGTGGATTTAAGCGATAAACTCCTCAACCGCTCTTGCACAGTCGGGGTCTCCCTCCACGTGGAGGGAGTGGATTTAAGCGGCGTTGAGTCCCGCTGCCTCCGACGGCTTTTTAGTCTCCCTCCACGTGGAGGGAGTGGATTTAAGCTTTTACCTCTTGCGGTGCTGCGCCTGTATCACCGTCTCCCTCCACGTGGAGGGAGTGGATTTAAGCTTATACTGCCCGCTCCGGAGTGCCAGCTGGATCGTCTCCCTCCACGTGGAGGGAGTGGATTTAAGCGATCAGGAAGCACGGGGCTTATGCAACGCCTGCCAGTCTCCCTCCACGTGGAGGGAGTGGATTTAAGCGGTCTCGTCCTCGATGAGGTTGACCTCGATCTCCTGTCTCCCTCCACGTGGAGGGAGTGTAAACGTCAAACCGTGCGCTGGCCTATAGAAATAGCGCCGCTTTCAGCGGCGC
>JBJFHK010000141.1:0-2124 GCA_051893535.1 Eubacterium sp. | reverse complement strand
ATGCGGGTAAAACGGGGTAAAGATACGAAAAAACGTGAGATAAGTTACATTTGGGGACAAGATAGGGGGATTTATGAAGACAGACCGACTTTTCGGGAGCACGGGAAGCTCCATGAGGCAGATCTGGAAACGGAAGGTCCAGCAGAGGAATATCCGCTTCCGCGCAAAAATCCAGCTGATGGGAAAGGGCGGCCACAGTTCCGTGCCGTACCGCACACACAATCCGATCATTGCGGGAAATGAACTGATGCAGATCCTGATGGACAAGCTCTGGTTTGAGTTCGACAGTTTCGATGACGTCGTGCTGCTGCCGGTGGAAATGGACAGCGGTTCGCGCCATAATGTCATTCCGGACGAGGCTCTGCTGGTCTATTACGGAGAATGCCGCGGCGAGGAGGCCTACCGCCACCTGCAGGCAATCATGAAAGAGTCCCTGCAGGCCGCAGAACTGGCCTATAAGGTAAACTACAGAATCACTTTCCACCGGATCGATCTGGAAGGCGTGACCCAGCGGGCGGCAAAAAAGAGAGAAGCAAGGAAGGAAGAGCACCGCGCGGCCGTCCGCAGCAGGCTCGGAATCGGGGAAACTGCGCCGGAGAAGCAGGAAAATACTGATGATCTGGCGGCAGAAGAAGAGAAGAAAGGAGGCAGGTAAGATGATGGACCGGAAAAAGCTGAACCCAGCAGGAATTGATTTCCACAAGATTACGGAAGATAACTATCCATTCATGCTGCAGACGCGGCGTCATCTGCACCGCCATCCGGAGCTCAGCGGGCAGGAGTATGAGACTGCCGCATACATCAGAGGCTTCCTGGATCTCTGGGAAATTCCCTATGAGGTAATTGCAGAAACCAGCACGGTGGCGACGATTGAAGGGGCCTTTCCGGGGCCGGTTGTGGCGCTGAGAGGCGATATCGATGCCCTTCCGATTGAGGAGAAGACCGGCGTGCTGTATGCCTCCCAGAATCCGGGCGTCATGCATGCCTGCGGCCATGACTGCCACACGACCTATGTCCTGACGGCAGCAAAAATCCTGAATGAGATGAAGCCGAAAATCCACGGCACGGTGAAGATCATTTTCCAGAAGGCCGAGGAAAACGCCACCGGTGCCAAGGAAATCATGGACAGCGGCGTTCTGAGCGATGTGCAGTGTATCGCCGGCCTTCACGTTATCCAGACAGCGGATCTGGGAACTTTTAACATGAACTACGGCATCATGAGCACCATCGGAGCAGGAGCCGTCCTGACCGTGAAAACCCAGGGCGGCAGCGTCAGAAAGCCAGAAGAAGCAAAAAATGCCCTGGTCGCGGCCAGCCGGATTCTGTCCTCTGTGACCGAGGAAATCGCGCTGCGGATTCCGGAGAGCCATCCGGTCGTCATGGTGCCGACCCAGGTCCATACAAAGGCCAGAGACGGGGAGGTTCCGTATGAGGCGTCGATGATGTTCAATTTCCGGACCCTGGACATCCGGGATTTTGATGTTATGAAAGAAGTGGTAAACACCCTGCCGGAGCGCATGTCCGAGGCCTACGGCGCATCCCTGACCGTCGATACCTGGGGACCGGGCGTTGCCGTCGATAATGACAAGAAGGCAACCGACCTGGCCATCGATGTCATCAGCGAGGCCTTCGGCGCCGACAAAGTAAAGATGATCCGCCCCTATATGAGCGGTGAGGATTTCTCTTTCTATCAGAGGGATATTCCGGGTGTGTTCATCCGAATCGGCGGAGCCGTCAACGGAGACTATCATCCGCTTCACACCGAGAAAATGCTGGTGGACGACCGGACCCTGCTCTACGGAGAAGAATTCATGCTGCGCTATGTGTTCGCCGCTCTGGAAGCATATAAATAAAAGGGTGCGTGAGCAGGCGCAGAGCCGCACGGACGCAGGCCCGCTGGGGCCTTGCAGGCTTCCTTTTGTCCATGCAGTCCCAGCGATAGGAAAAATTAATTGTGTAAAATTAATTTACATGGTTAGGGCCGGAAAAGGCGGGTATAAGAATTTCAGAATCAATGATGATCAAACGTTTGATTATGATAATGAAATTTGAAAGCAGGCACTTTTGATGAAGTGCAGGAGGTAAAAATATGGCAGCAGTTAATGTAACATGGGAAAACTTTGA
>JBJFHK010000140.1:0-2124 GCA_051893535.1 Eubacterium sp. | reverse complement strand
GTGCGTCCGTGCGCACCATCCGAAAACAGGTCATCCTCCCATTTCTCAAAACCTGATTTCGGCTGACTCTTTCTGCTCTGTGAACGCAGATATTCCTGTTCTGCCTTCCAGCCTCTCTTCTGGCTGCGATTCAGATGCTCTCTTGAAGATCCGCGGCGGCGGGCATCCCGCCTGCGCGCCTTCCGCTCGTACTTCTCAGCCTGTTTTGCATACTCCGGATCTTCATACTCGCGGATGAGTTCCGGACTGTATTGTTCGTTTCGTAAGTCAGCCGTGTCATAACGGCGGCTCCTTCTGTCTTTTCTGTTCATAAGAGTAATTTTACCACTCTGAAAACCACCGTTCAAACCTGCCGGACGTTATTCCACGCGGCCTTCACGGAAATTCCACGCATCAGTCAGGATCATTAAATTCCCCTTAAGTTCTTCTTAATTTTCATTGAAATTCCGTCCTGAATTACACGGAAACGGTCTGCGAAACAGCCGGATGATATTCCCGTCCCTTCCTTTATCTGTTGTGTTCTCTTTCCAGATCGGCAAAGAACTGCTCGTAATAGTCGTCTTCTCCGTCGAGCATCGGGGAGTTCTCGCCGCCGCCGTTGACTGAACGCTTCATCTGCGCATACATTGCCTCCCCGGCAGTCAGAACGTCCATCTCATAAAGTTCGTAGCCCAGACTTCTCGCATACGCACAGAAAGCGCCGAGCGGCTCCTTATCGTTCCTTGTTTCCATTAACTTCTGATATACTTCAGGATCTTTCAGCGCCTGCGCACGGAGATCCGCCAACATTGTTCCAACGTCCATAATTTCTCCCTTCTGTTCGGAATGGCTTCCCTATGCCCGTCTATTCTCCGGGGGCTGCCATTTTCTTCCCATTGTCTGCCTTCTATTGTATACCAAACCATAGAAAATATCAGCCTGCGCGGGGCTTTTCTTTCTCCCGGCAGACTGACCGTCAGACAGATATTCCGTTTTTCGTGCTCTGTAAAGGAATAAGACTACTTCAGTGCAAACTGCAGCAGCACCGGATTGTGATCGGAATTCTTAAATCCCAGATCCTGCGTTTCCGCCTCAATGACTCTGACATTCGGAGAAACGATAAATCCGTCGATCATATAATACTGGAATTTCTTTGTCTGATTCCCTTTCAGTGGCTTATCCAGTGATCTGCAGGTCGGAACACTGGTATCCATCAGGAAGCGCCAGTTTTTTCCAAAAGATCCGACCGGCAGGGCGCCTGCGTGCCAGGTGCCTTTCAGCGCCGGATACGCGCTGCTGTCAATATTGGAAAATGTCTGGTTAAAATCTCCTGCCGCAACAACATAATTTCCCTTCTTATATTCCTGATTCAGTACCTTCTTCAGAGCGCGGGTCTGCGCAGCCTTGCCCGATCCGTTATCATAGGCTTCCAGATGCAGATTGACCAGAACAAGCTGTTTATCCGTCCCCTTCACTTTGATCCGGCTGACCATCAGGCAGCGCTTCAGGTTGCCCAGACGGACCGGCCACTTAAACGGACACGGCAGCTGGATGCGGGTGGAAGAAAGAACGCTGGTGTCGGACAAAGTTACAATTCCGCCGTCCACCTTCCCGATCGGCGGAATCGGGTAAGGAATAAACGCTACTTTGAAATTCTGTGCGAAGATATTCTGATCCTTCGGGAAGGCAGACGCGATCTTCGTTACCTCATTGATGTGATACGAACGGCCGGAATTGCGGTCCACCTCCTGCAGGAACACAAAATCCGGATGCATCCTGGTCAGGGCCGTCTTCTGCCCCTGAATGTTCTGCAGAACCCGGGACTTCGACGCCGTCTTTACATGCGAACCGCCGTCCATGAAGAAATCCGCATTGTCGCCCAGCGCGCCATAGCCGACATTCCATGTAGCGAGTCTCAGATTCTCTCCTCGCTTAACCGTCTGCTGCGCCGCCGTTCCGTTCACTTTCAGAGTGATCTTATGCTTCGGCTTATACTCCGTAATCGTCAAAAACGCAAGCAGCAAGAGGAAAAGCAGCACGCAGACCAGCAGAACGATGCCAATTCCCTTGATAATTCTTTTTGCCATACTCTTCTTTTTCATTGTCTACCTCTCTAAATACACACTTCCTTCGCAGTTTTCTGAT
>JBJFHK010000139.1:0-2134 GCA_051893535.1 Eubacterium sp. | reverse complement strand
TTTTCTCTGGAATAAAAATGTACAAATCATCCGGTCATCATGATGATTCAACCTCCTTATCTGTCAGATCTTTCAGACGATACGAATCTCCTGTTATGGGCACAACATGCGCATGATGCAGAATCCGGTTCAGGATTGCGTCCGCGACTACTGCATCATAAAACACACTGTCCCAGTCGCCGAAGTTGATGTTCGTGGTCAGAATCATACTCTTTTTCTCGTATCTCATGTCAACAAGCTGAAAAAACAGATTCGAGTCTTCCTTGTCGATTGGCAGATAGCCGATTTCATCAATAATCAGCAGTTTGTAACGATTGAAGTGCTTCAGTCTTGCCTCCAGACGGTTCTCCAGTTTTGCTTTTTTTAGCTGCTGAAGCAGGTTGCTGCATTTGATAAAGTAGGTGCTGTTATGATGCTGTGCGGCTGCAATTCCAATGGAAGTGGCCAGATGCGTTTTTCCGACACCGCTTGAACCAAGAAATACGATATTCTCGGCTCTCTCCAAAAATCCAAGTGTGCAGAATTCCTGCATCTGGGTTTCACTGACAGAAGGCTGAAAACTGAAATCGAAATCTTCCAGAGTCTTTACAAAAGGAAATGCGGCCGCATGGATTGTGTTCTGTGCGGCAGAGCGCTCCTTGAAGTCTACTTCGTAATTAGTCAGTCTCCACAGGCCTTCCGTAAAGGACAGATTGTCCGTCCCCACTCGGTCTGCCACTTCCTGCAGATGAAGTTCCATCTGGCGCATCCTGAGGGTTTCCAGGTTGTTTATGGTCTGCTGATAAATGCTGTTACTCATATACTGCTCCTAATTGTTTCAAATTTTCTTTGGCCCTCTGCCGGAGATTTGCTTCCGAAAAAGAGTGTGTTTTTCGGGCAAGCTCCTCGTAGTGTTCCCGCTGATAATTAATCTTCCCCTTTGACAGTGTATGCAGGGCAATGAGTTTCATGTTACAATACACATGAATGGTTTCATCATAGACCTGCAGGGTGACTGTCCTGCCAATGTATTCTGGTGGTACGGAGTACTGTCTTCCGCGGTATCGGAAGAGGCTGGCGTTATCTACGCAGACTTTATGATCAATCAATTGATAGGGACGTCTGATGCGATTTTTGGGTAACGGAGCAAGGGCGTCTCTTTCTTTTTTCATGTACATCAGAGGAACCCTTCCTGTACCCGGATGCACCCTGCTGTTTTCCCGGTCGTTAATCCTTGCCAGAAGCTGTGCAAAGCCGGTGTAGGTCAGCTTTCCGTTGTATGCTCTCAGCTCATCCAGAATTCTCATAGGGGCTTCCACCTTGCCTTTTGTTTTAGGTGTTGCAGCTATGCAGGGCTGTACCTGAAAACCATAGTCATCTGCAAACTGCTGAAAACGGATATTGACTTTTCCTTTTGATCCCTTTGTTCTTGGTTCATCCATTACCGTTTTCATGTTGTCTGTAACAATTTCCTGCGGCACACCGCCAAACGTTTGAAACGCATTATCCAGAAGAGCAAGCAGAACATCCTGCGTCTTTGACATGGACATCCGGTAAACCCGGTATCGGGAAAAAGAAAGAAGCAGAACAAAAATATTGATTTCCACCCATCCCCGGTCAGTGGTCAGGACTTGAAGGGATTCTTTCCAGTCCAGCTGTGCCTGTTTTCCGGCAGGAGTTTCATAGCGGACAAATGCCGGAGATGCCGGCCTTCGTTTATCAAAATATGCTTTGAATTCCGGGATCAGATTCAGATAGTAACAGAAATTGGAGTAGGAGCCACGGTAATCATGATTGTCTCGCAGATACTGCCACAGAACTCTCCGGTAGTAGAACAGCTGCTCATTTTCATCGGAGAGAAGCTCCCGGATAATCTCCGTGTATGGGGTCAGACAGTTTGTGGAAGAGCGGTGTTTGGACTTCCTGAATCCGTTGATATACTTTCCGACCGTTCTTCTGTCTACACCAAGCTCACGGGCAATCTGGCTCTTGTTGATTTTGAAATTTGTTGATTCCATAAGTGGTTTTAACTTGTGCAGATCCTCCAGTTTAGTGATTTTAAGATTTGTAACAATTGGCGAGTTGATGATCATTGACATGCCTCCTTTCAGACGATGTCAATGATACCAAATGTACATTTTTATTCCAGAGCTTT
>JBJFHK010000138.1:0-2138 GCA_051893535.1 Eubacterium sp. | reverse complement strand
GGGGTGGTATCGCTTTTGTGGTTATGTGCAGTAATTTGTTGAAATGCTATAAGAATCAACGTCATACTGCAAAAGACTTTCATTCTGTACTTGAAATTTGGAACAAAAAAGACGAATCTCTGGAAAAGAGGACGAGATTGATTGCATATTTGACAGAGGATCAAATCGATGTTGGTGAACTGGAAGCTGTATTACGAGAATTATTTAGCAAAAACAAGAATATCCTGCAAGAAGAAACGCCTGCAGTGAAAACAAATATCAGAAGACTGATCATGATTTACGATTATTTGAAATGGGGAAAGAAAAAAGAGCCGTCTGATTAAAGCATCTGTAAACAGACACCGATCAGAAGACCCTTTAGAATCGATACACCTTGTCAAATTAGCATCTGCATGCAGACACCTTTTCGACACAGCGTATTACATTCGATGAACAACTTAAATCTAATTCATTTGTCAAGATTAGTCAATACATAATTTTTCACGGCACCGACAGGTGAGCTGCGCAATATTTTGCGCATGATCGTTTCAGATAGGAAAAACCGCTTGTCCTTTGGGGCAGGCGGTTTTAATATTATTCTATATGAAACGAATCGTTACATATAGAATTTGCGTCGGCGCTGTATTCGGAGTTCATCTCACATATTTTGGGTGAGTGCGCTCTTCTACCATCGTTGCAGAAAACTGCTGGCGGAAGGCAGGTGAATTACATGGGAGTTTATGATTACCATCACGATTCCGGTCGTTCGGATCGTCCCGGTGGAGTTCCTGTGGCAGAACATGTCCAGGAGACGCAGACCATAAGTCCTTACAAAGCATACGTCGAAGTGATTGCGGATTTTTCCGCGGATGGACGGATGAAACCGCTCCGTCTCATTTGGGAGGACGGCCGCAAATACGATGTTGACCGCATTCTCCGTGTGGACCGGTGTGCCAGTCTCAAGGCAGGAGGCGCCGGAATCCGGTATGTTTGCAGGATTCAAGGGCAGCCGGTGGAGCTGTATTATGAAGAAAACGGATTCTGGTTTGTCAGCCGGAAAGTGCCGAAGCCGTAGAAATGATATGCCGGACAAGGAGCTGCGCAATATTTTACGCAGTATCGTTTCAGATAAAAAATATCCGCTTGTCCTTCCTGAAGAGTAAATTTATAATAGGCTTATCTGAAACGACCCGTTACATTTAGATGGAGGAATATCTGCCATGCGATCTAAGAGACTGGAACTGATGGATCAGATCAGTGCCTATATTGATCAGTATTACTGCGAAAGACAGACCACGCCGTCCGTAAATGAAGTTGCGCTGGGTGTCGGTGTGTCAAAAGCCACTGCTTATCGCTACCTAGTGGCCATGGATGAACGCGGAATGCTTGAGTACGACGGGCCCTCTCGAACCATCGTAACAAAGATGATCAGCAAGTTCTCCTGCGGCAGCATTTCTGCCCCGGTGGTCGGTGCAATCCCCTGCGGAGAGCCCGAAACCGAGGAGGAAAATATTGAAGAGTATGTCAGCCTGCCTGTCTCCCTTTTCGGGCGTGGCCACTTCTATATTCTGAAGGCTGATGGAGATTCCATGACAGACGCGGGCATCGACAATGGAGATATGGTCGTTATCAGAAGACAGAGTTCCGCTAATGTTGGTGACATTGTGGTTGCGCTGGACGAACACCAGCTGAATACCCTGAAGCTTTATGCGGGTGTCGATGAAGAAACCGGAGAAGTAATTCTGCGATATTGCAATAAGGAGCGATATCCGGACAAAGAAATCCGGGTTCGGGAACTGGTTGTTCAGGGAGTCGCGAAGCATGTCATCAAAGCACTTGGGTGAACCCGTTGAGAGGGGGTGTCTGGAATTGAGAACATATGACGTGAAATGTCCCATTTGCGGCAAAATCAATCGCGGACTTTTTCTGGAGGAAACGGAGGGCTGGATGGAGTGTGACCAGTGCGGAAACGCGACCAGAATAAGGCTTGCAGGGGAGAACCAGTTGTCCATGGTTTACACCGTCAAAAAGCTGGAACCACATTTAAAATATTGTTGAGTACGAATGGAGAGGTCACAGATGACAGAGACTGGAGATTTTTCTTGGCGCCCGCTCTCCTGGTACTGCCCGAATTGTGGTCAGCGTATCACAGCTTATCA
>JBJFHK010000137.1:42138-51092 GCA_051893535.1 Eubacterium sp. | reverse complement strand
GAGGCCGATGAAGAAGCTTCCGACCGGGGTGACGCAGTCACATGGCGCGGTGATGGCAACCAGTCCTGCAAGTGCAGCGTTGAAGGTCATGGAAACGTCCGGCTTTCCGTAGCGGATCCAGGTGACGATCATGGCTGTGCAGGTGGAAACGGCTGCGGCGAGGTTGGTGTTCATAAATACCAGACTCGCAGAAATGGCACCGGCCTTATCCATGGCGACGGTGGATCCTCCGTTGAATCCGAACCATGCGAACCAGAGGATGAAGACACCCAGCGCGCAGGCCGTCATGTTGTGGCCAGGGATCGCCCTTGCATTTCCGTCTTTGTCATACTTTCCGATACGGGGTCCGAGCAGTGCAGCACCGAGACAGGCGATGACGCCTCCGACCATGTGCACACAGGTGCTTCCTGCGAAGTCGTGGAATCCCAGCTGTCCGAGCCAGCCTCCGCCCCAGATCCAGTGGCCGCTGATCGGATAGACAAAAAGTGAAATGACGGCGGAATAAATGCAGTATGCCTTGAAATTGGTACGCTCTGCCATGGATCCGGATACGATGGTCGCTGCGGTTGCGCAGAAGACGGTCTGGAAGATGACGTAGCACCATAATGGCATGGTCTGCGGAACCACGCTGTTTGCAGCAGTGTAGACTCCTCTGATCAGCGGATCAAAACTTCCGATCAGCTTTCCGGTGCCTCCGAACATCAGACCGAATCCGATCAGCCAGAAACACGGCGTGCCGATACAGAAATCCATCATATTCTTCATCAGGATGTTGCCGGTGTTTTTTGCTCTGGTCAGGCCAGCTTCACACAAGGCAAATCCCGCCTGCATGAAGTAGACCAGCGCGGACGCAATGAGCACCCATCCTACGGTGGTAACGTTAATTTTCATTTCATGCTCCCCTTTCATGAACTCATAAATCTCTAATCTGTATTTTCCGCTTCCAGACCGCTCCCACACGGCCTGAAGCTGTCCTTTTCATTTCCCTGCTATACACCTCCCCTGGTGAATCCGGTCCATCCGCGCACCCCTTTTTACGCAGATGAATATTTATTCAGTTTGCTACAGGAATAACTGAAATATATCACAGACGGCATCAACACTCCGCGTGTATTCACAACACACTTAAATTTTACCATTGCCTTTCTGGATGTTCTTATCATACGCCGTTAATTGTGATTCGTCAATAAAATATTCTATATTATTTGTGAATAATACCACATTCAATTCGAATATCGTTATCTATAGAAATAATCCTTCCTTTATTTTCTCATTTCTATTCCATTTGTTTTCTTCGCTTCCATGAAATCATTCTGTATTCTTTCCTCATTTATCTCTTCAGCCTGTGATTTCGTAAATTAATATTTCGCATTTTCCTTCAATATAATAAATATATATTCACATTATTCTCCTGCTGTGGTATAATCTGCTCCAAACACTCCGATAAAGAATGAAAGGAGCTGTCAGTTCTATGAATCAGAACCACCAAAATGATCAAAGTACAAATAAGTGCAGCAACAGTTTTAAAAGCCGGCTCTACGACCCGTCCTTTGAGCACGATTCCTGTGGAATCGGTGCTATCGTCAATATTCACGGGGAGAAAACCGCGAAAACAGTGGACGACGCGCTGAAAATCGTTGAAAAACTGGAACACCGCGCAGGAAAAGACGCCTCCGGAAAAACCGGAGACGGCGTCGGGATCCAGCTGCAGATTCCTCACCTTCTGATGAAAAAAGCCGCGGAAAAAGAAGGCTTTTATCTAGGCCAGGAACGGGACTACGGCGTCGGCATGCTCTTTCTTCCACAGGACAGGCTGAAGCGCGCCCAGGCCATGAAAATGCTGGAAATCATCGTAGATAAGGAAGGAATGAATTTTCTCGGCTGGAGAAAAGTTCCTGTCGACCCGTCTGTTCTAGGAGACCGGGCAAGATCCTGTATGCCGGTGATCATGCAGTGTTTTGTAAAACGGCCGCCGGAAGTAAAACGCGGACTTGATTTCGACCGGAAGCTCTATATTGTAAGAAGAGTTTTTGAGCATTCAAATAACAACACCTATATTCCATCCTTTTCCAGCCGGACCATTGTGTATAAAGGCATGTTCCTGGTGTCCCAGCTGAGAAAATTCTACCCGGATCTGACGGATCCGGACTGCAGGAGCGCAATCGCCCTGGTCCACTCCCGTTTCTCCACCAACACCAACCCGAGCTGGGAACGTGCGCATCCTTACCGATACATCATGCATAACGGCGAGATCAATACCATCAGAGGAAACATCGACCGCATGCTGGCCCGTGAGGAAACCATGCACAGCAGCCTTCTTTCTGACACAGACATGGATAAGATTCTTCCGGTCATCGATCCGGAGGGATCCGACTCTGCCATGCTGGATAACACGCTGGAATTTCTCATGATGAACGGCATCGATCTTCCTCAGGCCGTTATGATGACCCTTCCTGAGCCATGGGCAAACGAAAGGAAGATCAGCCGCTCCAAGCGGGATTTCTATCACTATTATGCAACGATGATGGAGCCCTGGGACGGCCCGGCGGCCGTTGTGTTTTCTGACGGGGACAGCGTCGGTGCCGTGCTGGACAGAAACGGGCTGCGTCCCTGCAGGTGGTATTTGACCAGTGATGACACGCTGATTCTGTCTTCTGAAGTCGGAGTTCTGGATATTCCGGAAGAGAAAATCGTGAAGAAGTCCCGACTGAAGCCGGGCAGAATGCTGCTGGTGAACACGAAAGAGCAGAAAATCGTCGAAGATGAGGACCTGAAGTCCTATTATGCCCACCGCAAGCCGTACGGGGAGTGGCTGGATGCAAATCTGATTTACCTGAAGGACCTGCCGATTCCGAACCGCAAGATCGAAAAGTCTCCGCAGAAGCTCAGGGACCGGCTGTATAAGGCGTTTGGCTACACCTACGAGGAAGTAACGGAATGCATGCTGCCGATGGCGGAAAACGGTGCGGAACCGACTACGGCAATGGGTGTGGACACACCGCTTGCCGTTCTGTCAGAAAAGCACCAGCCTCTGTTCAACTACTTTAAGCAGCTCTTCGCCCAGGTCACCAATCCGCCGATTGACGCGATCCGCGAGGAAATCATCACCGATACGACGGTCTATGTCGGAACAGACGGAAATCTTCTGGAGGAAAAACCGGAAAACTGTCGGAAACTCCAGATTCACAACCCGATCCTGACCTCCATGGACCTGATGAAGATCCGTTATATCGATCAGCCGGGATTTCATGTGGCGACGATCCCGATTCTCTATTATAAAGGGTCGCCGCTGAAAAACGCCCTGGACCGCCTCTTCGTCGACAGTGACCGGGCCTACCGGAACGGGGCGAATATCCTGATTCTCTCCGATCGCGGTGTGGATGAGAACCATGCGGCGATTCCGTCGCTTCTGGCGGTTTCTGCCCTGCAGCACTATCTCGTGCGCACGAAGAAAAGCACGACCGTATCGATCATTCTGGAAAGCGCAGAGCCGAGAACCGTCCACCATTTCGCGACTCTTCTGGGCTACGGCGCTCAGGCGGTAAACCCCTACCTGGCTCATGAATGTATCGAAGAAATGGTTTCCCTGGGTCTTCTGGACAAGGAGCCGTCTGCAGCGATCAATGACTACAACGATGCGGTTCTGCACGGCATCGTGAAAATTGCTTCCAAGATGGGCATTTCCACCATCCAGTCCTATATGGGCGCACAGATTTTCGAATGTGTCGGAATCAATCATGAGGTCATCGACGAGTATTTCACCAACACGATCAGCCGCGTGGAAGGAATCGGCCTTCAGGAAATCGAGGAATGTGTGGAATGGAACCACAATCAGGCCTTCGATCCGCTGGGGCTCGGCTTTGATTCCCGCCTGAACAGCCTGGGCGACCACCGCCTGCGTTCCGGCCCGGACAAGGAAGACCACATGTACAACCCGAAGACCATTCTGCTCCTTCAGAAGGCCTGTCAGAACAAGGACGCAGAGGCTTTTCACGAGTACTCCCGCCTGGTGGACTACGCCAGGAAACCGCACACGCTGAGAGGTCTTCTGGAGTTCCGCTACGACCCGGACGGTGGAATTCCTCTGGATGAGGTCGAGCCGGCAGCGGAAATCGTGAAGCGGTTTAAAACCGGTGCCATGAGCTACGGATCCATTTCCGAGGAGGCACATGAGTGTATGGCGGAAGCCATGAACCGGATCGGTGGAAAATCCAATTCCGGTGAGGGCGGCGAGAACCCTTCCCGCTACAGAACAACGAAGAATTCTGCCATCAAACAGGTAGCATCCGGCCGTTTCGGCGTGACCAGTGATTACCTGATCAGCGCCAGAGAGATTCAGATCAAGATGGCCCAGGGTGCCAAGCCGGGCGAAGGCGGAAATCTTCCGGGAGGAAAGGTCTACCCGTGGATCGCGAGAACCCGCTGCTCCACACCTGGTGTGTCGCTGATTTCTCCTCCGCCGCACCACGACATTTACTCCATTGAGGACCTTGCGGAATTGATTTTTGACCTGAAAAATGCCAATCCGAAGGCCAGGATCGCCATCAAGCTGGTCTCTGAGGCCGGTGTCGGCACCATCGCTGCCGGCGTTGCAAAGGCCGGTGCCCAGGTGGTTCTGATTTCCGGCTGCGACGGAGGAACCGGCGCAGCTCCGATGACCTCCATTCACAACGCTGGCCTTCCGTGGGAACTGGGCGTCGCGGAGGCGCATCAGACCCTGATTCAGAACGGCCTGCGGCAGCAGATTGTCATCGAAGCCGACGGAAAACTCATGACTGGCCGCGACGTGGCCATCGCCTGCATGCTGGGCGCCGAGGAATTCGGGTTCGCGACTGCCCCTCTGGTTGCCATGGGCTGCTGCATGATGCGTGTCTGCAGCCTGGACACCTGCCCTTTCGGCATCGCCACACAGAATCCGAAGCTGAGAAAGCGTTTCCACGGAAAACCGGAACATGTCATCAACTTCATGTTCTTCGTTGCAGAAGAACTGCGGCAGCACATGGCAAGGCTCGGAATCCGCACGGTCGATGAACTCATCGGAAGAAGCGACCTGCTGAAGGTCAGAGACCATATGAACACACACCGGGCAGAAACCGTGGATATGAGTGCCGTTCTGCAGCACGATGCCGGGGCTGACTGCCACTTTAATCCGCAGTGCGTTCACGACTTCCATCTGGAGAAAACGGCAGACAGCCGCATCCTGATGAAGAAGTTCGAAAAATCCCTGAATAAGAAGAAATCCGGCAGACTGGATGTAAAGGTATCCTCCACTGACCGCTGTTTCGGAACCCTGTTCGGCTCGGAAATCACCCGTCAGTGCGGAAATGACCTGCCGGACGACAGCTACGTCATCAACTGCAGGGGCGGCGGCGGCCAGTCCTTCGGCTCCTTTATTCCAAAGGGCCTCACCCTGCGGCTTACCGGAGACTGTAACGATGGATTCGGCAAAGGCCTCTCCGGCGGAAAGCTGATCCTCTGCCCGCCGGAAGACGCAAGATACAAGGCGTCCGAAAACATCATCTGCGGAAACGTCGCCCTCTACGGCGCAACCAGCGGCTCCGCCTTCATCAGCGGAATTGCCGGTGAACGCTTCTGCGTCAGAAACTCCGGCGCAAGCGCCGTCGTCGAAGGGGTCGGCGACCACGGATGTGAATATATGACAGGAGGACGGGTTGTCGTCCTGGGCCCGACCGGGAAAAACTTTGCGGCCGGAATGTCTGGAGGCATCGCCTATGTTCTCGATGAAAACCACAGCCTCTATCTCCGCTTAAACAAAGACCAGGTCATGACCGACACTCTGACGGAAAAGCACGACATCGACGAGCTGAAAACCCTGATCGAGCAGCACGTCGCCGCTACAGGCTCTGTAAAGGGAAAGAAGATCCTTGCAGCCTTCAAGTCCTACATTCCGTGCTTTAAGAAGATCATGCCGATCGACTACGACAAGATGCTGAAAACCATCGCCCACTTTGAAGAAAAAGGTCTGTCCAGAGATCAGGCGGAACTGGAAGCCTTTGCCTGCATCCATCATAAGGAGGTTCGATAGATATGGGAAAACCGACAGGATTTATGGAATATGACCGGGAGGAAAGTTCAGTCCGCCCTCCTGAAGAACGCATACATGACTGGCAGGAATTTCACCTGCCTCTTTCCCGGAAAGAACGGCTGCTTCAGGGTGCCAGATGCATGAACTGCGGCACGCCCTTCTGCCAGACCGGCATGATCTGGGAAGGAAAGCTCTTTGGCTGCCCTCTCCACAACCTCATCCCGGAATGGAACGACATGGTCTGTCAGGGCAACCTCTCCCACGCCCTCTCCCGCCTCCTGAAAACCAACAATTTCCCGGAGTTCACCGGAAGAGTCTGCCCGGCACCCTGCGAGCACGCCTGCCTCTGTGGACAGAACGATGATCCGGTCACGATCCGTGAAAACGAGCTGTATATCATAGAAGAGGCCTTCCGCAGCGGAAAAATCCGGCCGCATATTCCTCTTCAGCGCTCCGGGAAAACTGTGGCCATCATCGGTTCCGGTCCTTCCGGCCTCGCCGCGGCCGACCAGCTGAACCACCGGGGCCACAGTGTAACTATATTCGAGCGGGAACGCTATCCGGGCGGTCTCCTCACCTACGGAATTCCGAGTATGAAGCTCGAGAAAGTTATCGTATTCAGACGGATCCGCATCATGGAACAGGAAGGCGTGGTTTTCCGGACCGGATGCGACTGCGCGGATCCTGCCTCTGCCGCCTGCATTCTCAAGGAATTCGACGCTGTCATCCTCTGCTGCGGTGCGGAAGAGCCAAGACGTCTGTCTCTGGACGATGGGAAAGTCTCCGGAATCTGCACAGGAACAGAATTTCTGAAAGCCTCCGCGGAAGCACAGCTCCGCCGGGTCGACCCTTCTTCGGACAAAAGCTACCCGGGCAAGGCTGCTTCCCTGCCGGTGACTTTCCCGGCTTCTGACGTCATCGCCGCAGAAACACCGGAATCCTCTTCCGGTCATGCGCGAAACCTGAACGCCGAAGGAAGAAAGGTCATCATCGTCGGAAGCGGAGACACCGCAAGCGACTGCGCAGCATCTGCCCTGCGTCAGGGTGCGGCCTCCATCGTCCAGCTCGTCAGAAAGCCAAAAGACCGCTATACGGACAGTAAAGGGAATCTTCCGATGGATTATGCCCACGAAGAGCTGAAAGCCGCCACAGGAGCAGATATCCGGCGCTTTTCCGTTCAGGCAGAATCTGTAATATCTGATTCTGATCATCATCTCACGGCTGTAAAGACCACGGCAGGCGACACTCTGGAGTGTTCCCTTCTGATCTGCGCCATGGGATTTACCGGCTGCAGAGAAGATATCTGCCGTGCCTTCCATGTTGACCGTGACCGCACAGTCAGCACAGAGCCGGATGCCCACGCGTCTTCCGTCGAAAAAGTTTTCACAGCTGGCGACATGCGGACCGGATCTTCTCTGGTTGTCTCCGCCATTGCAGATGGACGGGCCGCAGCTGCCGAGGCCGACCGCTTCCTTCTCGGCTATACGAATCTTATTTAATGCAGATTCACTTCTGTAATTTCCGTTCCGATCCGGATTGACCTGAAAAACAGCTTCTTCTGATCACGAGCATGTTTCGTCAGAAGAAGCTGTTTTTACTGTCTTTACAGAAAAGCGGACGCGTGTTAAACTTTTAGCGATGGACGGTATTCCTGAAGGGAAACTGTACCGGCGCTGAACATGCGCAGAGAAATTCAATTAAATGATATGACTGATGCTCTGGAACATTTAAAATGGATCTGATTCAGCACGCCATCCCGGAAAGCCCCGGGAGGTGTAGATTATGAAAACAGGAATCATCGGAGCCGGCAAGGTCGGCTTCACCATCGGTAAATATTTCAGTACCCACGGTCTGCAGCTGTCCGGCTATTACAGCCGCAGCGCGGAATCCTCAATTGAGGCAGCACATTTTACAGGCAGCAGAAGCTTTACAAATATAAACGAGCTTGCCCGGGAAAGTGACGTGCTGTTTCTGACGGTCCCGGACGGGAAAATCACCACTGTTTATAAGCAGATTGACCCCGCCCTGCTCCAGGGAAAACTGATCGGTCATACAAGCGGAGCACTCTCCTCAGAAGAAGCGTTTCCTGACATTGAAGACACAGGGGCTTATGCCTTTTCCGTTCATCCGATGTCTGCAGTAAGCGATCGTTATCACGCTTACGTGCAGATGCCGGATGTTTTTTTTGCCATCGAAGGTGATGATCAGGCACTGGATATTCTGCTTCCAGAGTTTGAGAAAATCGGCCTTCACCTGCAGAAAATCGACCCGGAGGCCAAGACCCGCTACCACTGCGCAGCCGCCATCGCCAGCAATCTCGTAAATGCGCTGCTCCTCATGAGTATTGACCTCCTGGAAAGCTGCGGATTTACAGAAGAACGCGCACGTGCTGCGCTCACTCCCCTGGTCACGCTGAATGTGAATAATGCCCTGGAAAACGGCATTCCCGCCAGCCTGACAGGACCTGTAGAGCGCGCCGATGAAGGAACCATCAGAAGACATCTCGGCTGCCTTGAGGGCAGAGAAAAACAGGCTTACTGCCTGCTTTCAGAGATTCTGCTTCCTGCCGCGCAGCAGAAACATCCTGACAGAAATTACCAGTCCATCGAAAACCTTCTGCAGGAAGCGCTTTCCGCGCCCGACATGCAGAATATCTGTTCAGCTGCGTCAAAAGGAGCAGATACAGGGAATTCCTCTGCCGGCTCTGTTTTGACAAAAAGCACCACGCAAGGAAAGGATGGGCTGAAATGAAAAATACAACCGCGACATTTCAAAAAATGAAAGAAAACCACGAGAAGATTTCCATGCTGACCTGCTACGACTACTCGACGGCAAAACTGATGGAAGCCGCAGGTATCAACGGCATCCTGGTCGGAGACTCTCTCGGTAACGTCATGCAGGGCTATGA
>JBJFHK010000137.1:0-42038 GCA_051893535.1 Eubacterium sp. | reverse complement strand
GTATCAACGGCATCCTGGTCGGAGACTCTCTCGGTAACGTCATGCAGGGCTATGAAGACACTCTTCCGGTAACCATGGAAGAGTCGATCATCTACGGCCGCTCGGTGGCAAAAGCCACATGCGACACCATGGTCGTCATGGACATGCCGTTTATGTCCTACCAGGTCTCTGTCGAGCAGGCACTGACCAATGCCGGAAGACTCATGAAGGAAGCACATGGAAACGCCGTCAAACTCGAAGGCGGCGCCGCAGTCTGCCCGCAGATTAAGGCTATGACCAGTGTCGGAATTCCGGTTATGGCGCATCTGGGCATGACGCCGCAGTCCGTGAACGCCTTCGGCGGAAACAAGGTACAGGGAAAAACCGCAGATGCCGCAAAACGCATGCTGGACGACGCCTATAAAATTCAGGACGCCGGCGCATTCGCTGTTGTGCTGGAATGCGTTCCTGCTCCGCTCGCTGCGCTGATCACAGAAAAACTGACCATCCCGACGATCGGCATCGGAGCCGGAAATGAAACAGACGGGCAGATCCTTGTTTATCAGGACATGCTGGGAATGTTCAGTGACTACGTTCCGAAATTCGTAAAGAAATTCGCTAATCTCGGACAGGAAATGACGGATGCTTTCACGCAGTATGACAAGGAAGTCAAGAGCACGGCCTTCCCGGATAAGGACCACGAGTTCCATAAAATGACCAATCCTGAGGTTCTGGATGAACTGAAAAATCTCTAGAAAAGTTACCGGCAGCGGGGTGTCTCCCTGCGCGTTAAGTTTTGTCTGCAGGCAGAGGATCCACGCCTCCTGCTGCCCCAAATCATAATGACAATCAGAAGAGCGATAATAACGATAATAACGGAGGATAGACAATGAAAATTGCAAAGACGATTGAGGAAGTACGTGCACAGATTGCGGAATGGAAAGCGGAGGGACTGACGATCGGCCTCTGCCCGACGATGGGATTTCTGCACGAGGGCCACGCGTCACTGATGGACGCGTCAGTAAAGCGTTGTGACAGGACGGTTGCATCTGTGTTCGTCAACCCGATTCAGTTCGGACCGACGGAGGATCTGGCTGATTACCCGCGTGATTTCAGGCACGACTGTGATCTGCTGGAGAAGCACGGCGTCGACATGGTTTTCCATCCGGATCCGTCAGAAATGTACTTCGATGATTTCTGCACTTACGTAGACATCGATGTACTTTCCAAGACACTCTGCGGAAAGACCCGCCCGATTCACTTCCGCGGTGTCTGCACAGTCATTACCAAACTGCTTCACATCGTTGAGCCGGACTGCATTTTCTTCGGTCAGAAGGACGCGCAGCAGCTGGCCATCATCAGAAGAATGGTCAGAGACCTGAACTTCAGCGTTGAAGTCATCGGCTGCCCGATCGTAAGAGAAGCAGACGGCCTCGCTAAGAGTTCCCGCAACACCTACCTCAGCCCTGAGGCAAGAAAGGCCGCAGTTATCCTCTCCAGAGCCGTCCGCCTCGGGCAGGACCTGGTCGAAAAGGGTGAATACAGAAGCGCGCAGCTGACGGACGCCATGAAGAAAAAGCTCGCAGAAGAGCCGATGGCTGATCCGGAGTACGTGGAGGTCGTCAACGGCGAGAACATGCAGCCGGTCGAGACTTTCAAGAAGGGCGACCTGGTGGCCATGGCCGTCAGAGTCGACGGAACCCGCCTGATCGATAATTTCACTGTCGGTGACCCGAAGATCACGTATACTGAGGACTAGATGTCATTACTGAAGAAGCTGCTGCGCGGACAAAACAGGAACTTCCCAAAGAAATTCCCGGCTTTGTGCTTTCCACTGACAGGCGGCATATGCCGTAAAATATCTGTACTTCCACGCCGATAGAAAGCCTGTCTGCACAGCCCGTGTGTTCCCGCGGCAGCAAGTCTATAGAGATTCCGGGTCCAGCGGCAGCGCGAACAGCTTGTGTTCTTCCTTCAGAGGGTGAATACTGCCGTTTGTTAGCCCGGCCATAACCTGAAGGACATCTTCCCGGTCAGATTCTTCCAGATACAGATCAAAAGCGACTTTATCGGTGTACTGGATATTGCTGATTTCCGCCTTTCCATCAAACGGGAAGGCGGAAATCCGGTTAAAGGTGCTGTAATCCGTCGCAAAAGAGACAGCCAGCTTATCCGTCATCGCGGCAGGAGAAGATGCGCGCAGGCCTGCTTTGGCGGCCTGTGTATATGCTCTTACAAGCCCTCCGGTTCCCAGTTTGATTCCGCCAAAATACCTGGTTACGACAATCACCAGGTTGGAGAAACGTTCTTTAACCAGCATCTGCACAATCGGAGCACCGGATGTGCCCTGCGGCTCGCCGTCATCACTTCCCCACTGCAGCTGAAACTGATCGCCAATCACCATCGCCGGCACATTGTGTGTCGCATTATAGTGTTTTTTCCTGATTGTACGGATAAATTCCTCTGCTTCTTCCCGGCTTTCTGCCGGTGAAGCATAGGCAATAAACTTTGACTTCTGAATGACAATCTCATCGCTTCCCTGTTCGGTAACCGTCCGGTACTGTTCCATCCCTTCTCCCCCTTCGATTTTTCTATGTCTTGTCCGGTTTTCTTTCCCGGAATCGTCCGGTATCATCTGGTCTTATCCCTATCTGGATCTGGCGTTTTCTGCAGCTTCACCGTTTCAGGTTATGACTTTCTTCATAACCGCTTCCCATAGATAATAACACAGCTTTTCAGACATGCTGAAAGAAATTCATGACAAAAACAAAAGAAAGCAGAAGATGAAAGGAAAACCTGTCACCTTCCGCCGCTAACACTCTGCAGGAACTTACCCCCGCAAAGGCAGATCCGGTACTGCATCTTCTCGCCATGATCATACAACACCTTATTCTATAATCCTCTTCAGCCTCTGTGCGGAAAAACACAGACCATTCAGAGGAATACTGTTACATATTCTTTCCTAACTGTATCCATTTTTCATAATCCCTGCCAAAGTTTCCAGACAGGAGGTCTGACGAAAACGGAATTAGATATCGATTTTTGCGATCTGGTCACGCAGGAAATTGTTCGTGATCTTGATTCTTGTTCCCTTCATTCCCAGGGATCTGGACTCAATAACACCGGCACTCTCCAGTTTGCGGAGCGCGTTAACAATTACAGAACGAGTGATGTTGAACTTATCTGCTACCTTGCTGGCAACCAGAAGTCCCTCGTTTCCTTCCAGCTCTCCAAAAATCTTAACAACCGCATCAAGCTCAGAGTAAGAAAGAGTCTCAAGAGCCATGTCAACAGCGTTCTTTTCTCTGCTGTCAGCCTCTTCCTCAAGCGCAATACTTCTGGAAACTTCCAGTCCTACAACAGTTGCACCGTACTCTGTAATTGCAATGTCTTCCTCATCGTAAGGCTCGTTCTCACGAAGCAGAACAACTGTAGCTACACGGTTTCCGCCGAAAATTACCGGAACGATGATGTGATAGTACTCATACTTGTTATAGTCATCGCCGATAACCTTGGTAATGTCATCTCCCGTGACATTCTCTTTTGTGCTTGTAATCTTCAGAAGACGGGAATTGATTTCCGGCTTCAGTACTTCTGCACCGGACTCGTCCTTTGTTACGAGCGTATCCGCTTCACTGCTTCTGGAAGCCAGGATCTTTCCTCTCTTGCTCATAACCAGGACCTCGGACTCCAGCATTTCTCCGATGGAATCGCACAGCTCGTCAAAAGCAACATAACCGGTTGTGCTCTCTGACAGCATTCTGTTTAGTTCTCGAATTCTCGACAATAATCTCTTACTCATAGTTTCATCAGCCTTTCTCTTACCACACACACAATTAGATAAAATATTTCTATATAAAAATACTGGTCAGGAACAGGCAGATTTTACTGCCAGTTCCTTCCGCGGCATTTTTAACAATGTTATGATCCGGAAATTTTCTGCGTCCGAACTGCACCGTTACACTCTGCATCAGCACTACAGAATATACTTCTGAATGTCATCCTTCTCGATCGTATCAGCGAACTTGCTCTTTACAAATTCCTTATCGATAACCGTCTTTCCTTCCGGTCCCTCCTCCGGAATCTCATAAGAGATATCCTCCAGGAGACGCTCCAGAATGGTGGACAGGCGGCGGGCTCCGATGTTCTCGTTCTGCTGGTTCATCAGAGATGCGATCTCCGCGATTTCCTCAATAGCATCGTCGGTAAATTCCAGATGAATTCCCTCTGTCGCCAGAAGAGCCTGATGCTGCTTAACAATGGCATTCTTAGGAACCGTCAGAATCTTCATCAGGTCATCCCTGGTCAGGTTCTGCAGCTCTACACGAATCGGAAAACGTCCCTGCAGCTCCGGGATCAGATCTGTCGGCTTGGAAACACTGAATGCTCCCGCACCGATAAAGAGAATATGATCGGTTTTTACCGGTCCGTACTTGGTGTTTACCACACTTCCCTCTACGATTGGAAGAATGTCTCGCTGGACTCCCTCACGGGAAACGTCTGCTCCGGATCCATAGTTGTTTCCGGCTGCAATCTTATCGATCTCATCGATAAAGATAATTCCATTCTGTTCCGCGTTTTCTACCGCATCATCAGTAACAGCATCCATGTCCAGAAGTTTGGAAGCCTCCTGCTCGCGCAGAATCTTTCTTGCGTCCTTGACCTTGACCTTTCTTGTTTTCTTTTTCTTTGGCATCATATCACCAAAGATGTTACCAATGGCAATGCTCATTCCTTCATTGCTCATGTCCAGTTCATTGCTTCTCGGCGCTTCTTCCACCTGAATCTCAATAAACTGGTCTTCCAGAAGTCCCTTTCTGAGCTGGTCACGAACCTGATCTCTGGCCATCTTCACATCGGAAGATTCCGTTTCCTCAGCATGTTTCTGCTGACTCTGCTCATAAAGCTGTTTCTGGCTCGGATAACCTCCGCTGTTGCGGAGAAAATCAAACGGACTGCTGTCGCTGCTCTGCTGGTTCTGTACAGCCTGTGTCTTTCCCGGAACCATCGCCTCAACGATCTTATCCTCGGCCATTTTATCTGCGATGTCGTATTTCTCCTGCATAGCACTCTGCTTGGTAATGCGCATAGACGCCTCTACCAGATCACGGACCATGGAATCGACATCCCTTCCAACATAGCCGACTTCTGTAAATTTGGTTGCCTCAACTTTTACAAACGGAGCCTTCATCAGCTTGGCCAGACGTCTTGCAATTTCTGTCTTTCCGCAGCCGGTAGGTCCCATCATCAGGATATTCTTCGGTGTGATTTCCTCTCTCATTTCATCCGGCACAAGATTCCGTCTGTAGCGGTTTCTCAGCGCAACTGCAACGGAACGTTTTGCCTTGTCCTGACCGATAATATATTTATCCAGTTCAGCAACAATCTCTTTCGGAGTCAAACCTTGGATCTTATCCGCCATGATTATTTATCCTCCTCTATTATATACAACTTTTCTCGAAAATGTCAAACAATTTTGTTCTGTTTTAACTTTATAACATTACTGACAATACACATCTATGAATAGTATTGTTTATAATTGTCGATCTCTATTCTGCTATTACCCAAGCTTCTCCACGGTAATATGATCGTTTGTATAAACACAGATGGAAGAGGCAATTTTCAGGGATTCCCTTACAATATCTTCTGCCCCCATGTCCGTGTGATTATACAGAGCGTTAGCCGCAGAATAAGCATAATTTCCACCAGATCCAATGGCAACAAACTGCTCATCCGGCTCGATGATTTCTCCGTTTCCGGAAAGGACCAGCATGTCGTCTTTATCCATAACAATCATCAGTGCTTCCAGACTTCTCATGCCCTTGTCGGATCTCCACATCTGTGCAAGATCAACAGCAGCACGTCTCAGATTGCCATCATGTTCTTCCAGCTTGCTCTCAAACTTTTCTGTAAGTGTAAATGCGTCAGCTACTGATCCGGCAAAACCGGTAAGAACCTGACCATGAAAAATTTTCTTGACTTTAACCGCGCCATTTTTCATAATTGCGGTTTTGCCCATTGTTACCTGACCATCGCCCCCGATAGCCACGTCATCCGGGCCTCTTCTTACGGCACAAATCGTCGTTGCGTGAAATTCCGCCATAACTTCTCTGCCTCCTTTATTTTCCAAATATTTGCGTCGAACTGCAGCCATGCACAGATACACAGGCGCAGCAGATACCATGGTATATCTTATCCATTATTATCATTCTTAAAACAATTCGCAATGCATCTTGCAAAACTTCGCAGAAAGTTCACCTTAGAAGCTGAACTCGAAACTGCTCAGCAGGTCGGCCTGGGATTAGCTGTCTGCCCGGATGGGCACAGAAACAGTTCTGTTTCTCATCCGGACAGACATGCCCGCGTATTTTTACT
Source organism: Eubacterium sp. (assembly GCA_051893535.1). Lineage (GTDB taxonomy): Bacteria > Bacillota > Clostridia > Peptostreptococcales > Anaerovoracaceae > Aminicella. Next base: position 35,684 of record JBJFHK010000137.1, on the reverse strand, counting down.
GTACTGCGCCGCCTGCTGATTACTCCTTGTATTTACATTCCGGATTGGAGCAGGCGAGTGTTGTTGTTTTTGTCTTTTTCTCAACCAGAAGACTTCCGCAGACCGGACATTTTTTATTTACCGGCTTGTTCCAGTATGACTGCTTACATTCCGGCCATCCGCTGCATCCGTAGAACACGCGGCCCTTGCGGGAATGCTTCTCTACGATATCTCTGCCGCAGACCGGGCATTTTACGCCAATCTTAACGACAAGCGGCTTTGTGTTTTTGCATTCCGGATATCCGCTGCAGGCTATAAAATCACCGAATCTTCCACTCTTGATGACCATCGGGCGGCCGCAGAGTTCGCAGACTTCTCCGGTCGGACGGTCCTGAACCTCAACTTTCTGAATTTCGGAATCTGCAACATCCAGTTCTTTCTTAAATGGTCCGTAGAAATCACGGATAACCTGTTTCCACTCGGTACCCTTAACTTCGACATCATCCAGGGTATTCTCCATCTCTGCAGTGAACCCTGAATCGACGATATCCTTGAAATATTTTTCAAGCAGATCATCGACAATAAATCCCAGTTCAGTCGGCACCAGACTCTTTTTCTCACGTTTCACATACCGTCTTCCGGTCAGAGTATTTACAATCGGAGCATATGTACTTGGACGTCCGATGTCTCTGGTTTCCAGCTCTTTTACAAGGCTGGCCTCGGTAAATCTTGCCGGCGGCTGCGTGAAATTCTGTTCCCCTTCAACTTTCTGAATATCCAGCTGCTCGCCTTCCTTGAGTTCCGGAAGCTGTTTACTGCTGTCGTCTGAAGAAACATGATAGACTCTTCTGCATCCGTCGAAGATCATTCGTGATCCTGATGCGCGGAAGCCGTATTCTCCACAGGAAATAACTGCCTGCATGCTGTCGTAGCGGGCCGGCGCCATCTGGCTGGCGATAAACCTGGTCCAGATCAGGTTGTACAGCTTGAACTGATCAGTGGAAAGTGAATCCTTAACATCCTCCGGTGCCAGAGTCACATCAGCCGGGCGGATCGCCTCGTGTGCATCCTGAATATCTTTCTTCTTGTTGGAATAAACTTTGCCGCCATAATATTCATCTCCAAAACGGTCAGAGATAAATGTTCTGGATGCACTGCGGGCCTCTTCAGAAACACGGACAGAGTCTGTACGCAGATAGGTAATCAGACCGATTGTACCATGACCTTTAACGTCAACACCTTCATACAGCTGCTGCGCGATCATCATGGTCTTTCTGGTGTTGAAATTGATCCGGTTGGAAGCATCCTGCTGGAGACTGGAAGTCGTATACGGAGGATAAGGATTCCTGACGGTTTCTCTTCTTGTCAGCTTGTCAACCAGATACGGCTTTCCCTCAAGATCTTTCAGGACTTCATCCTTTTCCTGTTCATTGTGCAGGGTGATCTTCTTTCCGGCCTTGTTATTCAGCTTTGCCTGGAAGATGATGCCTTTCTTGAAAGATGCTGTCACCGTCCAGTATTCTTCCGGCACGAAGTTCTGTATTTCTTTTTCTCTGTCGCAGATAATTTTCAGCGCGGCAGACTGCACACGTCCCGCAGAAAGTCCACGTTTTACCTTTCTCCAGAGCAGCGGGCTGATCTGATAACCTACCAGACGGTCCAGGACACGTCTGGCCTGCTGCGCGTCGACCAGACTCTGGTCGATCGGACGCGGGTGCTTGATGGCTTCCTTTACAACCGGCTTTGTAATCTCATTAAATGTTACACGACACGGCTCATCCGGATCAATTCCCAGAAGATAAGCCAGATGCCAGGAAATAGCCTCTCCTTCGCGGTCCGGGTCGGTTGCGAGATAGACGCGGGACGCCTTTTTTGCTTCCCGTTTCAGTTCTTTGATCAGGTCGCCCTTTCCGCGGATGGAAATGTACTGTGGCTCAAAGTCGTTATCGATATCAATTCCCAGCTTGCTCTTTGGAAGGTCTCTGACATGTCCGACAGATGCTACAACCTTATAGCTGGATCCCAGGAATTTTCCGATTGTCTTTGCCTTGGATGGAGACTCTACGATAACCAGCTTTTTCTTACGGGCCGCAGTCTTTTTTGTGCCTGTCTTTCTGGCAGCAGTTTTCTTTGCCGCAGTCTTTTTCTTTGTTGTTGTTTTCCTTTTTGCTGCAGTCTTCTTTGCGGTGCTCTTCTCTGAAGCCGCAGATGTATCTGCAGAAACCGCTGAAGACACAGATTTATCTTTAACCTCAGCCTCTGCGGCTGATGCCTGAACAAATTCCATGATAAAAATACCCCTTTATTCTAAAAACTCAGCAAGGATGTATTATAGCACATCCTATGAACCTGTCAAACATATCTGATTATTACACCTTATTGCGATATATTTTCCTATTCATAATCCTGGGCGTTTTGTTCTCTTTTGTATCACATGGATAAACACTTGTCAAGGAAAACCTTTCAAACCTGGTCAAACTCAGTCAACATTTCACCAGAAGTTCACGTAAATTTTACAGAACTGTTCCGATTCTCCGAATTCTGTCTTCAATGATTATCAGCGGCAAACACCCTCCCCATGCTGGTCTGTACCCATCCTTTCATTTCTAATATTGTTACAAGACTGTTTACATACTGTGGAGAAAAACCGGTTTTCGCACTGATTTTCTCCACCATAATCTCACTTTCAGAAGATACAGCATCCATAATTTTCTGCTCATCACTTCCAAGCGCTTCCCTTTTCTCTTTCGAGGCATCTTTCCCAAAAAACAAAAAGATGTCACTTACGCTGCATACCGGAATAATATCCCCTGTCCCTGCACAGCTGAGAAGCCGGTTTGTTCCCACACTGCACCTGCTGGTGATATTTCCGGGAACGACCATGAGCGGCTTGTTCTGTTCTACCGCGTACTCTGCAGTTGTGAGCGCGCCGCTGTGAAAAGAAGCCTCCACTACAGTTACCGCGTCAGAGAGCGCCGCAATCAGACGGTTTCTCCTTGGGAAGGTCCAGGGTTTTGCCTCAAATCCCGGAGGATATTCAGAAATCAGAAGTCCTCTGCTCCGGATTTCTTCCATTAATCCTTTATTTTCTGAGGGATAGCAGCGGTCCAGTCCGTTTCCCAGCACGGCAATAACCTTTCCTCCGTGATGGAGACAGGCCCGCTGAGCGGAAGAATCAATTCCCGCTGCAAGACCGCTGACAACCGCAACTCCGCATTTTGCCGCCTGCCTTCCGATTTCTCTGCTGACAGAAGCTCCATAGGGGCTGCATTTTCTGCTGCCGACAACGGCCAGTACCGGTTCCTTCAGAAGATCGGTATTTCCTTCCATATATACTGCATCCGGCTGATCTTTCAGTGCCGGACTCAGGAACTGTTCCGGAAAGCCTTTTTCATTATTTCTGTACTGCTGAATCACATTTCCCTCCTGCTTACTAGATTGTATTTTTCCGGCGATAGGCCAGAGCTTCTGTCAGATGCTCCATTCTGATTTCGCTGCTCCCCTCAATATCCGCAATTGTTCTCGCCGTCCGTACGGTCTTGTCCAGCATACGGGGATCCATATTCAGCTTTTCATAAGCATCCTTTAAGATGAGCTCTGACGCATCATCCAGGGCCGCCCATTTCTGAAGCTGCCGCCTGTCCATCTGGCTGTTCAGCTTAATGGATGTCCCCTGAAAACGGCTTTCCTGGACCTCTCTTGCAAAAATAACCTGTTGCTTCATGGTTTCAGAATCCAGAATGCCCTCTCCAGTTACCTGCTCATATGTCAGAGATGGGAGATGGATCTGCATGTCAATCCGGCTCAGGAGAGGTCCTGAGATCCGCTTCTGATACCGCCTGACTTCTGATTCACTGCAGCGGCACTCATGCCCGCTGTCTCCGTAATATCCACACGGACACGGATTTGCTGCCGCCGCCAGCAGAAAATCTGCGGGAAAATGATAAGTTTTCCCATTGCGGTTAAGGCGTACCTCTTTTTCTTCCAGTGGAATACGCAGACTTTCAAGTGCAGATAACGGAAATTCAGGCATTTCGTCCAGAAACAGTACTCCGTGATCTGCCAGCGTCACCTCTCCCGGCCAGGGTTCCTGCCCGCCTCCGATCAGCCCCGCCCGGCTTGTACTCGAGTGCGGATGCCTGAATGGACGCTGGCTCACAAAGGGATTAGTATGGTCCAGCATCCCCGCAATGGAGTAGATCTCTGTCAGACGCAGTTTTTCTTCCATATTCATCGGCGGAAGAATCCCGGGAATCCGTTCAGCCAGCATGGTTTTTCCTGTTGCCGGACTTCCGGTCATCAGAATTCCGTGTCCGCCGGCAACTGCGACCGTCAGCGCTCTTTTCGCGGCTTCCTGGCCCCGGACATCACGGAAGTCTTTCAACGGCTTATTCGGCTGCTCATTCTCTCTGCCGCGGACACAGGGCAGAATCTGCTCTTCCCGGCAAAGGAAACGGGTAAGCTGCTGAAGATCCCTTATTCCATATATTTCAATTCCTTCAATCAGCGCCGCCTCTTCACCATTTTCCACCGGAACAACTGCTTTTAAAATTCCGTTCTCCTTCATCGCGCGGACCATGGGCAGAATTCCCCTGACCGGACGCAGCTGTCCATCCAGAGACAGCTCGCCAAAATACGCGAACTCATCGGCTTCCGGGCTGTTCAGTTCTCCTCCCGAAAGCAGAATTCCCACTGCCATGGGAAGGTCCAGATGACTTCCGTGCTTATGCACATCTGCAGGCGAAATATTCATGGTAATTCTGTGGGAGGGAAAGCAGAATCCGCTGTTCACCAGTGCAGGCCGGATTCTCTCCCGGGCTTCCTTTACGGAAGCATCCGCCAGACCAACAATGGTCACCGACGGAAGGCCGTAAGAAATATCCGTCTCCAGCAGCACCGGCTGCCCCTCTATCCCCTGCAGAACCGCCGTTCTGATTTTTGAAAGCATGGTATCGTTCCTCCTAAATATGTAAATTCAGCATACTCCTCATTTTCAGCTGAATGACGCACTCGTTTCCGAACCGGAAAGCTCAAACACCATGAACCGGACAGACCGGCCCGTGATACGGTGTTCCGCCATATACCACTGCGCTGCCGCGCGGATTCTCCGCTGTTTTCTCCAGTCCACCGCCTCGGCAGGCCGGCACATCCGCGAGTTCATCCTGGTTTTCACCTCCACAAAACAAAGTTCCGATTCACGTTCGATAATCAGGTCGATCTCACCGAGGCCGCAGATATAATTTCTTTCCCGGATCCTCCACCCTTCAGAAAACAGAACGGCCTCAGCAAAGCGCTCGCCCAAACTTCCCAGAAGTTTCCGGTCTCTCGTCATGCAGCTCACCTCCTGCTTTCCATTATGCCCTATTCATCTGCGTCGGTTCCACCGGCATATTCCGGCTTTTCCCGACCTTTTCCGACCCAGGAAAAACAAAAACCGGATCCTGCGAAAGCTTAACTGCTATCCAGGATCCGGTCTGCTTTACCCTATCTGAAACTTTTATTCACTAAATCACAAACTTTTCAAACGCCTTCGCAACACCGTCCTCTGCGTTGCTCGCCGTCACATAATCCGCCATCTCTTTAACCTCGTCACAGGCATTATCCATGGCCACGCCGATTCCCGCCAGCTGAATCATTTTCGCATCATTCATGCTGTCACCGCAGGCCATCAGCTCTTCCTTTTTCACACCGAGAAGCTCCATCAGAACCTTCAGCGCGGAAGCTTTACTCGTGCCTTTTCCGCCGATTTCCATATTATACCAGACGGATGAAGTCAGCGTAACATCCTCCCTCTTTCCCAGAAACTCAAACATAGACTCTCTCTGGTCCATATCCCGGAAATTCAGGCTGATATTCTCGATTTTCTCATGGTTTTCTGCCAGCAGCGCGTAGATATCAGAAACCGGCTTTCTGGTTCTGAGAACGTACTGACGGCTCACTTCCGAGCGGTAGTCCGCCTTTCCCTCCTGAAGTTCCCGATAGGAATCCTCATTCATATATGCCATCCCACCGGTAAATACCTCGACATCGAGCTTCTTTCCCCTGAGAAATTCTGCCAGTTCATCCACAGCATCCGGCGTAAGAAAGCTGGTGAACAGGATTTTCCGGTCACGGAGCCTCGTGATGACAGCTCCGTTGGAATTAATCATATACTCCAGTCCATTCATATTTTTTAATTCATCCGGTGCTGCAGAAAATACTCTCCCGGTTGTCACGACGACATGCACACCTTCCCGGCTTGCCCGCTGAAGAGCCTCCCGCGTCACATCAGACAGCGACTTATCCGGTCTGAGCGTAGTCCCGTCCAGATCCAGCGCCGTCATTTTTATCTTTTTTCCGCAGTTTTTACTACCATTATATTGGTTTTCCCTATAGCAGTTTTCTTCTTGTCCCTTCATATTTTGTCCCTTCTACCTGCTCTTTCCGGCCAGAAGCGCCTGAAATTCTGTATTGAATTTCCGGACATCCTTCATGGTGCTGTCGCCCTCATGCCCCGGGAAAATGTGAATGTCATCGCTGAGCTGATCGTTCAGGAGTTTCACGGACTGCACCATTTCCTCTTCATTTCCGCCCGGAAGATCGGTCCTGCCCAGATCCGTATCAAACAGCGTGTCGCCCGTGAAGCATACCCCGCTTTTCTTCGACAAAAAGCAGACCGAGCCAGGAGTATGACCTGGTGTGTGAAGGACCAGGAAAAATTCTTCTTCCGAACCATCACTGATGGAATAGACGTCGCCCTCTTCAAACAGATCATCGATCGGAAGATTGCAGCGAAGCATATCCGCCTCATGCATGGCCGCCGGGCACTCATATTTCTTCATCAGATCTGCCGCGGCGCCTATATGATCGTCATGGCAGTGGGTCAGCAGAATCTCCTCCAGATTCAGCTGGTGTTCATCGATGAATGCCTCATATAACTCCGGACGGTATCCGGGGTCGATAATCCAGCACTTTCCACCATCCCTCTGATAAATCAGATAACCGTTTTCCATAATCGGTCCGCACTGAAATCTCTTGATTTTCATTTTCCAGCTCCTCTCCAAAAGCATATGCCGCAACAGGTTTTGTTGTATACTAACGATGAATTGCCTTATTTTCTATAGTATATCCCATATTTCACCTTTCGTGAAATCCTTTACTCTGATCCAAATCCGGCCGGCTTTATGTTCTTATACTGAAGCAATGCCTGGATTCCGCTGATTTTCAACGTTTTATTGCATTTATCACGGAGTATAAATTTCTCGTCGTGTATCCAATATTCACTTGCAAATTTACACCTTCTGTCATAGAATGTTCATGGCTGGAAAACGCTGTCTGATGCAGTCTTTTTATCCCTAACCGGAAGTCTGCACGGACATGATTTCCGCCATTCTTTATTTTGTCTGGTTTTTTGACAAAATGAAAACGCAAGAGGCCAGATTAATGAAAGCAAAATAAATATACTTAAACTTTAATACTGCATATCAGTCTGCAGCAGCAGCCATGCTGCTGCCTTCTAAAAGGAGCATGAAATGGATGTAGCAATCGTAGGTGCCGGCAAGCTTGGATACAAGGTTGCAGAGGCGCTTTCCAACGGTGACTATTCCGTTACAATCATTGACAGAAAAGAGGCCCTGCTGGACAAAATCTCTCAGCATCTGGATGTTATGACCATCAATGAAGATGCGAGAAGAATGTCTGTCCTTCAGGATATCGGCATCGAGCACTTTGACTATCTGCTGACAGCAACATCAAATGATGAAATGAATATCGTCATCGCTGCCATGGCAAAGAAGCTCGGATGCCGCCATGTCATTGCCAGAGTCAGAGACCCGGAGCACATGAACCAGATTGACCTTCTTCGTGAGACTTTCAACCTGGATGTAATCGTTAACCCGGATCTTGCAATAACGGATGAGATATATAAATATCTCGCTGAGAAGTACACTCTCCAGAACGGAATTTTCACTACCGGAAAAATGGCTATGATCGAATTCGAGGCGAAGAATTACTCCAAGCTGATCGGATGCTCCATAACAGAAATCCGGTCCATTTTCCCGGACTTCCTGGTCCTCGCGCTTTCCCGCAGCGGAAAAGTCATTATTCCTCATGGAAATGACACGGTTGAACAGACCGACCTTCTTTACATGCTCGGTGAAAGAGAGAAAATCTGCGCTCTGCATAAGAAGGTCAATAAAAAGCGTACGACTCAGCTGCGCAAGGTCATGATCATCGGCGGAGGAAAAACCGGGTATTATCTCTCCCAGAAGCTGGCAGATTTCGGTGCCGCAGTCAAACTGGTGGAGCAGGACCTCGCCCGCTGCCAGTACCTTGCGACACAGCTGCAGAATGTCATGGTTCTGCACGTGGACGGGACAGACATATCCACGCTGGAAGATGAAAATATGGACGGCATGGATGCTTTCGTCACTGCGACCGGATATGATGAGGAGAATCTGCTCCTCGCCCTGACCGCTAAAAGACGCGGCATCCCGGACGTTATCGCCAAGGTCAGTCATGAGAACTATATTGACCTGATCGAGGAAATGGGTGTCGATATGGTTCTGAATCCACTGGACATTACTGCCAGCAATATTCTCCGGGAAATCCAGGGAACCAGCAGGATTATCACATCCGTACTGATTCAGGGGCAGGCGGAGCTGATTGAAGTCCGCGCCCACAGCGGCATGAACTTCCTTGGAAAACCGATTTCTGAGCTTTCTCTTCCGGACAGTATCCTGATTGCCGCAATCGACCGGGAAGGACAGCTGATTATTCCGGATGGAGATACGAAAATCAAACGGAACGACCATGTCATTATGCTCTCGCTTCTTTCCAGCATCAGCAGCCTGGAAAAACTGCTGAAGCCGAAGAGATAATGGTGACTTCTGATAAACAGGAACTTAATTCTGCCTCGCGAATTTTTCGCGGGGCATCTGAATATATAGAAATGAGATTGAAATTACTGCAATGAATATCAGCATGAAAAACATCGTCCGTCTGATCGGCGTGATCATATTTGTGACCGGACTTGCCATCATTCCATCGCTGCTCACGGCACTGATCTACCACGAAATGAAATCGGCTTTCTGTTTCGGGATAACTATGGGTATCTGCATTCTTCCGGGCCTGATCATCATGAAGGCCCTTCCTGCAGACGACTTTAAAATGCGCCAGCGCGACAGCTATCTGTATGTTACCCTGACCTGGTTCATCGTCTCTGCAGTTGCCGCCGTTCCACTGACGGCTTCCGGAGCGATTCCGCATTACTATGACTCATTTTTTGAGATGTGCTCGGGATTTTCTACAACCGGATCAACAATTCTTTCAAACGTCGAAGCGCTGCCAAAATCGATGCTGTTCTGGCGCTCCTTTACCCACTGGCTCGGTGGTATGGGAATCATCGTCTTCACCGCTGCAATCATGCCAAACCTTGGAATCTCCGGACAGTCCATCGCAGAGGCGGAAGCCCCTGGTCCGACCATGGACAAACTGACGGCAAAATACACCGATACAGCGAAGAATCTGTATCTGCTGTATATCGGCATCACAATTGCTGAAACCATTCTGCTTATGCTGGGCGGCATGAGTCTTTACGATGCGCTGGTTCAGACCTTCGGTACTGTCGGAACAGGCGGATTTTCCAATTACGGCAACAGTATTGCACACTTTACCAGCCCATACATTCAGTGGGTCATCATCGTTTTTATGCTGATGTGCGGAACGAACTTCAACCTGTATTTCGGAGTTCCAAAATACGGGCCGAAAGCCCTGCTGAAAGATTCTGAGTTCCGTCTGTATATGGCGATTGTACTGACAGCAACGGCAGGAATCACAATCAACCTGATTGCCTGCGGAGTAATCAGAAGTCCGTTCAAGAGCCTGACCGCTGCGGCATTCCAGGTATCCTCACTGATCACAACAACCGGATACGCAACTAAAAACTACGATCTGTGGCCGACTTTTTCCAAGATGCTGCTGATGATCACCTTCCTTACGGGAGCCTGCGCATCTTCAACCGGAGGCGGACCGAAGATCATCCGTGTCCTGGTGGCGCTGAAAATGATCAGAAGGAGTATCGCGCTGAAAATTCACCCGTCCAGGGTTTACACAATCAAAGTGAATGGAAAGCCGGTTGAACGTGAGGTGCTTACCAACATTTCCAACTTCATCTTCTTCTATATCGCCGTGCTGTTTATCGGATGCATCATTGTCGGATTGAACGGCTACGATGTCATGACAACATTTTCCTCAGTCCTGACCTGTCTGGGAAATGTCGGTCCTGGATTTAATAAAATCGGCCCGATTTACAATTTCGGATTCTTCGCGCCGTGGGCAAAAATCGTTCTTTCCGTCCTCATGATCGCCGGACGTCTGGAACTCTTCACCGTTCTGACGCTGCTTTCACCGCGCTACTGGAACTCGAACAAAAACTAGGACAGTCCCGGCGGATATGTCCCTGCGGTCTTTATTTTGTCCGTAATGCTGAATGAAACTATGAGGTTAAATGATGAAAATCAATAATCGCTTGCTATATAAAACACTTTCGGCAGTCTTTCTTCCGCTTGGAGTCTTCATGCTGATTCCATTTCTGCTGGCACTGTTTCAGGAAGACGTAAGAAGCCTGACGGCTTTCCTGATTCCTGCTGTTCTGTGCCTTCTGATCGGCGGAATCTGCATGCTGACACTGAAGAAAAGCAAACATATTTCCAGCCGGAAAATGCTGATCCGGGACGGCTATCTGATGGTCGCATTCGGATCGCTGATGCTCTTCCTGTTTTCCGCGGCTCCCTACTGGCTCTGCGGAAAGGGAATCGGCTTTGTGGACGGCTGGTTTATGTCCGTCTCTTCCTGGACAACCACCGGTACTTATTCTGTTTCCACCATGCATCTTCCGGACGCGCTGATGCTCTGGCGCAGCATGAACTGCTGGATGGGCGGATTTTCCATGCTTGCCGTCGCAATCACGATTTTCTCAAAACTTGGCATCAACGAACAGGGACTCCTCAGCGGACCTTCTGCAATCAGCAAACAGAGCACCAAACTGACTGCGCACTTTACCGGCACGGTTAAGATTCTGCTGTTTTTCTATGTTGCAATGACGGCAGCCGAACTGATCTTTCTGTCATTTTCTGACATGTCCTTTTTCAGCGCACTGCTGAATACCCTCAGCAATGTCAGCACATCCGGCATGATCGGAATTTCCAGACCATCTGAGACATCGTATGTACGGATTGTCATCACGGTATTTGCACTGCTGGCGTCCATCAATTTCTTTGAATACTACTATGTCCTCACCCGCCACCGCGTCGCAAAGAATTATGAAGTCCGCTCATATCTTTCCATCATTGCAGCCGCAGTAATCATGATTACCGCTGACCTGATGCTCACCGGAAGATATCATAATATCATAAAAGCAGTAAGAGATGCGCTGACGGTCTGCGTTTCCACTTCATCGACATCCGGATTCGCGTCCCCGCTCGCGTCGTCCTGGCCGACAACCAGCATTTTCATTCTGCTGGTTCTGATGATGATCGGCGGATGCAGCATTTCTGCGGCAAGCGGAATCAAGGTGACCAGAGCGGTTGTTTTCTGGAAACTGATCATGCGCGGCATCTATAAAAGGATTCATCCGCGGTCAACCAGGGCAGTCATTGTACACGGCCACAAGATTCCCGCAGGCAAGGCCTCTTCCATCACGGTGTTCATCATGCTGTTTTTCCTGATCGTGATTGTTGCAGCAGTCATCGTCAGCCTGGACAACCAGAGCCTGGACACCACATTTTATGCGGTAATTGCTTCACTGACCAATTCCGGCGCCTTCTGCGGAAAGCTGGCCTCCGGCAACTACAGCATGTTCAGCATTCCGATCCGTTTCTTCCTGTCTCTTCTGATGATCATCGGACGTTTCGGGATTTATCCGATCGTTGTGCTGTTTTCAACTTCCTTCTGGCAGGAAAAGTAGACAAAAGAAAAATACAAGGAGCATATCATGCAGCCATTATCTGTACGGATGCGCCCGGACAGCCTGGAAGAGTTTGCCGGTCAGCGGCATTTCCTCTATCCGGGCTCACTTTTTGTCCGGGCAGTGAAAAACCACAACTTTCATTCAGCTATATTTTTTGGTCCTCCCGGTACGGGAAAAACAACACTCGCCCGTATCATCGCGAGAACCATGGACAGTGAATTCCATGAAATCAATGCTTCGGTTTCCGGCACAAAGGAGCTGAAGCAGATTCTAGATGACGCGCGCCTGAAATTTTACGGCCTGCAGCGACGCTCTACGGTTCTGTACGTGGATGAAATCCACCGCTGGAACAAACTTCAGCAGGATGCCCTTCTGAAAGCACTGGAAGAAGGTGTCATCCATCTGATCGGAAGCACGACAGAAAATCCGTATTTTTCCGTGAATAAAGCGATCTTAAGCCGTGTAAGAAATATTTATGAATTTCATCCGCTCAGCTCAGATGATCTGGTCACTCTGATGAAGCGGGCTCTGGAAGACCCGCGAAAAGGTCTCGGCAGCATGGATCCGCCGGTTTCCGCAGACGAAGACGCGCTTCAACTCCTTGCAGAATTTTCTCAGGGAGACGCAAGAGCGGCCCTGGACACCCTCGGATTTATCGCGGAAAATCTTCCGGAAAATGACCGCATCATTACGAAAAATTCTGTTGGAGAAGCTCTTCAGAGGAAGCTGAACAATTATGATGAATCCACAGAATACGACCTTCTTTCCGCGCTTCAGAAATCCATCCGCGGCAGTGATCCGGATGCCGCGATCTATTATTTCTCCCGCATGGCTGATGCGCGCTGTGATCTGATGACGATAGGAAGGAGACTGATGGTCATAGCCTCAGAAGATATCGGCATGGCCTACCCTTCCGCAATATCCATCGTCGCCTCCTGCGTGCAGGCAGCACAGATGGTCGGATGGCCGGAAGCAGGCATCAATTTAAGTCAGGCTGTGATTCTTCTGGCTTCTTCACCAAAGTCCAATTCCATTGTAAAGGCTTACCAGGAGTCTCTTTCGGACGTGAGGACAAGAGAAGCAGATCCGATTCCTGCCCATCTGCGGGATGCCCATTACAGCGGAGCGGAAAAACTCGGATACGGAAAGGATTATCTCTATCCGCACGACTTCGGAGGGTACGTGAAACAGCAGTATCTCCCGGACAACCTGCAGAAAGCCGGCGTATCCTACTATCATCCGACAGAAAACGGCTCAGAGAAACAGTTCAGACACTTTCTCCAGAAGCTTAAAGAAAAGCTGGAGAATCAGAAAGGAAACAGATAAATGGAAATTATCAGAGCACAGCACAGCGGCTTCTGCTTTGGCGTAAAGAAAGCTGTGGAAAATGCCTATCAGGAAACGGAAAAGCTGAAGGATCATCCCGGCCGCCTCTTTACCCACGGCCAGCTGATTCACAACCGCGACGTCACTGACGAACTGGAAGAAAGAGGCGCACACATCATCGAAGATCTTTCAGAAGTGCCGGAAGGGTCTACTGTAATCGTCCGCTCTCACGGTGAGACAAAAGAATTCTACCAGGAGGCAGAACGAGACGGAATCCGTCTGGTGGACACCACCTGCCCCTTTGTTTCCAGAATCCATGAACTGGTGCAGGATGCCTGGAAAGACGGGAAAAATGTTGTCATCATCGGAGATAAAAATCATCCGGAAGTTATCGGAACCAACGGATGGTGTGAAAACCAGGGAATCATCCTGGGCAGCGCGGAAGACGCGGAAGATTTCCCTTGCACGTCAGCTTTTGTCGTCTGTCAGACCACCCTGCGGGAGGAGACATTCGATTCTGTCATCGAAGCATTAAAAAGGCAGAACGTAGAACTTGAGATCCATAACACCATCTGCAGCGCCACGGCACAGAGGCAGAAGGCAGCGGCCGAACTCGCGAAAAAATGCGACGCTATGGTTGTCTTAGGTGGAAAAAATTCATCCAACTCAAGAAAACTTTACGAAATCTGCCAGAAATACTGCCCAAACTCGTTTTTTGCCGAAAATATTAATGATTTGCCATTGAAACAATTGAGAAATTGTAATAAAATAGGTGTTGCGGCAGGTGCATCGACGCCTGAACGTACTATCAAGGAGGTTACTACTGTTATGAGTGACAATATCACTAACGAAACTGCAAATTCGATGGAAGCTTTCATGGACGAAATCGATGCATCTTTGAGACTCCCACACACCGGCGAAATCGTTACCGGTAAGGTTGATCAGGTAAATGACGACGAAGTCATCGTCAACCTGGGCTGCAAGAAAGATGGAATCCTGACAGCGCGCGAGGTTACGCTGGAAGAAGGACAGAAACTGACAGACATGTTCCATGTCGGCGATGAGGTCCAGGCCAAAGTCATCAAAACTGACGACAACGACGGCGGAATTCTGCTGTCCAAGAAGAGACTGGAAGTCAACAAGCACTGGGATGAAATCAATGAAGCACTTGAAAATAAGTCAAATATTGAGGTCAAGGTTGTCCGTGTTGTTAAGGGCGGCGTAATCGCAGCTTACAAGGAAGTATCCGGATTCATTCCACTCTCCCAGCTGTCCAACAGATATGTTGAGAGCGCAGATGAATTCCTGGGACAGGTTCTGACTGTAAAGGTTTCCCGTGTAGATCAGAGAAGAGGCAGAGCTGTATTCTCCCACAAGGCTGTACTGGCTGAGGAGAGACAGAAGAAGCTGGATCAGATCTGGGATACTCTGAAGATCGGCGACATCGTAGAAGGAACAGTAATGAGATTTACTGACTACGGCGCATTCGTAGATCTGGGCGGAATCGATGGACTGCTCCACATTTCCGAGATTTCCTGGGGCAAGCTGAAGCATCCTGACGAGGTTCTGAGCATTGGCGAGAAGATCAACGTCAAGATTCTGAACATGAACCGTGAGAAGGGAAAGATCTCCCTCGGCCTGAAGCAGACAACACCAGAGCCATGGTCTGTAATCAATGAGACATATCATGTTGATCAGATTGTCAAGGGCAAAGTTGTTCAGCTGAAGGAGTACGGTGCATTCGTAGAGCTGAAGCCGGGTCTGGACGGACTGGTACACATCTCTGAAGTTGCAAACAAGCACGTAAACAACATCAGCGATGAACTGTCCGTTGGTCAGGAAGTTTACACAAAGATCCTGGACATCGATACAGACAGAAGAAGAATCAGCCTCTCCATGAAGCAGGTTCCGGAAGACTACAAGCCGGAAGATGAGGAAGAAGCTCCTGCTGATGCTGAGGAAGCAGCTGCAGAAGAATCCACTGAGGATGCTGAGTAGTTCTGATAAAGAATATTTCAGGCAAGCGCATAATGTGCTTGCCTTTTTTTTATCTCTGTGTAAGTACGAATAAATACTTTTCTATGCAGGATATAATTTCCAACGAAATCAAATAAAGAACCGGGCAGTCTTCTTTTTCAGGATACGCCGGTTCATTCATCAGAAATCATTTAGAACCGAAAAAAATAACACTTAAGGAGAATTATGAGTAAACGCAAACATTCCCCCGCCATCCAGGGACGTCTCGACAAGACAAAGTCCGGAAACGGATTTGTAGTCATGGAAGACGGAGACGACATTTTTATTGATCAGGAAAACATGAGAGGCGCAATGAACGGCGATCTGGTTCAGGTCGACCTGCTCCCGGAAATCTACTGGGACAGAAGACCGGAAGGAATTATCGACCGGGTGCTAGACAGAGGACGTGAAGAAGTCATCGGCACCTACCACCGCAGCGGAAAAAACGGATTTGTACTTCCTGTCGCGAAAAATGACAAGGAAGGCGTTTTTATCCGTGGACATGCGAATGGAAAAGCAAAAGACGGAGATAAAGTCCTTGCCAGGATTACCCGCTACCCTTCCCGGCCGGATGAAAATGCGGAAGGAAAAATCATTGACATCATTGCACGCAAAGGTGCGGCAGGTGCAGAGATCAAAGCTCTGATCCGCTCCGCAGGGCTCCGGGAACAGTTCCCTGCACCGGTCGAGGCGGAGGCCGCAAAATGTGCGGCCATGACAGTGACGGATGAAGATCTGGCCAGAAGGAAAGATCTCCGCGATGAGTTGATCCTGACCATCGACGGCGCAGATTCAAAAGATCTGGATGATGCTGTTTCCGTAAAGAAACTGTCAGATGGAAACTGGATGCTCGGTGTTCACATCGCCGATGTCGCGCACTACGTCACAGAAGGCAGCCGTCTGGATAAAGAAGCGAAGAAACGCGGAAACAGCGTCTATCTTCTGACCCGCGTCATTCCAATGCTCCCGAAATCTCTGTCCAACGGTGTCTGTTCCCTGTTTGAGGGCGCGGACCGTCTGACCCTGTCCTGCGAGATGAAAATCAGTCCGTCCGGCGAAATCCTCAGCCATGAGATCTTTGAGAGCGTCATCCGCTCAAAAGCACGCATGGTCTATGACGACGTCTCCGACATGCTTGAAGATGACAAGAGCCCGTTGATTTCTCAGTATTCCGATTATCACGGCTTCGACATCTATTCTGCGCTGAAGGATATGGCCGCGCTCGCGGCGATTCTGAATACACGCAGAATGGAAGGCGGCAGTATCGATTTTGAGCATGAAGAAGCAGAAATCGTACTGGACAATCAGGAAAATCCGATTGACATTCATCCTGCAGACCGCCGGATCGCAAACCGCCTGATCGAGGAATTCATGCTTGCCGCAAATAAAACGGTTGCAGAGCATTTCTGCCGCATGCATGTTCCATTCGTTTATCGTGTCCATGAGCAGCCGGAAGCGGTGAAAATCGAGGAAATAAAGCATTTTCTGTCATTCTTTGGCATAACCCTGCACACAAAAAAGGATACGCTGCCTCCGGAAGAGCTCGGCCGTATTCTGAAACTTGCCGACGGAAAGCCATATGAAAATATCGTCAGCACCGTACTCCTGAGATCCATGACCAAGGCCTATTACAGTCCAGACTGTACCGGTCACTATGCCCTTGCTTTCAAATATTACTGCCACTTCACTTCTCCAATCAGAAGATATCCAGATCTGATGATTCACCGCATCATCAAACTCATTCTGAATGGAAATAAGAATGAACTGCGCAGAAAATCATGGGTTTCCGCAGTAGAAGATGCTTCTGTGCATTCGTCAGATACAGAACGTGCCGCGCAGGAACTTGAACGCGATGTGGACAAAATGAAAATGGCACAGTACATGAAGAAATTCATCGGTGAAGAATATGACGGCATCATCAGCGGTGTCACCGAATTCGGCATCTACGTCCAGCTTGAAAACACCGTAGAAGGCCTCGTTCCTATTTCCACAATGAATGATGACTTCTATAACTTTGAAGAAAGCCGTTACAGGCTGATCGGATCTGCCAGCAATAAAATTTACGCACTGGGAGATCCGGTCAGGATCCGGGTTACAGATGCGCGTCCGGAAGAGCGGCAGATCGATTTTCAGCTTGTAACGGAGGAAGAATAGCCGCTATTCTGCATAACCAGCCGGTTTTTCCGCAACATCAAGGGGGTCACGATAAACCGGCCTTCTTCTCTCAATCCGGCTGTCCTCCCTGCTGTAGCCGCATTCAAAGGCCTCTGACCGCACTCTGTAAATCCGTCTCCGCAGAGCGCCGGCATGGAGGCCTTCTCCAGCGGCAATATTCCACGCATGACGCAGATATCCCGCTCCGTCTCCCTGAAGATTTTCTTCCAGTACATCAATAATACTGCAGATACCATCGTGAAACTGATTCATGCTGCAGATATAACTGGAATGCTCCCGTTCGGTTCCCGTCCAGGCAAGCGCCGCCTCGATCTCCCCGCCTCCTTCCGGTCTCTTCACAAACACCAGGTCCGGATGAATCAGATAGTCCCCGATAAACAGGAATACATCTTCTGCCTTCACCATTTTTTCAAGAAGTGAAAGCACCACGTCCAGTGCCTCGCAGACATCCTTTGCACGGAAATCCCGCAGACTCACATATCCTTCTGTCTGAAACATTCCAGAAAGACGTACAGACCCGTCCTCCTCCATCACTGATAAAAACGAAACCGGCAGAAACAGACCCGTGTACCCGGTCTCCAGAATCTGCCTCTGGTAATCCATGAGATCACTCTGCCCATATTCTATTTCCAGCCTTTCTTCCATTGTTTTCTCCCTTTCCATATTTCGAAAAATGTATTTCCTGAATCCACTAGCCGCCACAGGTCTGACATGCCGTGTATCCAAGCTTTCTTGCTTCCTTCAGGCTGACCTGCGAACACCACCTTGTAACCGATCTGCAGCTCCCGTAGTGATAGGCTTCTCCTGCGCTTTCAAACACATACACCGGCGTTCCGGAAGACGCAGAAGATGCTTTGCAGTTCGGGCACGGGTGATAGTTCTTTCTAATCGCATCTGACAGAGGCATCAGCCTGCAGCAGGCACGGACATGCTGACAGGATTCTTTATGGTAACGGACACCGTCCTCCGGAAAAATCCAGACAAGCCTCCCATCGTCCATAAAACTGCCCCTGGCATTTCCCTGCCTCACTCTTCCGGTAAATGCTCTTCCCGTAACAAGAGCCGGGAAGCGGATATGATCGAAATTTCTCAGGGGATCGTGTACACCGCCTTTTGCCAGAATCCTGACTTCGATCAGATCATCAATCGTCCCGTGAGAAAAACGATACTGATAGCCGGTAATATAGAGATGCTGAAGTTCACGGTTTTCACTGCGTACCCGGGCTTCAAGAAGCACCGGCATCCTTGACGCAGACGGATGAAGGCCGCTCAGCACCATTTCCCTCCTGAGTTCATCAGAGGCCGCAAACACCAGATTCTCCGCCATTGAAATCACCGGGATGATGCCAATCAGCGCAATGACGGCCAGAATGAATACCGGAACAATGATAGCCGCTTCCGCAATATATCCGCCCTTTTTCTCTTTCAGTTTCCGGAAAACATTCCATTTGGAAATTACTCCCTCCATTTTCTTCCTGTACTTCCGCATCCCTTATCCCTTCATGACTGTTTCTGCTGCAGGCTTCACGACAGTTTTATCTCCCCGCTGCACAATCCACCCCGAATGTGTCTTACTCATGTTCACTGCTCATTTTCTCCGGAAAATATTCCCGGCGGGACGTATAGTCCTTTCCATTCACTTTAAACACCGCCTCAATCCCGCTGTAATGATCCCGCAGAAGAAAATCCTCATACCAGCCATACTGCATGTTAATCTGCATCAGATCCATCATTCTCAGCAGCTGCAGCTCTTCTCCAGTCAGCGACACAAAAAACCTGAGATAATCCTCATACGTTTCCCCCCTGCTGTTCCCCGGATCTACGCAGGGAACTTCCTTCTTAAGAACCACTTCGCCGCCTTTTTCAGAATCCTTTTTCCCACCCTTCTTCCTCTTGCTCTTTCCGGATGCAAGGACCGACTCGAGGTCAACAGCCCATGAACGATGATCTTTCTTCAGCGGAACCTTTTTTCCCTGAATCAGAAGCTGATAGTCGTTGTAACTTTCTGCGAGAGCCCAGCCCGCCTGAAGTAGTTTCTGCGTTGCTGCCGCAGCAGGGCCGGGCGTCAATGCCTCTGCCATGGCAAGCGTCTTCTCATTCATCTCCGGGTCTTCCAATACAAACATCAGATTCAGTGCTTCTCTGACCGCGACAATCCTGTGCTTCACCCCCGCCAGATTCTTCTGGTCATCCGGATACCCGCAGATTACATATTCGATTTCATTATCGAAACAGCAGGCATCCAGACCTTTATCATGAATATGATCTCTGAACAGGACAAAAAGATACTGACCAAGGAAATACTGATCTGTGCCTTTCTTCACTGCAGATTTCAACGAAGTAAGTCCCTTTACTGCAGCGATGATTTTCTCCTTCTGCCATCCTCCGGATGCCCCGGATGAAGGTAGAGCAGCAAGAACTGCCTGGTCAGCAATCTTTCCCGTACGCTCTGCAGAGGGATGAGACGGAACTGTTACAGCCTTTCCTTTACTTCCATGACCCTTTCCTTTATTCTCTTCCGAACCATTCGTTCTTCTCTCTACATCCTGCTCTGGCAGAATCAGTTTTTTTGCCGCGATCAGTTTTCCGGTGCGAACCATCTGATCTTTCATCCGCTCTGAACTTCCAAGCGAAAATTCATCCAGATACACCCTGCTGCCCTCGTAATTAATGTATTTTTTCCCCCGGAAATCCCTCTCCGCGTAGAAATCCAGACGCATCGGCGTCTCTCTGCAGGATCCGTAAAATCCGAAAATGCGATAACGCTCCTGAAGAGGAAGATCATATTCTGCCAGAACCGATTCACACCAGAGACCGCCTAAAGCTTCCGCCGCGCTTCCTGCGGCGCTCTGCCTGGAGGCGGCGATAAATGCCCCCAGCAGAGCAGTCAGCGATACAAAAAACATCGTCACAAATACGGTGACGGATCCACGTTTATTCCTTAAAATACACCGCCGCCTCCTTTCCCGCCAATATGATTTCCGCAGGCCTCATCAGATAATACCTGCCCTGGCTCTCCTTATGCATGGTGATTTTCGTAAGCCCACGCATGGATTTCTGTGTACTGCCAGAAGCACGGCTGACCTGATACACATGCCGGCAGTGCTCCTGCCTGTCCGTCAGAACATGATGCAGGTCAATCTGCGTCTGAAGGCAGGTATAGAAATATACAAGCAGAAGAATCATACTTAAAATCGCCAGCAGCACCAGCGGAAGCACAATCGCAGCCTCTACCATCTCTTCACCTTTTTTGTTCATCCTCATACGGCGCAGCATTTTCCCCTCCCCGATAATTTTCTATCCATTCAGGGACTGGAAAGTCTTATTTACAAACATCGTGATCTGATCGTCAAAGATAATCCCGAGGGCCACGGCCAATCCGATGAGGATGGCGACCTGTACTAATTCCATTCCCTGCTTGTTGTTAGAACTTAAAAGAAAATTCTTAAACTTCTTCCACATAATACTTTCCCTTTCTTAATAACAGATCTGTGCTGTTTACTGCTGCACCTGAATCACCGCAGGCGCAGCGGTAATGACGATAAGTACCAGAAGCAGCACCGCCAGAGGAACCGCCAGCTTCGTCTCCGCCAGCTTTCCTTTTTTTGATGCAGCATTCTTCCTTTCTTTCCAGAGTTTATCACGCTCCTTTTCCAGTGTTTCCAGCATATCCGTTCCATGAATCTGGCTTTCTGAAACAGTTTCTGCGAACCGGCTGAAGTGTTCATTTTTTTCTTCTGCAGCCGTCTCCGCAAGAGCCCTGGTCAGGCTGATTTTTCTTTCTCTGCTTCTTTGCTGGACGCTTAATATCAGGCTGCTGAAATGGTCCTGCCGGCCCTGCTCCCTGCAGCCATCCGCAATCATCTGAAAGGCATCGTAAAACACCATCCCGCAGTTTAACAGGAGAATCAGCTGATCATTAAATGCAGGAAGAGAACAGAAAACAGAATCCATTCGTTTCTGCCTTTTCTCTTTTTCCTTCTCCCTGTCCTGAAGATAAAGGAGTGTGCAGAGCAGGGGTCCCATCAGAAGAACCACAAGGAACTTGTAATCAATCTTTTTCCTCCATTTCATGACCGTTCCGTCTGAAAGTCTGGCCGGCAGTCTGACCCTTCTGGTTCCTGCGGTCTCCGCATCGCGTACCGCCTGCTGAATGGCATTTTTCAGCTCTTTCTCCGGATCCGCTTTTTCTTCTGCGTGGACTTTTCCATCTGGCTCCAGGACGACTGTCACATCCTTCTTCAGCTTCTGTTTTCCTTTCCCAGCCTCAACGGATAATGGAAAAGAGGCACGTTCCTTTGTGCTCTTTCTCATCAGGCCGCTGATACTTCCGTCCGCCCTTCTGATATATTTCTGCGAAGAAGCAAGCCCTTTCCCCACCTGAATTCCTGAAAGAAGAATTGCTGCGGCCAGAATCAGGCAGACTCTTTTCCTGTTTTTGTCTATTTTCAGAAACGCACTTATCTGCCCGCTTTTCTTTTCCAGAAGAATTCCGGTATCACTTCGTTTCCATTTCCCAAGGGCTGCAGATTTCCAATCTTTTATCCGCTTCAAATTTTCCTGATCACCTCCCTTTCCGTCTTTCGCTGCGTTTTATCTTCTCTTCCGGATGTATTCTTCCGCAGAGACATAGATTCTGCCTGCCTTTCCTTCAGACCTGTATGTCCGTGATTCTGTCGATCAGATAACAGGATGCCCCGGCAGCAATAAGGCAGCCTGTCATGATCATCCTTCCGGCAGCATTTCCATACAGAATCGAGATATATTCCGGTGAAGTCAGACTCAGGAACAAGATAATGATCACTGGCATCAGTGTAATTATTTTCCCTTCATAACGTTTCTGGGTGACCATCAGATCGATTTCCTCTTCAATACTGATCTTCTCCTGCAGGAGAGATGCACACTTTCTTACCGCTCCGCTGAAATCACCGCCTGACGTCCGGACCGCTCGGAAAACCTGCACCAGATCTGCTGCCTCTTCAAGGTCCGACATTCTCGCGAAATTCTGCACAGCTTCAAGTTCTGTCATGCCCGCAAATTCGATCTGAGATCTCATCTCGCGCACCGCCAGGATAATCGGCTGCTTCTCGTCATAAATCTCAAGAAGCGGCTTCTCTGCCTCCCGCAGCGCTTCAGAAAATCCTCTGCCTGCGTCCAGTGATGATGCCATACAGCGGAGAAAATCCTGAAACTGCCTCCTGAAAATCTTCTTTTTTCTCCTTCTGAAATACTCGGTTCCGAACTTTTCCGCCGGCCGAAGAAGGAACGGCAGCGCGAGCAGAGGAAAGAGACTCCGGTAGAACAAGATACCGACCCCGGTTATCAGCAGAAGCAGCAGAACCCTGATCTTCCATTTTTCTCTCTTATCAAGCTGAAAATCAGATAAGCACCACATCCCCAAATCCTCTTTCTTTCAGTTTATGCCGCTTCTCAAGACTATTGCTGAGTTTCACCTGAGCATGTCCATCGTAAAGGAACAGCGGATTCAGGCAGTAACTTCCATCTTCGTAACCGGTAAGTTCGCATATCTCTGAAACCACCCTTCTCCCATCCGGAAGCCTGACCAGATGCACCATAATATCCAGTGCCTCCACAATCTGACAGCGGATAGAATCAATCGGCACATTCGCGTTCATCAGACACATCGCCTCAAGCCGTCTCAGCATGCCGTTCACCGAATTTCCATGACCTGTCGAAAGCCCTGAATGCCCCGTATTCAGGGCCTGCAGCATCAGCGCGGCCTCCGCTCCTCTTACTTCCCCTACGATAATCCGGTCTGGCCGCATGCGGAGACTCGTCCGGATCAGTTCTTCCATGGAAATCCTTCCTTTCCCGGAAGAATTTGCCTGCCTGCACTCCATCTGGACAATATTCGGGATCTGTTCCATCATCAGTTCTCTGGAATCTTCAATCACGATAACCCGTTCATCCGAATGAAGATAATCACTCATCGCGTTCAGGAATGTTGTTTTTCCGGTCGATGTTCCACCGCTGATAAACAGGTTATATCCGCATTCAATGAGAAGACCCAGAATATCTGCACAGTCCTTTGTCATTGTTCCGGTTTCAACCAGATCCTCCGCCGTCATCCTGTTCTTCCTGAATTTTCTTATGGTCAGTGCCGGCCCGTCCAGAGCCACATTCCGGTACACCGCGTTCACCCGGGAGCCGTCCGTCAGACGCGCATCCAGAATCGGGTTCGTTTCATTGATTTCGCGGTGGACAGCGGCGGCAATTTTCCGGATGCATTCTTCCAGTTCTTCCGTGCTGACAAAACTTTCATCGCAAGGAACCACCCCGTCCTCTGTCTCCAGAAAAATCTCATCCTTTCCGTTCACCATAATCTCTGTAACCGATTCATCCAGTAAATACGGCTCCAGAATACCAAGTTCCCCTCTGATCCGGAAAAACAGGTTCCTGGAAATTTCCTCCATTTCATCAACTCTGAGATTGTCATCCGAATGAATCGCAAGATGCAGAACTGTCTCATCCACAAGATTCCTGACTGCCTCATCAGAATAATCATCCTTCGTACGGTTATTCATCAGACTGACCTGAACATGCTGATAAGCCTCTTCCGCAAACTTCTTCAGCCTTTCCTCCCTCGTGTTTATTTTCTTCATGTCCGACTTCTCCTGATACACGTCCATCTCCTTCCTCAATCCAGACTGCCAGTCTGCTCAGTTCCGCACCGAAACATCCGGACAGATCGATTTTCCAGCGGCCTCCCATGTGAATAAATGCCTTTTCACAGACCGATACATGAAACTCAGGAAGGCCGGTTTTTTTCTTCTTCCCCTTTTCCTGCTGCCGGTTTTCTTCTCTGCAATCCTCCAGCCGGTACGTTTTTCTTTCCTTCCTGTTTTCATCTTTCTCCTCCTTCTCTTCAGATCCCAGCTCCGGACCGGAATACTCTTCCCAGGGGATCACATCCTGTCTGCCATCTTCCATATTATGCAGCATCACAGCATTCGGCAGAAGATTCAGCAGTTTATTTTCCAAGTTTTTCTGAAACAAGGTCCTCAGCGCCCTTTCCCCTTTTCCGACAAGCACTGCCGCGCTGCAGCACTGCATCATTTCAATATGTTCTTCCGTCAGACTTGTCCCAAAATCAATAATCACATGCTGAAAATTTCCCTGCCGGGCAAGCTCTGCAAACAGCGGCTCCATGCTTTCCACACGCACATGTTCATCCAGTCCGCTTTCTGTTCCCCTGAAATACCAGATTCCGTCCTCTTCATTCAAGTAAGGCTGAATGGGTTCATGTTTTCCTCTCTGAAGTGCGTACAGAAGCCGGAGGAGACCGCATGAATCCCCCTTTTTCAGGTAACTTCCGGAATCATCCACCGGATTCATGCTGATATACAGACACTTCACTCCGTAAATCCTGTATAAAAGCCTTGCGACAGCCAGTGCACATGCAGTGATTCCGCTTCCTCCGCTTACTCCGAAAAACGCCGTTACCGCTGCCTGTTGCAGGAAGAGATACTCTGCCGGCTTTCCGGTTTTCTGAAACCATAGCTGGTTCAGCCCGCTGAGCAGACCGTTTCTGTTCAGAGGAACGCCTGCATCCTGCTTCTCATCTTTAGAAAGGTAAAGACAGTAAGGTGAATATGATTCATAAACAGCCTCCTGATCGGTGATCCAGAGATCAGCCTTCCTAACACCTTCACATGTGACTACAGAGGAATCATCATCCGCCACGTCTTCCCCGAATTCTGTCTGCAGCTGTCTGAACTGCAGCCTTCCCGGCTTTGCACTCATTCCCCGCACGATGGCCCGGCCATACTCAGGATCTGAAACCGCAACGTTAACCTGAATTTTTTTCACAGCCTCCTCCTTTCCTTCCGCACATCCAGAGTAACACAGCAGCCCGCGTCGAAAAAACAAACATTTTTCGACCTTTTTCGACGCACGTGAAACATTTATCACACCTTTTACTTCCGTTTAACATCTCAGATTCACTGAAATTCCAATCTTTCCCATATAATATATGAATTTCAAAAAAGCACTTGATTTTTTCCAATAAGTGACTACAATTAGAGTCAGAAAAGTTAAATCTTCAGGGCCGTGTGAAAGTCACGACCGGCGGTAAAGCCCGCGAGCCTTAACAGGTATGATTCGGTGAAACTCCGAAGCCGACAGTAGAGTCTGGATGAAAGAAGATCGTTAACCAATCGAGCGTGAAATTCATCTGTCCCCGAAGCGTCTGCTCCGGGGGTTTGTTACCAGCGGAATTCAGCAGCCGCGGAAACAAAGCAGATTATTCATCACCGTCTCGTCACACACTTCAAACCCTGAAATCTTTTGATTTCGGGGTTTTATTTTTCTCGCCTTCTTCTTTCAGTTTCAGGCCTTTAACTTAAAACAGAAAGAAGGCGCATTTCCATATGCATCATATATTTACCAGTCAGGAACAATCCTATATGAAGCGGGCCATCCAGCTTGCAGAAAACGCAGGAAATTTCATGCATCCGAACCCTCTCGTCGGTGCCGTCATCGTCAAAAACGGACAGATCATCGGAGAAGGCGCACATGAGACCTACGGATCTCTTCACGCAGAGCGGAACGCACTGAAATCCTGCAGCGAGGATCCGCAGGGAGCCGACATCTACGTCACACTTGAGCCATGCTGCCATCAGGGCAAGCAGCCGCCGTGCACAGAAGCCCTGATCAAGGCCGGGATCTCCCGCTGCTTCATCGGTTCGTCCGATCCGAATCCTTTAGTCAGCGGCAAGGGTATAAAAATCCTCCGGGATGCCGGAATCACGGTATTTACCGGCCTGTTAAAGGAAGAATGCGATCAGCTGAACCCTTCCTTTTTCCATCTGATGAAGACGGGCCGTCCGCTCGTCACATTGAAATACGCCATGAGCATGGACGGAAAAATCGCCTGCTTCAACGGAAAATCCCAGTGGATTACCGGAGAAACCGCCCGGGAGAATGTTTCGATCCGGCGCGCGTCTCATATGGCCATTCTGACCAGTGTAGAGACCGTGAAAGCCGATAATCCAAGGCTTACCGCCCACGGAAAGGCATTCCCGGATCCAGTCCGTATCGTCTGCGACAGCCATCTGAGAACGCCCCTTGACAGTTTTCTTTTGTCGGACATTCCGGAAGGGACAAAAACAGAGCAGCAAGGAGGCAGTCTTCCTCCGGTAACCTTCGACGAGCACAGCAGGTATCCGCGGACGATTATCGCCACATGCGAAAGCGACGAAAAAAAGCAGAAAGCCTGCCTTGAGAAAGGTGCGGTCATTATCACGACTCCGCCGGATGAAAACGGACATCTGGACCTTTCCCTTCTTCTTCAGAAGCTGGGGAAAATGGGAATTGACAGCCTTTACACCGAATGCGGCGCAGGGCTTCTCGGAAGCCTGATAGACCAGCATCTTGCAGACCGGGCAGAAATTTACATTTCTCCAAAGATACTCGGAAACCCGGCAGCAAAATCGCCGGTTGGCGGTAAAGGAAGCGGCGATCCGAACCTTGCACCTCGGCTTTGTCCAATGGAAATCAGGAAAATCGGAGAGGACCTTCTGATGGAAGGCCCGATTAAGTACAGTGAGGAGGAATAAGATGTTTACAGGAATCATTGAAGAAACCGGAAACATCGCGGAGATGCCGCCCTCAGGAAAATCCGGAGTTCTGACCATCGCCTGCCGGAAGGTTCTGGAAGGAACGGAAATCGGCGACAGCATCGCTGTAAACGGCATCTGCCTGACGGTGACGAAAATGACTGCATCCACATTCTCCGCGGACGTCATGCCGGAAACGATCCGGAGAAGCTCGCTGTCCCGCCTGACCTCTGGAAACCGGGTCAATCTGGAACGTGCCATGGCAGCGGACGGAAGGTTCGGCGGCCACATTGTCTCCGGGCACATCGACGGAACAGGAACGATCATTTCCGTGAAAAAGGAAGGAAATGCAGTCTGGTACCGCGTTCAGTTTCCGGAGGAGATGCTCCCCTGCATGGTAGAAAAAGGATCGATCGCAATCGACGGAATCAGCCTGACGATTGCAGAGCTTGCGCCGGGAAATGCGCCGGAGTTCAGCGTTTCCATCATCCCGACCACCATGGGAGAGACGATTCTCGGAGAAAAGAGAGCCGGCGATCTGGTGAATCTGGAGACCGACATCATCGGAAAATATGTCGCCCGGAACCTTGATATCTACCAGAGCCGCACGGGAATCCGGACACTCAGCACTCAGACAAACGCATCATCCGGAAACGCCCAGAGCGGCCCGGGCAGCGCGTCCGACCAGGAATGGGAATCGCTGATCCGGTCACTTTAACTTAAAAAACACCATCAATTAAAAGGAAATATACAATCAATCAGAGAATATGAGGATTAGAGAAAAGAGGAACTTATCATGACAGACACAAAAGATTTCGAATTTGCAACAATTCCGCAGGCGCTGGAAGATCTGAAAAACGGAAAAATCATCATCTGCACGGACGATCCGGAGCGTGAAAATGAAGGCGACCTGATCTGCGCCGGAAAATTTGCGACGACGGAAAACATCAATTTCATCGCCTCCAAGGCAAAAGGTCTGATCTGCATGCCGATGGGAAAGGAAGCCATCGACCGCCTGCAGCTTCCGCAGATGGTTACAGACAATCAGGATAACCACGAAACTGCCTTCACCGTCAGCATCGACCACCGCGACACCACCACAGGAATTTCCGCCGTTGAGCGCGGCCTGACCGCCAGAAAAGCCGCGGATCCAAACAGCCGTCCAGAAGACTTCCGCCGTCCTGGCCACATGTTCCCTCTCCTGGCGAGAAAAAACGGCGTATTTGAGCGTCAGGGCCACACAGAAGCGACCGTCGACCTGCTGCGTCTTGCCGGAATGGAACCGGTCGGAATCTGCTGCGAAATCATGCGTGAAGACGGCACCATGATGCGCACGGAAGAGCTGAAACAGTTCGCTATGAAATACGGCCTGTCCTTCATCACCATCCACGACCTGCAGGAATACAGAAAGAAGCACGACGTTCTGATCGATCAGGTCGCATCCTGCAACCTGCCGACCCGCTACGGCACCTTCAGAGCCTACGGCTACGTTAACCGCCTGAACGGCGAGCACCACGTGGCCCTGGTCAAGGGCGACATCGGCGACGGCGAGGACATCCTCTGCCGTGTACATTCCGAGTGCCTGACCGGAGAGGTCTTCGGATCCCTGCGCTGCGACTGCGGCCAGCAGCTCGCTTCCGCCCTGAAGCAGATCAATGAGGAAGGCCGCGGCGTTCTCCTCTACATGCGTCAGGAAGGCCGCGGAATCGGCCTGATCAACAAGCTGAAGGCCTACAACCTCCAGGATCAGGGCATGGACACACTGGAAGCCAACCTCGCCCTCGGCTTCCCGGGCGACGCCAGAGAATACTACATCGGCGCGCAGATCCTCCGCGACCTGGGCATCCACACCATGCGCCTTCTGACCAACAACCCGCAGAAAATCTACGACCTGAAAGAATACGGCCTGAAGATCATCAAGCGCGTGCCGATTCAGATGCAGGCCAATCCGCAGGACCTCTTCTATCTGAAGACCAAGCAGAAGAAGATGGGCCACCTGCTGAACTACTAATCTTCAGGACAAAATTTACCCGGCAAGGGAGCAGCCTGGTGATGCCGCGGTGAGGCGGAATAATCGTGCAGAGAATATTTCTGAGCTCGATGCGTGGTGATTCATTTGTTGCGCTGCAGGAATTAACAGTCTCTGTAAAACCGGGGCCGCTGCTTCCCTCTGCGTTGTACTTATGCTTATGGGAATAGCGTACCTGTATTCAATATACACACTTTTCCCTGCCGGGATGAAAATAGTGAACTCATACCATTTTTACATCATTAAACAATAGGAAAAATAAGGAGATCAAAATGAACATTTTAGAAGGAAAAATCGTTGCTGAAAGCCCTGTCAAAATCGGAATCGTCATCGCCCGTTTCAACAGCTTCATCACCCAGCACCTGCTGGAAGGCGCCGAGGACGGCCTGCTCCGCCACGGCGTAAACACCGACGACATCGACGTCGCCTACGTTCCGGGTGCCTTTGAAATTCCGCTCGCCGCAAAAAAGATGGCCGACTCCAAAAAATATGACGCCGTCATCTGCCTCGGCGCCGTCATCAGAGGCCAGACCCCGCACTTCGACTACGTCTGCGCAGAATCCTCCAAGGGCATCGCACAGACCTCCCTGGAATCCGGAATCCCGGTACTCTTCGGCGTCCTGACCACCGACACCATCCAGCAGGCCGTCGAGCGCGCAGGCAGCAAGGCCGGCAACAAAGGCTTCGAATGCGCAGAGGGTGCCATCGAAATGATCAACCTGATGAAACAGTTCTAAACGAACCTATCCCTGATTTTTCAAGCATCAGCGCCGAAAAATCAGTGGAAGGTTCGTTCGCCATAGACTCCCGGAATCGAGCCTATCCCTGTTTCCGCAAGCAAAACACACAGAGGAAACAATGGAAGGCTCGATCGCCAAAGACTCCCGGTGAATCCAAGCCGAAGGCGACGGATGAACCGTTGGAGTCCACTGGCCCAAGCAGAGCGACACTGGCCCAAGCGGAGCGACACTGGCCCAAGCGGAGCGACACTGGCCCAAGCATTTGCGATATCTGATAGGAAGCCGCAGGCCAGAGCTGGCGATTACCAGCTCTGGCCTGCGGCACTTATTTGTCTATTTGTTAAACAACAAGATTCCTGGGTACCAACCCGACGCTTCAGCGTTACAGAAAGATGAGAGTCAGTATACTATCAGGAAACTGGTTATCTTCTGATTTACAGCATTAACAAGGGGCTGATCGATAATGAGAAGAGCAGATTAGGTATACTGTATCCAGGATTATTCTATTTCCTGTGTTTTTCAGCTTTGCTGACCTTTATACGCTCTTTATACATCAACCAAAAAGCAACTTCTTGTCAATTTTGAATTTATTCCCAGTAGATTTTGTATGATACTGTCCAAAGCACTAATCTTACAAAATTCTCGAAATCTTTTTTGTAGGATTGATCGATTTCGTCATTTTCTACAAACTACCTATTATTCTTGTTTCTATATCCGTTTACAAAACCTGACAAACCCGGCCTTATTAATGAACGAATCTTAATTTTATTCTGATATAATTTATTTTTATCTGTATTTTCATTCTAATTAACCATTCACATCTAATATTCTGTTGTGTAATCGCTTCGGCTGCTGTATGATTATCCAGCCCTACTTATAGTTATCATATTCGTGAATCTGTCTGCTCTATGGCAGCAATCTGAATACATTTATTTAGTAATAACCGCGATTATGATTGTATCTTACAAAATATTTTTTTGCTTTTGTAGAATATCTCATTTTCTGTTGTTTTTACAAATGGTATTTCCGCAGTATCTTTCCAAATTTAATTATTCCAATAACTTATGTGTTATCTTAAACATTTACTAAAGCATAATTTTACCTGTCATGAGAACAACAACAGTGAATCACGGACTATTACTATTTTTTGATTGATAGAATGGCAGAATGCCCACTCAGTCTCAACTGCCGTTCACAACAATCATCACAGCTCATGCGCGTTCTGTCACAATGCCTTCATTTAATAGCTTGTCAACACATGATAAGCTATTATTCTGCATTTCTTTTTACCATTTTCTCAACTTCTCTCATCTTCGATTTTCTCAGGTAAAACAGCGTAAGCCCGATCAGGATAAGAAGAGACGGCAGAATGCTGAGAATTGACGTCATCTGATCTAAGGTTGAATTCTGCGCAGCGGTTGTCGAAGATGCATTCGTTCCGATGGCGCCGGTCAGATCCGTCAGTGCATGCAGAAGTGCCGGCACCCAGATATTTCCGCATCTGAGATAAATGGCACCGAAGCAAAGGCCCATGGCCACTGCCATCAGCACCTGCATCAGAGTACCAATAATATCCTGACCTGAAACCAGATTATACAGATGCAGCGATCCGAATATAATAGAAGACAAAATGAGGGAGAGCCAGATCGTTTTCGCGCTCTTTTCTTTAAAAGCATCGAGAAAAGCATTTAATACCAGCCCGCGGCAGAGGAGTTCTTCAAAGATTCCGGTCAGGCAGTAGGAGATGACCATAGCTGTTATCATGCCAGTATTAGAAAAGAATCCCTGATCTGCCTGAATTGTATTTGCTATGAACTGTACAGCGGCAACGGCTAAAACCGGCAGCCCGACGAACAGGCCATACGTAAAGCTCTTCCTGCCGGATTTAAAAATTCTGCTCTGCATTTTTGCAGCGAAAACGATCACGAGCAGGACGATGATCCTGAATCCCTCTCCGGCAATATCCATGCCATTATCGGAAAGATTTGCAGCTCTGCTGATAAATGAAAATATATCGTCACTTAAAAATACGGTAATTGCAATTGCTGCGGCAGCAAAAATAAAATACTTACATGCATGGCGTTTTAACATGCCCCGTCCTCACTTTCCTTAACACATAGACATCTGTACTTAGTTAAATATATATAACGAGGCTTATTATACCACTGATATAAATATAATAAATATATTTCTTAATATTATACAATGCCATCACGAGTAAAAAACAACCGGCGCCACAGAACTCTCTGCAGTGCCGGCTCTATTTCAATTGTTCAATTAACCCCTCTGGCAAACCCCTACGGTCTTACAACTACGGAAATTCCGTTCGGGATGCAGGTCAGGGTAGCATCCTCGCCCTTGATCTCTCTTGCACGCTTGTAAGCGGTCTGAAGATCCGGCGCGTACTCGACTTTCAGTCCTTCAATCATGTCCTTCTGATCCGGGTCAGCGACAAAGATGACGTGGAACTGCAGTGCGATTCTGGCAAAAATCTGGGAACACCACTGGTCAGGAACGGTGTCTTCCTGCCTGGTCGCGAGTGTTTTGTCGTAGAATGCCTGCATAGTCGGCTCGTCGGCGATGGAATGATAGAATCCGTCTCCGCCTGTTCCATCACAGCAGCATGCCAGCATAATCAGTACTCCGCCCGGCTTGCAGGTTGCTTCTCCTGCGGTCATGCCCTTCGGGGACTGGTAGGCGTTCTGGTCCAGCGGATAGCCGCCGTTGGTGGTGATGACGATGTCTGCCGGCTCCGGCTTTACGGCAACATAGCTGCTGATGAAGTCGCAGCCCTTTCTGTGTGCGGTTTCAAAATCACCTGCAAATGCGGCAACGGTCTTCTTATCCTCGTCGATGACAACGTTGACGATGTAAGCGAGTTTTGCCATTCTTGCGGCAGCAACCATGTCAGTATGAATCGGGTTGTTGTCCAGAATTCCCGGACGGCAGTTCGGATCGTTAATGAACTTGGAGCAGTGGTTGCCCATTACGGTAACGGCGTCTGCAACGCCCGGCAGAATACTCTTTCTGCCGCCGGAGAAGCCTGCAAAGAAGTGGGCTTCGATGAATCCTTCGGCGACCAGCAGGGATGCCTCTGCGGCGACCTTGTCGATAATGCAGTCCGGGCCGGATGGCAGTGTGCCGACCTTAACGTTCTTGGAAGGATCGTGGGCATCATGAACAACGATGTTGTCCTTAAACTCTTCATAGAGATCATCGCCCAGTTTTTCTCTCAGTTCTTCTACGCTGGTCGGACGGTGGAATCCTGTCGCTACCAGGAGCGTAATCTTAATGTCCGGATTGCCCTGACGCAGCTCGCGGATCATGTTCGGAAGAATATCCTTGCTCGGAACCGGACGAGTGTGGTCAGAAATGATGATTGTGCAGTCCGGTTTACCTTTTGCCAGCTCATACAGATGCGGGCTGTCAATCGGGTTATCCATGGCTTCCTTGACGATGGACAGGCCGTCACGGTCGCTCTTCAGCTGGTCAACACGGGAAGTCAGGACCGGAGTGTCATCCGGAACCTGCAGGTCATAAGTTCCGCGTCCATACAGAAATTTTACGGTTTTCATGCGCTTTTCCTCCAAATTAAATGATATAGATGATCTTTATCACAGTCGATGCACTTATGTGAATACAGTATACACGCTTTGAGGGCAGCCAAGACTTTCAGGCCGCAGCCATCTGCCGGGCTCCGCCCCTGCGTTTCTCCCTTGCATCTCTGTTTTGCCGAAACTCAATATATACATCAATTATATTTGATTTCACAGACTGTGTCAAACGACTCACAAGCATTATTCTTCACTTTTTCACTGTAACGCGGCACCGCGCCGAAGCTCGCCTCTTCCTTCCGACAAAGTAAAAAAGACAAGAAAAAACCGCGCCTGCCGAAATGAAATCCGAAATCTCATTCCGCGGCGCGGTCTATAATATTCTAATCCTTATGAATCAGAAACGCCTTAATTACTTGCGGTTCTTCTCAACGATTTCAACAGTATCTCTTGCGATCATGAGCTCCTCGTTGGTCGGGATCAGCATGATGGTTACCGGAGAGTCATCTCTGGAAATGATGGCTTCCTTACCTCTGATCTTGTTCTTTACCAGGTCGAGCTTGATGCCCAGGTTTCCGAGGTCGTTGCAGATGATGTCACGCATGGAGATGTCGTTCTCGCCGACGCCTGCTGTGAATACCAGTGCGTCCAGTCCGTTCATCTCTGCGATGAATGCTCCGATGTAAGCTCTTACCTTGTGAGCGAATACCTTCAGTGCGAGCTGTGCTCTCTCATTTCCTTCCTCAGCAGCAGCCTCGATGTCTCTGAAGTCAGAGGAAATTCCGGAAATTCCCAGAACTCCGGACTTCTTATTCATGATCTCGTTCATCTGCTCTGCAGACAGGTTTTCCTTCTCGGAAATGTAGGTTGTGATGGACGGGTCGATGTCGCCGCAGCGTGTTCCCATTACCAGTCCCTCGAGCGGGGTGAATCCCATGGATGTGTCGATGCACTTGCCTCTCTTGATGGCGGAAACGGATGCTCCGTTACCCAGGTGGCAGGTGATGATCTTCATGTCGTCCAGGCTGACGTTCATCATCTTGGAAGCTCTGTCAGCAACGTACTTATGGGATGTTCCGTGGAATCCGTATCTTCTTACGCCGTACTTTTCATAGTACTCATACGGAAGAGCGTAGATATAGGACTCTGCCGGCATAGTCTGATGGAATGCAGTATCGAATACAGCTACCATCGGTGTGTTCGGCATCAGCTTCTGGCATGCTCTGATTCCCAGAATGTTTGCCGGGTTGTGCAGCGGAGCCAGCTCAGACAGCTCATCCAGATGAGTCAGTACTTCCTCATCGATCAGTACACTGTTTGCATAACGCTCGCCGCCGTGTACGACTCTGTGGCCTACAGCGCCCAGCTCGCTCATGTCATGCAGTACACCGTGCTCAGGGTCTACAATTGCATTCAGGACCTGCTCGATTGCTTCCTTGTGTGTTGGCATCGGAACTTCGTTTTTCCACTTGTCATCGCTGCCGATCTTTGTGTGTGTAATTACAGAACCGTCCATGCCGATTCTCTCAACCAGTCCCTTAGCCAGCAGGTTTTCTCCGTCCATGTCCAGAACCTGGTACTTCAGGGAAGAGCTTCCGCAATTGATTACTAATACTTTCATCTGAAATCTCCTTTATCCTATTTTCGTGCAGAATCAAACTGCAGTACGTGCGTAAATGTTTTCCGCATACGGTATTATTATACTACCTGAAGGCAGGAGTTTGCAACCGTTTATCACCCTTTGATGATGTCAGGAACTAGTGAGAGTTTTTGCTGACAGATCCCCAAGCTTTTTCTGTGAGCTGTACGCAGCCTGATGCCTGGAACGCCTCCCGGCTCCCTTCGCGCATGCTCACGCTTCCGACTCCGACGGCCCTCCGCTGTCAGGCCGTCGATCGTCTGGCAGCGAGGCGCTCAGAAGTCCAGGCATCAGGCTGCGTTACAAACTCACGTTCAATAAGCCCGACAGATCTCTTACTACTCCGCACTCTGGATCCCGAATGCTCCATCCATTACGAAATGGCACTCCGTCCAAAGACTCCAGTCATGCAATTCTTTTTTCGCATGCTGGATGACACGGCCCGCATATTCATCGTGTGCACTCAGTACTTTTCATCAATGCATAACGCAGAGCTGCACGTTCACTTATTTCGAGAAATGTATATTGTATACCCACATCCCTGCTTCTGCTATTTCATAAGACATGAAACAGCCGCCGGATCAATTCAGAACCCGGCGGCAGCTGCCTGTCATTATTATTCGGTTAATCCAGCACTTTATGGAAGATCTTCAGGGCCTGATCGATCTCATCCTTTGTGATCGTCAGCGGCGGAAGCAGGC
>JBJFHK010000136.1:0-2149 GCA_051893535.1 Eubacterium sp. | reverse complement strand
AACGACACGGCCTGCGCCTGTTTCCGTTTATAACATCGGAGCAGCCGCTCCGAAAGATTGTTGTCGAATGGCACCGCCGGGTCATGCAGAAACAGCAGATAGCTGTCCGGATCCTTCTTCATTCTGCGGTACAGATTGAAGCCATCCCTGTAGTAATCACCGGCCGGGATATCTTCATACTCCTGCTCTGCCTGATCGAGGATGCCGCGGAACCGCTGTTCAAAATCAGCGACGGTCTTCGGATCGCCTGCTTCACGATCAGGCAGCCCGTTCCGATAATGGATCATTTCCTGCAACAGGGACCGCATCGCTTTGTTCCACTGTCTGTCAGGCTCATTTTCCATGCTGGCTTTCAGGTATCGGAGGATGTGCGCCAGACACTCCTGGTGGGCGGATCCATAGCTGTAAAAGGTTGTGTCATGATCATGGACCAGCGTGCCCTGATAGTCTTCGGCCACTGTACCTTTTACACCTTCATGTCCCTTCTTCTTGCGGGCAGAATACAAAGCAGGTCCTTCGGGCGCTGCACAGATATACACAAACCGGTTTTTGCTGCTTTCTCTGGCATTCGTGCAGTCGATCTGCAGTACGGGGGAAAGCAGCAGGTCTGCAAACACGCGCCTCAGCTCTTTTCTTGACCGGATCGCAAACTCATGGCTGAGACGACTGACCATGCCTTTCGATATGTTCAGCCTGCCTCCGGTCAGATCGGACAGGAACTTTCTGCTCTTGTCAATGGACGTACAGCAGTCCTGGTTCAGCAGAAGAAGGAAGGCCTTAATGCTCCCGTCATAATTCACGTCATTTGTAACTCCGTCCGGAAAAGCCGCATGCCGGTGCTCGCCGGTTTTGGAATTATAATACACGTCCGCGCGGTATTCCGTTACATCGAGCAGCATACGGATTCCGACAACCTGCCTGACAAGCGTATGCTTTGTTTTCCTGAAATCAGGATCATTCCGGACGTCCTCCGGAGGCGGAAGCAGGACGGGTTCCGACGTCGGTGTATACTTTGGACGCCGGTGGCCCGGATGTCCGGGCTGTCCGCCAGGCTTCCTTCCTGTCTTTTCCCGGCTGTTTGCAATCTTCTTTTTCCTGGGGCCTTCCTGCGAGGACGGAATGGATGAGTTCTCGTGGTTCTGATTGATCTGAGCCCAGAGCTTCCGTTTTTTTTCCTTCTCCTGCTCAAGCTCGCAGGAGGCCTCATAGAACTTCCTTCTCCATTCTCTGAGCGCATCCCGGGTCTCATCAAGCTTCTGCTCCGTGCGGACAAGCTTTTTCTCCATCCGCTTATATTCAGCCTGACACGCCTTGATTCTCTTCTCGCAGTCGCTAAGGCATTCGTCCAGTGCCTCCATCCAGATCCTGCGGATCTTCGCGGTTCCTATATGGGCATCCGCCAGTTCTTTTTTCAGATTGGCGATAATCCGCTCGTATGCGCGGAATTCGGCCTGCATCTGTTCAGTCATGCGGATATATTTTTCGCCGGAGCGGAAGAGCTCCAGCTCTTTTTCAGCGGCTTTCAGCCGGAACTGAAAGGATCCCAGGATATCGGACTTCGGGTACATAAGGCGGCCTTTCCGGATCAGCGGTGCTGGTCCAACAGAGAGTTGATCTTTTTCAGATAAGTATTCTGCGTGGTCAGAAGCTGCTGCAGAGACTGATTTTCCGTCTTCAGGTGGCGGATTGTCTGGTCCTGTGTGTCAATCATTTTTTCCTGAAGATGGACCATCTGCTCAAGTTTCCGGATCTGCTGTTCGTATTTATTCATGGCATTTTCCTCTGTAAAAGCGTTATAAACAGTATAGCAGAAAGCGCCTCTCCGGGCGAACGGGCGGCCCCGGGCCATTCGTCATTTTGACGGTGGGAATCAGGAGTAAATATCCGCTCTGGTGTGGATAAAGCAGCACGGGATGCTTCATTTCAAATGAAAACACATCGTATGGCAGGCATGTGCTGTGGACAAGTCCAACAGTAGAAAGGTCTCCGGGAATCTGTCAACAACAGCTTCCCGGAGACCGAAGGTTATCCACAAAATATTTTTTGGAATTTCGTCACTTTTTTATGGGACTTGAGGACGGTGTGAACAGTAACGGCTGAATGTTACTGTTCACACACTATCAGACCTTGGAGAGCGGTCAGCGATATC
>JBJFHK010000135.1:0-2152 GCA_051893535.1 Eubacterium sp. | reverse complement strand
CCCCTACCGTATCATCGAACTCAGGAAATCCTGCAGTCTCTGACTCTTCGGATGTGTGAAGATCTCCTCGGAGGTGCCGGTTTCCAGCAGCTCGCCCTGGTTCATGAAGGCGACCTTGTCGGCAACTTCGCGGGCAAATCCCATTTCGTGAGTTACAACGATCATAGTGACATGCTGTTCGGACAGGGATTTCATGACGCTCAGGACTTCGCCGGTGATTTCCGGGTCGAGGGCTGAGGTCGGCTCGTCGAAGAGCATGATTTCCGGATCCATGGCCAGGCCTCTTGCGATGGCAACACGCTGTTTCTGTCCGCCGGAGATCATTTCCGGATACTGATCTTTATGTTCCAGCATGCCGACCAGGTCCAGAAGCTCCTCCGCGCGCTTTACGGCCTTGTCCTTCGGGATTTTCTTTACCTTGATCGGCGCGTAGGTGACGTTCTCCAGGCAGGTCATGTGTGGGAAGAGGTTAAAGTGCTGAAACACCATGCCCGTCTGGCTGATCACAGACTTTAACTCCTTATCCGGGATATATTTTGCCGCGCCGCCTTCCGGCGTGTCGACAAAGGTCCTTCCGTTCAGGGTAATCGTCCCTGTAGTGATTTTCGTCAGGCAGTTGATGCAGCGCAGCAGGGTGCTCTTTCCGGAGCCGGACGGGCCGATGATGGCCGCGGTCTCTCCATTCTCCACGGAGAAATTGATATCTTTCAGCGCGTGAAAATCACCGAAATATTTATTGATGTTTTTCATTTCCAGAATTGCAGACATTCTAATTCTCCTTTCTTGTATAGGTGGAGAAGTGCGCTTCCACGTGGTTCAGCACCAGGGTCAGAATAAACGTAAAGAAGAGGTAAATTGCCGCTGCGACGACATAGGCGGTCAGGTTGTAGTCTCTGTTTACGATGCCTTCGGACACACGCATCATCTCGGACATGGAAATGACGGAAGCCAGGGCCGTATCCTTGACCAGGGTGATGGCTTCATTGGATACCGGCGGCAGAACTACACGCATGGCCTGCGGGATGATGATGCCGAAAGTCGTCTGCGCCCTGCTCAGGCCCAGGGAATGCGCGGCTTCATACTGACCGCGGTCGATGCTCAGGATTCCGCCTCTGTAAATCTCCGCGAAGTATGCGGCGTAATTCAGGACAAAGGTCAGCACCGCTGCCGGGAAAGCCGGAATATCAATATTCAGCACCAGCGGGAAGAAGAAATAGAAGAAAAAGAGCTGCAGCATGAGCGGTGTCCCGCGGAATACAAATACAAAAACCTTGCAGATCCAGCGGATCGGACGGAACCGGCTCATCTCGCCGAAGGCAAAGGGCAGTCCCAGCGGAAGAGAAAGCACCAGCGTAATCACAAACAGTTCAACCGAAACAACGGCGCCCTGCAGAAGAGGCGGTAAAATTTCTGATATGTAACTCATGTAAAAATTCAGCTCCTTATTATTTCCGATCTTGTTGCTGCATCATGCCATTCATGACGAACGGCCATCCGCGGAAATGTCCGGATGGCCGCTGCACATTACAGAGAAGGATTTTCTCTACTTAGAATAGCCCTCATCAATTGTCATGTTCTTTCCAAACCACTTCTTGCTGATCTTTGCCGCGCTTCCGTTCTTTACGGCCTTGCCGATCGCGGAATTGACCTTCTTTGTCAGCGCCTTGTCGCCCTTGCGGAATCCGACTGCATAGTAGTCAGCTCCGAAATTATACGGGGATTCGTACAGCTTGGTCTTGCTCTTGTTATTGTAAATCGCATAGACCTCATCGATGGCAACGGCGTCGATTCTGCCGGCCTTCATATCCAGCAGCGCTGCATTGTAATCATCGTAAGTCTTGACGTTGTCCTTGAATTCGTCATAATGCTTATCCTTCTGAATGGCCTCAAGAGCGGAGGATCCGGCCTGTGTTCCCAGCTTGATCTTCTTCAGCTGGCTGGCGTTCTTGATCTTCAGGCTCTTGTCGTTAGACATAATCAGAATGCGGTTCTTCATATATTTATGAGACAGGGACATGCTCTTCTGACGGCCCGGCGTAGCGGAAAGACCGTTCCAGATGCAGTCGATCTTCTTGCTCTTCAGCTCGGCTTCCTTAGCGTCC
Organism: Eubacterium sp.; assembly: GCA_051893535.1. Taxonomy (GTDB): domain Bacteria; phylum Bacillota; class Clostridia; order Peptostreptococcales; family Anaerovoracaceae; genus Aminicella. The sequence continues at coordinate 50 of JBJFHK010000135.1, read as the reverse complement.
CAGTCAATCGGCTTGAACTCAACCTTGATGCCCAGTTCCTTTCCAACCTG
>JBJFHK010000134.1:0-51295 GCA_051893535.1 Eubacterium sp. | reverse complement strand
CGTGCTATTTGCCGCTTACTTTTCTAGTCAAGACACGTGCTATTTGCCGCTTACTCTTGACCAGCATCTGAGTTTCTGTACGCAGCCATAACCGTCAGACACTTGCCATCCCCCTTGTTTCTCTGCGCCTTCATATTTTGTCCACCAGACAAAAGAAAACCGCCCAAGGGGATCATCCCTCCGGCGGTGTATCGATGCTGTTTCTCAATCCTCAGCCTGCGGTTATTCGGTTGTGCCGCGGCCCCGGTCGTGCTTACGCATGTCCATCTTCAGACGGACCAGTGCCTTCCGGCAGTCGACCTTATTCATGTTATTCTCTCCGAGAACGGTCGTCTCAGTTCCTTCCTTGCTCTTATTGGTGTCAATGATGTTGCCGAGGTAGTCGTTGGTTACGACGAACTGTGCTGTACGTCCGGAGAAATGAAGACCGGCAACGCAGATTCCTCTTCTTCCCAGCTGCTCACAGGTGTTGGTGAAATCAACGTCACTGTTGCCCCAGCCATCGGCAGAGATCAGGGCTCCGTCTGCACGCATGCAGTCGGCCATAATGGCTGCTCTGGTGCCTACTCTGATCTTATCCACGTTATCATCCGGTGTACCGACAATGATAATTCCCATCAGATCGACGTCTGTGTCTTCTGAGACGACTTCCAGGAGCGGATCCTGAAAATGATGAAGCGATGTTTCCTTGGTTGATGGACCGATTCCCATAATATTCTCCTTTCTCCCTTACTGCATGGAACGCAGAATTCCGTCTCTGTATTCATTCGGCGTAACGATAACCGGCATATTGCCCATATCGATGATGGAACGGCCTCCGATGGCGCCGCTCGGTTCATCCGGGAAGAGGTACATGTCGTACATAGCGCCCTGTCCGGCAACCTGACGGATGATAACGACCTTCTTGCGTCCCGGACGCTCTACATCGTGATAAACATGCTTTTCTGTGCAGTCATTCGCGTTGAAATGCTTCATCTGATTGCGGAACTCCTGAATGAACAGATCGCAGACCTCATGAGCCGCATAGCAGCCTTTGCGCTCTTCTGCCATTCCTGCCTTCATCGTAACATCAAAGGAAATAATGACATCTCCGGTCTTCGGTGTGCTCGGACGGTCGAAGATCACCTGGTCCTTCAGATTTCCCTCGGATGAACCGAATTCATGTGCCTGAATACCTTCTGTATCAACGCCGGTCAGCATGAAATAGACGCCGGTCAGTGTGTAGGTAACACCTGTTCCGATCTCGCCGAGAACTTTGGTGGAAACCGGAATAAAGTCCATAATCGTGTTGGTGTAGCGGTCGTGATCATCCGGCTGGATCACCTGCAGATCGATATGATCGATAAATTCTGACTTTTCTTCTGCCAGCTTGTCCAGCATATCTTTGCAGACTCTCATTCTGCCTTTGGAGTCGACTTCATTCTTCTCGCCAAAGTCAACGTCATTAATGTGGAAGCATTTAATTTCCAGCCTTCCGTGGTCAATTGTCTTATCCGGCATATCCTTCCAACCTCCTTATTCTCAATTCTGTTAATATTTTACCACACTTTGTTAGTAAAAAAGGGGCAGATATGAATCTGCCCCCTGAAATCTCCATGTTCAGGATTCTCGAAATCCCCGAAGACTTACAGCTTAGCTGTGTACTCGTATGGCAGCGGAACAATCTTTCCCGGTGTCTCGATGTCTTCGAGTGCCTGCAGAGCACCCTTAACAATGTTTGTCTGCATCTCAACGTTGTGCGGCTCACCACAGTTAGCACCCATCGGTACAAGCGGAGCTACGGCACGCGGAGTTCCCTGCTGACGTACAACTGGCGGAAGTGCGGCAATGATTACCGTCGGAATTCCAGCAGCTTCAATCGCTCTCTGCACAATAACTGCAGAGCGGTGGCAGGTTCCTCAGCCAGCGGTCATGAGAACGCCGTCAACATCTTCTTCTTTCAGTCTCTGCGCAATTGCAGGTCCTGTTGTCTCTGTGAAGACTTTGATGTCTCCGCCGCCGCCCATGAATCCGTAATGGTACGGAGCTGTCTCTTTGATGAATCCCTCTTTTACGAGTTCATGCAGTCTGTCGATAGGGAACATGCAGTTGATGTCCTTATTAACATCAGAGTTATCATATCCACCATGGGATACCATCAGTTCATCATCTGTTACTGTGTCCGGAATCTCTCTGTAAGTTGTATCTCCAGCGAGGTTGAATCTCTCCTGAGTCTTCAGATGAACACCAGCAGCTGTTGCGAATGCGATGCGCATATCCTTCAGCTTCTTTGTGCATGGTGTGAAAACTGACTTAGGAGTAATAGGTACAAAGATTTCAGACTGTAATCCTTTAACTACAGTTAAGCTCATATTGAATCCTCCTACTCTTTATCTTTCGAGTTTTTCTCAGACATCTCTTTCTGGCGTCTGAGGTACATATCATGATTGCTGACGTACTTGGTATTGACGTCCGGACCGAGCTGCTCGATGAAACTCATGTTCCAGGCGACCTCCTGTCCGACTTTAAACGGATAGTCCGAAATGACCATTCGGTTCGGTACTCTCAGATATCCCAGGCGTCCCTTAAGATCGACTGCGATACCCTCCTCGTGCACCTCTACGATGACACCTTCCATCCGGATAATCTTATCGCCATACTTCAGTTCTTTCGTCTCAATCTTATTAGTCATACTTCTCTTTTCTCTTCTGGGACATCGGCAGAGACTGCTCGTTCTCCTCGAGCTCAATCTTCTCACCGGATGCTTCCTCGATCAGTTCAACATTGTTCTGCTTAACTGCCGGATTCCACTTTCTCTCAGGAGCCTTAACGCCTTCGCCTGCCATTTCAGCCTTCAGCATGTACATAGCACGTGTTGCGTCTTCTGGGCAGAGAGTGTTGCATCCCAGTACCTCGTTCTCGATACCGGACTTGGACTTATTGTTATCAACCATTGCGTTCATGTACTTGTTTCCAACTACCAGAGCACCCTGGTTAGCGCAGAAGCTCATGCCTACAACCGGAATTCCTCTCATACCGATCTGCTCGATGTGGCTGGAGAAGTCGATGTGGTTGTTACCGAATCCCTCAGTTGTAACGATAGCACCATCAACGTCCAGAGCCTCAACCATCATTCCCAGACGACGGGATACATAGTACTTCTCAGCGTTGATCTGCGGGGAACCTACGAAGATAACTCCGCAAAGGTCGATTTCAGGATCGCTCAGTGCCTCCAGGACAACTGGCTCTCTCCAGTAATGTCTGGACATCTCCTTGGATGCAGGTCCGATGCATGTCAGAGCGTGAATGCAGCCGTCCAGTACTTCCAGAGGTGAGCACATTACAGGAACGTTTCCGAGCTCAACGTTAGGTCTTGCTCCCAGAACTCCTACAGGCTCTACAGGCAGGATGAAGTTATCGTGCATAGCACCCTGTCCCATGATCTCCTTGACGATGACAACCTTCTTCTTTCCAGGATGACGGAACTGCTCGAACTTCTCTGTATCAACAACCAGGGAATCGTCCAGATCCTTCATTGCCTCACGGATTTCCTGTGTAACAACGTCGAATGCTGTATGAGCAGCGATCGGTCCACGTCTCTCCATGTTGGTCTTAGCCTGAATAGTAACCTGACCCTTGATGAAGATTTCACCCTTCTCCGGGCAGCCCGGGCGTCCCCACTGGATGTTCTCATCGAGGTATCCCTCGGAAGAACCGAACTCACCGATCTGAACTCCGTTATCATCTGTTCCTGTCAGCATCATTACTGCGCCGTCCAGAACTCTTGTTGTACCTGTTCCGAGCAGATCGTCGCCTTCCTTAGTAGCGATCGGCTGAACGTCCATGATTGTCTCAGAATATGTATGATACTTATCCGGTGTGATGATCTCGAGCTTGAAGTCGTGAACCAGCTCCTGGTCAGCGATTACATCTTCCTCAATTCCTTCACGGATGTAAAGAGTTGTTCCTTCGATCTTTGTCTCCGGTCCTCTCTTAACCTCTGTGATCTTATAGTGCTTTCTTGTCAGGTCTCTTACAACCTTGCCCTCAGCCTCTTCTTCTGCCGGAGCTGCTGCGCCTGCAACCTGAGCTGCTACTGCAGCCGGTGCTGCCGGTGCTGCTGCGCTTCCGCCGAATACTCCTGTAGGAATCTCCAGATCGATGTCTTTTCCTTCACCGATATGGATCTTCATCATGCCGCCTGCTACTGCAGCCGGTGCTGCTGCAGGAGCTACTGCCGGTGCTGCTGCTTCCTCAGCCGGAGCCTCTTCCTCTGCAGGAGCTGCTTCCTCAGCCGGAGCCTCAGTGTAACCCTTCAGATTGTCTGCCGTCAGAGCGGTCAGAGAATCGCAGGTCTTAGTCATTGTTGCGCCGATAACCTGTCCGATTGTCAGTGCGCCGTCGAGATTCAGAAGTCCGGACTCAACGAGATCGTCGAAGATAGCCGGATCTTCCAGGTTGGATGCCTGAATTACTGTGCCTTCCTCTGCTCTGCAGCACAGTACTGCTGGATCCTTAGCATGTTCTTTAGCTGTTTCAGCTGAAATGGACATATACGTTTCCTCCTTTAACTTTTCAGCACTATTTAACGGTCAGCAGGTGCTTCTCCGCCGAATACCCATGTCGGGACTTCCAGGTCAATGTCCTTTCCTTCGCCGATATGGATCTTCATCATGCCGCCTGTTACAGCAGCAGATACCGTTGCACCAGACAGAGCTGCCGGAGCCGGCGCCTCTGTGGTTTCGCTTGTTTCATCCTCTGCCTGCTCCTCTTCTTCATCGGAAGCACCCTCGGAATAATCTTTCAGGTTGTCCGGTGTCAGTGCAGTCAGTGAATCCTCTGTTTTTGTCAGGGTTGCACCGATAACCTGTCCGATTGTCAGTGCTCCGTCAATATTCAGCAGTCCGGAATCTACCAGATCAGGGAAGATCGTAGGGTCTTCCAGATTGTGTGATGTAATGACGGTTCCCTCTTCTGCCCTGCAGCACAGTACTGCAGGATCGCCGGAATGCTCTTTCGCGTATTCTTCAGAAATGGACATTGGTTTCTCCTCCTCTATTTTGCAATCAATGTGTCTGCAAGTTACAGATATATAGGCAAACGGCCGATATGCCTCAGGAGATCCGCGGATTCGGGGGTTCCGCTTCCTTCTTGAAAAGTTATCTTTTTGTCGATTAACCTGAGCGCCGGGACGGCAGAAAGCTTTCCCCGCGCTCCCACGATCTTCCGTTTTCTATCAAATATTAAATGCCCTCAATTAAATTAGCAAATCGGTTTTTTCTATTCGAAATTTCTATCTGAAAGTCTCCTAGAAATCGATTTTCTGGCTTACTTCTCTGGATACAGTCATGTGTCTGTACAGCGGATGGCCAATCGTTCTCATCATATGGTCAGTCAGGTGGAATACCTTCAGTCCCATCTTAGGAGCGGATGCCATTACGGTGTTGGAACAGTCAGAGCAGTTTCCGATCAGGATATATTCGCACTTATCCTTCTTGAACTGCATGTTGTTCTTAACCTGTCCAGGACAGATTCCCGGACGCTCACACTTCAGAGATCCGTTCTTCTGCTCCTGAGCCTGCTTACACTTGCATACAGAGATAACTTCGCCGTTCATCTTCTTTACAACGTCTCTGAGTCTGTCCTCTGTTCCGCTGCATGCGCAGACCAGAATACCAAACTTTGCGCCATGTGTGTCCGGGAACGGGATGCTGACCAGAATTGCTCCGGAAGACTTGGTAACTGGGGAATCCAGTGTTGTCGGTCTTCCTGTGAACGGTCCTCCCAGGAGGATTTCACCGTATTCACCGTCAATTCCGCCGGCTTTCTCAATCATATCTCCAACAGAAGTTCCAACCGGTACGTCGAAGAAGACGTGCGGCTCGCTTCCGCCGTTCAGCTTTCCGCGGACGGTCATATCCTTGGAATAGGATGGTTTTCTTTCTTCAATTGCCTCACATACTCTTGCGCATGTCTCGCAGTTGATAACAATTGCGTTGGCAGCGGATGGCAGCTGTGAAGGCTCAAGCTCGATGCCCAGGCACTCTCTTACGACTGCACGCTCCTCACCTTCCGGATAGATGTCTGCCAGAAGATGCATGGATACGTCCGGTCTGTCCTTGATTGCTGCATCGATTGTCTTGATTGCTTTATGATGCTTTCTCTTGATTGCGATGATTACCTTGGAAGCATTGGAAATTTCCTTTGCATATTCTGCTCCGCGGATAACTTTCTCCGGATCCTGCTCCAGACGGGCAATGTTGTGTGCCAGTCCCGGCTCGCACTCGGATGCGTTTACAAGGATATATCCATCCTTCAGGTCGCAGTCCAGCTTAACGCCTGTCGGGAATCCTGCACCGCCCTGTCCGACAACTCCGGCTTCCTTGACCATGTCCAGCTTGCTGCCTTCCTTGATCTTCTCATACTCGTCCGGCTGCTCGTCGTCAGCTTTAATGATGATGCGGTCGTCCAGAACGTCTTCAACTGTTCCGTAAACGCTGGAGAAAATGTTAGCTCCCAGTCCTGTCGGCTCTGCAATCAGAGTACCCTTCTTAACCTTGTCGCCTTTCTTGACGATCGGTGCACATGGCTTGCCGACATGCTGCCGGAGCAAAATCTGTAAATTGTCCATACTGTTACACTCCTCTTAGCCTAACACTTCTATTTTATTCAATACCAGATATCTGGATTTTCAACTTGATTATTGTTAAATACTCAACAGGTCAACGTGGTAATTTTCTAAATATTAACGCCGATAACATGTTATCCCGAATATCACAGCTGCGCCTCGGATTTTTCTTCTCAGATCCTTCGGAATTTATGTCCGGAAATGTGGATTTATAACGATACACAATTGTGATTGGATTAACTATGTCGGTTCCAAATACCTCATTGCAACCTCATGTACATTTACAATATCACATCTTCATCCGGATTGCAATGAAATTATTAAAAAAATAACAGAGTTTTGCCTATCCTTTTATCATTGACTTTTCAAGGATTATCCGATTTTCATCTATAATACAACTGAACCGCATTCTATTCTGCAGTATACCGTTTTATACAGAGAAAATCGATTGATTACATTTTTAAGCATCCCCTGTTTTATTGTTAATTTAAATCGTTTTTTTCTGCCAGAGCTTCATAAAATTAATTGGGCCCATCCACATAAATTCACGCAGAATCTTGTTGTTATTTAATTGACAATACACAAGGCCACTTTTTCACGCCTTCTGTGTTTATCACTTCTGTCCACAGAACGATCATTTTTTACTTAAGTGATACCCGCATCCAAAGACACGCCGTTTTCAAAATGCCAGAATTTCAAAAATAGCGCCGGTTAGTACACTGTATACACGTACCCCGGTATTATTTTCTGATTCGTCAGATTTCCAGTATTTAATTGCACTTTTTATCTGATAGATACATCTAATCAATAATTTTACGCATATCTATCGATTTTATTTTAGATATTCGTTCTAATTTTTTACATTTTACGATATAATATATGGTAAATATATCTTGATTAGTGTATACAATTTCATTTAAAAATCCCCCGGATGTCCAAAACTCCTGCACGCAGCAAGTTCCAGGGATCCGAAAAGTATAGCTGCAGGTCCGCAATGGTCTGCAATGATCTGCGGCAGAGCCTTCTGCACATAAAAGTAAGGCTGCATGCTGTATAAAATTCATGATAAAGAAGAGAAAGAGGTATGTAATAACATGGGACGGAAAAAGAGAACAACCAAGCAGAAGATTGTGGACGCGGCATGGAAGCTCTTCTACACGAAGGGCTACGATGAAACCACAATTGAAGATATCATAAAAGAGTCGAAGACGTCCAAAGGCTCTTTCTATCATTATTTTAAAGGAAAGGATGCCCTGCTCGGCACACTTTCCGACTTATTCGACCAGAAATACATCGAGCTGTCTGAGGAAGAAGACCCGGACATGTCCGCTTCTGAAAAGCTTCTCCATCTGAACTATGAACTGTTTCATATGATAGAAGAAAATGTAGACATTCATCTTCTGGCCTACATGTACGCCACACAGCTGACCACTGACGGTGAGCGCCATCTGCTGAACCGCAACCGTTTTTATTTCCAGTATATAACCAGCATCATAAAGGACGGACTGGATTCTGGAGAATTTGATCAGGGATACACTCTGAATCAGCTGGTGAAAATCTATGCGATGTTTGAACGCTCTATGCTGTATGACTGGGCGCTCTGCAAGGGTTCCTACAGCCTGACGACCATCTCCACTTACCTCCTGAAATCCATTCTGGACCGTTTCCGCAATGGATTTGCCGGAGCTGAACTGGATGACAATGTCAAACAGACCTTTATCGACGCATATATGAGTTCCTAAGCTCTGCCCTGCACCGGGGGCTTCCCGGCAGACAGCAGAATCCGGACGCAGAAAAACCGGAACAGATAATTGATACTACAACAAAACGCGTACAGACCAGGCGTCATCTGGTGTGTACGCGTTTTTTCGTTATGTATCCGGCTTTCTGCTCCGGCAGCTCTCTGGAAACTGCCATCACTTCCGGGCAGGCCGCAGCGCATCTGTTCCCCTGCCCGTCCTGCCTTTGTCACCGGAAAACTCATACCGGCGTAAATTAAGCCTGGTCCTGCGGGTGCTCCTCATCCCAGAGCTTGTCTGCGGTCGGCTGCCATGCCTTCGCGTAGGCATCGCATTTCTCGCACAGATGCTCCGCGCTCTCCGGACTCAGCATATCCGTACTCTTAGCGCCGGTCTTCTTTACCAGCTCGCGCAGGTACTGCGGATTCTCCAGCATCGGGCACGGACGCAGAAGATTGCCGTTAAACGGCTGGCCGTCCTGGTATGCCTTGAACAGAGGCTGCTGCAGACATTCCAGCAGGGTCTTGTCGTGGATGTTGGCGCTGGAATAATGGATGAATACGCACGGCTCTACATCGCCGTTCGGATTGATGTGACAGTACTGCTTTCCGCCCGCAATGCATCCGCCGACCTTGTCGCCGTCGTTCTGGAAATCCATCAGCCAGATCGGCTTGCCGCCTTCATAGCCTCTGACCTCACGGATGCGGTGGAAGATGTATTCTCTCTGTTCCGGGGTCGGCATCAACTCTACATCGGCGTCATTTCCAACCGGCATATAATGGAAGAACCAGGAGAACTGAACGCCCTTGCTGATCAGGAAGTCCAGGAACTCATCGCTCGTAACGGCCTTGATATTCTTACTGGTGTAGCAGATGGATGTGCCGTAAACCAGGCCGTTTCTATTCATCAGATCCATGGCATCCATAACCTTCTGGAAGGTGCCTTTTCCGCGGCGCGCATCGGTGGTATCCTCAAAGCCCTCAATGCTCATGACCAGGATGATGTTCTTGCATCTTCTGACGTCATCGCAGAATTTCTGATCGACCAGAGTTCCGTTAGTGAAGATCATGAATCCGCAGTCGGAATGCTTTCCGGCAAGCCGGACGATGTCATCCTTTCTGACCATCGGTTCTCCGCCGGTCATGACATATTCATGAATGCCCAGGTCTTTACCCTGTGTGACGATGCTGTCCATATCCTCATAGCTCAGGTTCAGCGTATGCTTATATTCTGCGGCCCAGCAGCCGGTGCAGTGCAGGTTGCAGGCACTGGTCGGATCAAACAGAATAACCCACGGAAGGTGTGTGCCCAGTTTCTGCCCCATTTTCTGTGTCTGACGGTATCCGCTCAGCGCTCCTTCAAATCCGAACGACATGAAGACACCCTTCAGATATTCCGTATCTCTGGTGTCGAGCAGGTTGCAGAAAAACTCCGTCCATTTTCCGTCCTTTCCAAGGGCAGTACGCAGCCGGTCGAAAGCTTCCGGCGGCCAGGTGTTTCCCAGGATCTTCTGAAACATATTGACCACGCCGACGAATCCCTCTTCACGGGCTTTTTTCGACTTCTTCATAACACTGTCCAGTGCTATTTCAAATGCTTTTCTTTCCGCAGCATGTGCAAGCGAACTCATATAATCCTCCCCTTTCTCTCGACAAAACAAACCTTGCAAGAGGTTCCTTTGACTGCTATTATACTCTGTTCATATTTTATTCAAACTGACAGAACTACGATTTTGTATAGTTTTTAATCTGTATGATTAATTTAGCATAATATTATATATGTCTTCGATTTCCCTGTCCACAAAAAGGCGGGCAGTCCGGTTTCCCTGTCCTGTCCGCCTTTTAATCCCCCTGATAACAGAAAAGCCGTAAAGCCTGTTTTCACACTTTACGGCCTGGCCTCACTAAATATCTGCGTCCGGGTAATAGGATTTTTTCTCCTGATGATGCTCCAGCAGATTGATCATACCAATCAGACAGGTGCATATCCCGACAATCTCTACAACCACCTTAACACAGGCTCCCAGTATCCGAAATACTCTCTTCATCCCTGTTCATGCGTACGCAGCCTCAATTTCTGCGCAGCTTCCTCCTTTCTCTTTCCAAGATGTTTCAGACGGTAATACGGGCTTCCCGGGACGTGATCCGCGCAGAGATGAGCTCCCGCGACTCCCAGTTTTGTCATCACAGACAATCCGAATCTCCGCATTCCGTACTCCGGTCCGAACAGTTTATTCATTGTTTTAGAGGACGATATGTCATAAAAATACTCAACCGCCTTATAGAATTCTTCCTGCAGCTGCCACGGCGTCATCTTTTTCGGTTTGAACGTAACATTCATCATGTCGAACTGCTCCCAGTCATGAGTCAGCATCCGGCCTTCTTTTACGAACTGTTCGTATACCGGCGTTCCCGGGTAGGGCGTCAGAATCGCGCACTGCAGCTGGTAGGCGTTTACCGATTTCGCAAAGGCGACGCTCCGGTGGATGTCTTCAATCGAATCATCATCAATCCCCAGAACCAGACTCGCAATCAGACGGATTCCATGATCCGCGCACGCCTTGGCAGCATCGCGGATATCCTGGATGTTCTGTCCCTTGTTCACACGGTCGAGCGCTTTCTGATTCAGCGACTCGATTCCGATCAGAACACGGGTCAGATGGGCATCACGAAGAAGCTGAAGCAGCTCCTCATCCTTCGCGAGATCGGTCCGCCCGAAGAAAAACGTTTCTTTAAACGTTAATCCTTCTGCAATCATTCTCCGGCAGATTTCTTTTGCCCTCTCCTTATCTGCCGTAAAATTATCATCTTCAAAATTCATATACTGAAATCCCATATCTTTATACATACGGATTTCTTCGATGACATTCTCCACGCTGCGCTGACGGTAGGGCGCAAACATTCTCGACGTCGTACAGAAGGTGCAGCGGAAAGGGCAGCCTCTCGTGGTAATTACGTTCGCGCACTCTGTAGGAGTTCTGAGAATAGAATAATCCGGAAAAGGAACGCTGTCCAGATCACAGATCGGATCCGGACGGACAATCGGATCTTTGATTCTGCCCTCCACAACATCCAGGATTACCGATTCTCCCTCTCCGACAATCACCTGGTCTGCATGCTGCAGAGCTTCCTCCGGCAGTGCAGATACATGAAATCCTCCCATCAGAACTCTCGCATCGCTTTCCCGGTGAACGATGTCCGCAAGTTCATATCCCCGCGGCGCTGTCGACGTCATCAGGCAGAAACAGAATACATCTGTGTCATCCAGCATTTCTTCTATATGTACCGGCGCATTCAGTTCCTCATATACTTCAACTTCGTGACCGGCTTCTTTCAATATATGTCCAAGGATCAGCGGACCGGTAATTGAATTCGGGTGTCCGTAAATTTTTCCGCCGAACCGGTAACCCGGAATCCTCCTGATCCTCGCAGTCGGCGTTATAAATACAATCTTCACTCTTTCCCTCCCTGTGTGATCCATACCATAGAACGGCCGGGGAAAAAACCGGCCGACATCCAGTGTATACAACTTCTTATGATTCTATTTTAACGCCGGAAAAATTTCTCTCAATGAACAAGAACGCCGGTCTGTACCGAATTGGTACAAACCGGCTCAATTGATCCAATATTATTCTGAATTTTACCTTTATTATTCTTACATTATCGTCTGTCCGGCCCGGCATCGTCTTTCTGCGGCGTGATGCGGAAGGCCATATCGATCGAACCGGCCAGAAGGTCTCCAAGCCTTCTGGTCATCGATACAATATCATACATCATATCTGCATCAAACCAGTCCAGAAGCAGTCCCTCGATCGCACTGGAATAAAAATGGATCAGAAGATCCATATCCTTGTCGGACAGGCTCTGTTCCCTCATGATCAGCTGAATATAACGCCTGACACCCCGGTCGCAGACCCTGCGGAAAGCCTGCTGAAAGCGGCGGTGATCATCACTGTGCAGAATATGGATAATTTCCGTTTTTCTTTTCAGCGTGAACTCTTCTACCTTGATCAGACATCCCACAAAATTGGACACCCGGTAATTCTGCTCAACAATCTTCTCCACCTGCTCGATAAAATACCGTTCCGGGACATCCGCCAGACAGGAAAAATGGTAATAAAATGCATGTCTGCTGATTTCGCATTTTTCCGTAAGCATTTTCACCGTAATCTTATTAAAGGCATGCTGTTTCAGCAACTTCATGAACTCATTGGTGATATGTCTCTCCATTACATCCATAGCAGCCCTCCTTTCCCTCTTCATTCAATCGCAGAATTATTTCCACACACCGTCCGCCGGCAGAAAATCTTCGCAAGAAGATACTTTTACACCCTCTTCAGCAGCACAGCGGCTTCCAGCCTTCCGGTCTGCGGGAACATGTCAAAGGGCGTCATCTCCACAACCCGGTATCCGCAGTCTGACAGGAAACGCAGATCTCTGGCCAGGGTCGGCGGCTCACAGGAGACATAGACGATTTTTTCCGGGGCGGCATCTGCACAGGCCTGCAGCAGGGACTGCTCACATCCGGCCCGCGGCGGGTCCAGAATGACACAGTCTGCACAGTCCAGGTGACCCTTCAGCAGTTCTTCCGGCGAAGGGTCATTCTCTTGCTTATTACTTTTTGTCCCTGGAAGATGAGGCGCAGCGGACTGCTCTTCAGCCTCCTGCCTCTCTCCGAGGACCTTTCCGATCTCCTCTTCCGCTTTTCCGGTTACATAGCGGGCGTGGACGATTCCATTGATCACCGCATTCCGGTTGGCCGCAACGACAGCCTCATGACTGGACTCGATTCCCACCAGCTCAATCTTATCCTGCATGCGGGAAGACAGCCAGAGGCCGATGGTTCCCGCGCCGCAGTAGAGATCCAGCACGCGGTCCCCGGGCTTCAGGTCCGCATAATCACTGACCTGGTTATACAGCTTTTCCATCATATAAGGGTTGACCTGATAGAAGGATTCCGGTGTAATTTCAAACTTCATCCCGCCGATTTCTTCATGAATCACGCGGTCTCCGGCCAGACAGACGGAATTCTTTCCGTAAAGCTCGTGATTCTTTCCGCGGTTCTGATTGATCCAGACGCTGGTCAGCGCGTATCCCGGATCCTCACCGAGGTCGTAGACGGCATCATCCAGCATGCCGGCCAGCTTCCCGCCGTTCGGAATGCCCTTTCCGTTGATGACCAGAATCACCATGACCTCGCCGGTTCCAAAAGCCGTACGGACGATCATGTTTTTCAGCAGGCCTTTTCCGGTTCTCGGGCTGAATGCCTGCACATGATCGGACTCCATAAAGGCTTTCAGTGCCTCTGCACAGGCAAGAGCCGCCGGAGACTGGATCCGGCATTCCGGACAGTCTGCAGCCCGGTGTGTCCGGTTCTGATAAAAGCCGACGACCGGCTTTCCATTTTCCTCCGATACGGTGAAAACAGCCTTACTGCGGTAATGCAGGGCAGCATCCGCAGCATCGTCTCCCATTCCGACAGCAGGGCGGACGACGACGTCTTTCAGTCCGCCGATCCGCTGCACCGCATCCTGAAGATGGCGCTGCTTCAGTTTCAGCTGCTCTTCATAGCGGAGCCCTCCCAGCGCACAGCCGCCGCAGAATTTCTGATGCGGGCAGTACTTCTCTTCCGTGCGCTGAGAAGACGCAGTGTCCAGGAACATCAGCTCCGCCTGGGCATAGCGCTTTTTCAGCTTCGTCACTTCACAGCGGACCAGATCGCCCGGAAGCGGCACAGCGCCGGCATCTCCTCTGCGGATAAACACCATGCGTCCGTCTTCCGCGCGGCCGAGTCCCTGCCCGTCTTCTGTGACATCTTCAATTCTGATCTGCAGGATATCTCCTTTTTCCATAGTCTGCTCCTGTCGTCTGGGGATTCTGCTGAACAAGGCCCGGTGATGCCTGAACACATTGGCACTTCCTCTGCATCCAGTCATCCGGCTGACCTGCCGTCACGCATCCTGCACATCAGCAGTACTGCCGGGCCTCATTCTTTCCCCTCCTACATTATTTATACACATTTTCCAGAAATTTACATATTATTTATTCTTTCTTCCGCGGAAAGCACGAAATCCGTCGCCGGACGATTTCCCGCCTCTTGCTCCCTTCCCGGAGTGACTGCCCGGCTTTACATATTTCCCTGAACGCTTCCGTCCGGAACGATCTCCTCCGAAACGTTCACGACTGCCGGATTTTTCGTAACGGCCGCCGTCTCTGCTTCCGGAATCTCCGCGGAAACCCCGGGAAGAAGATTTTCTGTCTCTGCGGAAGTCGCGGGAATCAGAATCCCTGTTTTTTCTTGAACGTCTATTTTTGTCCCGGCTGAAATCGGAGTCGGAGCGGCCGGATCTGCGGCGGCTCTTTCCGTACTGACCCGATTTCCCGGAGCGGCCGGACTTTCCATTACGTCCGGAATTTCTGCGGGATCCCTTCTTTCCATTTCCACGCTTTCCGGAAATGATCTCGATGTCTTCACGCGCCTCACCCAGACTCTCTCTCAGAAAGGCTGCCGCGATCAGCAGCTGGTCAGTGTGGTTTTCCATGGCGTAGCTTCTGATCATGTCCGCGTACTCAGTCAGATCCATGCCTTCACAGAACTTCAGCGCACGCTCAATATTGCTGTTCGCCTTAATCGGCATGACATCCCGATAACTCGGCATCACCTTTTCCTTGATGGAAGCTCCGGTAAACTCCTCCAGCGCGTTGATCTTACGGCGTTCCCGTGTGTTGATCAGAGAGACGGCCTTGCCCTTCTTTCCGGCACGGCCTGTACGTCCGATTCTGTGCACGTAGTATTCCATCTCCTGCGGAAGGTCGTAATTGAATACGATATCCACATCGTCCACGTCAATTCCGCGGGCTGCAACGTCTGTGGCAAGCAGGAGATCCAGATTTCCGCTTCTGAACAGCTCCATCACGCGGTCTCTCTGCTGCTGGGACAGATCTCCGTGAAGACCCTCTGCGGAATAACCGCGCCTCTTCAGCAGCAGCGTCAGCTGGTCGACCTTGCGCTTGGTGTTGCAGAAAACCAGCGCGCGCTTCGGGCACATGTAGTCGATCAGACGGCACAGGGCCTCATCCTTTTGTCTGCCTTTTACCATATAGTAACTCTGCTTGATCTTCGGAACTGTCAGCTCATCATGAGAAACTTCGATAATTTCCGGATCCTTCTGGTAGGCGCGGGTCAGTTCCAGAATCTCGTCCGGCATGGTTGCAGAGAACAGCGCAGTCTGACGCTCCTCCGGCATCGCCTGGCAGATCGTCTCAATATCATCGCGGAAGCCCATATCCAGCATCTCATCCGCCTCATCGAGAACGAGGTATTTTACATTTTCCAGCTTCAGTGTGCCTCTGCGCATGTGGTCCATCACACGGCCCGGCGTTCCGATCACAGCCGTTACGCCCTTTCTGAGAGCCTTCAGCTGACGGACGATGTCTGAACCGCCGTAAACCGAAAGGATCTTCAGGCCGTCCACATATTTACCCATCGAGGCGATTTCTTCCGCGTCCTGCATGGCCAGCTCTCTCGTCGGACAAAGCACAACCGCCTGCACGCTGCGCTCTGCAGGCTCCACAAGGGAGATAAGCGGAATGCCGAAGGCCGCGGTCTTTCCTGTTCCCGTCTGCGCCAGGCCGACGATGTCCTTTCCGTCCAGAATCGCAGGGATCGCCTGCTCCTGAATCGGCGTCATCTCATCAAATCCCATCTCTGCAATGCCCTGAAGGATTTCCGGTTTTAAGTTTGTGTCTTGATACTTCATTATATTTGTCTCTTCTCTTTCTTCTGCTTCGGGCACCGCCGGAAACCTGATTCTCCAGTCACGCCCATCCTGTGCAGACCTCTTTCAAATGCACGGATTCCAAATATTCCGCGCCTGCGCTGAAAATCAGCGTCAATTGTTCTATTATACTCTGTCCGGGCCTTGTATACAATCATTATTTCCCGTTTTCCCCTGGTCTTTTTCTTTTGTCTGCCTCCGCTCCTGAATATAGCCGTCGAGAAACTTTCTCAGTGCCCGGGTAAAGGAATTTCCCTGATTCTGCTTCAGGGTAATCAGGTTGAGCGGAATATCGATCACCGGCTCCAGCGGAACAGCCTTTCCGCCATACCTCCGGACAAAGGATGCCGGGCCAAGGGCAATTCCCGCTCCGCTTCTGACCAGCGCCATGATGGTCTCGATGTCCTGCGCGCGGTAAACTTTCTTCACGTGAATTCCCCAGGTATAGCGCAGTTCCTGAAGAACGCTGTCATCCAGACAGCCTTCCGGCCCGGAGATAAAGGAGCAGCCGTCCAGATCCGCAATCTGCATATTTCTGAGCAGACTCTTCGGGTCGTCATCGGACATCAGCACACACTGAGGCTCCGAGAGAAGCGGATGAATATAGAAGCGCTCCGGATGCGGAACATGCCCCTCCGGCGGGACCCGGCAGATTGCAATTTCGATTTTCTTCTCTTCCAGCATATCCATCATGGACACGCCTACATCCGTCATAAACGACACGGATGTGTCCGGATGGCGGTTGAAAAATTTCACCAGCGGGTCAAAAAGCTCCTGGGAATATACGCGTGGATCGAGACCGATGGAAATCTCCGAACAGACTGCGTCGCCCAGCTTCTTCTGGTCTTCTTCCAGCCGCTCCCAGGCCTCCTTGACAGCAATCGCGTCGGTCTGAAACACACGGCCGGAAGCGGTCAGCACGACGCCCTGCGGCTCTCTTCTCAGCAGCTGGCAGCCGGTTTCCGATTCCAGATTCTTAATCTGAAGAGAAAGCGCAGGCTGGGAGACATGCAGTTCTTCTGCCGCCTTCGACATGCTCCCATATTCCGCCGCCGCGAGGAAATACATTACCTGTAGAATTGTCATATTGTTCTCCATTTCATACGCTATTAACAGGTATAAGCGTCCCTTATACCCATATATTATAACAGTATTTCTATTTTTTCAAGAATTCAGATAAGATAAAGGTATAGAAATCAATACAATTACTCTGCGGCTGATCATCTGTGTGCATCGATAAATTTCTGCAAGTCTGCGCCGGCTGTCTGCCGGCCCGATCCGCACCTCCTGATTCACCGCCGCTGAAAACAGAAAATTACAGAAAGTTGAAACGGCGTTTCCGTAAAACTGTATATATACGGAAACCGGAACGGAAAGGAGACGAGAGGGAATGGAAAAGCGTTTGATGTCGGGAAACGAAGCCATTGCCCGCGGCGCGTATGAAGCAGGCGTAAAATTCTGCTCTGCGTATCCGGGCACCCCAAGTACTGAAATTTTCGAGAACCTGCCACAGTATAAAGACGTACTGCACTGCGAGTGGGCGCCGAATGAAAAGGTTGCAACAGAAGCCACATACGGAGCCGCAATGGCCGGTGTCCGCAGCCTGTGTGCAATGAAGCATGTCGGTCTGAATGTTGCGGCCGATCCGCTGTTCACCGCATCTTATGACGGGCTGAACGGAGGCATGGTCCTCGTCAGCGCAGACGATCCGAGCATGCACTCTTCCCAGAATGAACAGGATAACCGCCACTACGCAATCGCTGCCAAAATCGCCTGCCTGGAGCCGTCCGATTCTCAGGAATGCAAGGATTTCATGAAATACGCATTTGAAATTTCTGAGAAATACGATATGCCGGTTATGCTCCGCACCACAACCCGTGTATCCCACTCCAAGAGCATTGTCGAACTTGGTGAACGTACTGAACCGGAAATCAAGCCATACAAGCGCGATGCAGACCGCTTCGTCAGCACACCGGCCCACGCCTGCAAGCATCATCCGCAGGTTGAAGCCAACCTGAAGGCTCTGGAGAAATACGCCTGTGACTGCCCGCTGAACCGCATGGAGATCAAGGGTTCCAAAGTCGGCGTCGTCACCGCTTCTATTTCTTATCAGTACGCAAAAGAGATTTTCCCGGAGGACACATCCTTCCTGAAACTGGGGCTGACCAATCCTCTTCCGATCGAGCTGATCAGAGAGTTCGCGTCCAAAGTTGACAAGCTTTACGTCATCGAAGAGCTGGACGGCATTATGGAAGAGCAGATCAAGGCTGCAGGAATCGAATGCACGGGAAAAGACCTGGTCAGCAATATGTTCGAACTGAACCCGGAACGTCTGCGGGAGGAAATCTTCAGAGAAAAGCCGGAAACCGTAGATCCGGGCGTAGAAGCTGTCGGCAGACCGCCTGCACTGTGCCCGGGATGTCCGCACAGAGGATTCTTCTACACCATGAGCAAGATCAAAGATGCCGTAATCTGCGGAGATATCGGATGCTACACCCTGGGATGCGCAGCACCGCTGAACGCCATGGACACCTGCGTATGTATGGGAGCCGGATTCTCAGCGGCTGCCGGAATGGCAAAAGCCTTTGAAGAGACCGGTCAGAAGAAGCATGTCTTCGGCGTACTCGGTGACTCCACCTTCTTCCACAGCGGCATGACCGGCGCGGCAGAGATCATTTATAATGACGCTGATGTTATTCCGGTCGTTCTGGATAACTCCATCACCGCGATGACCGGCCAGCAGGACAACCCGGGAACCGGATTCAGCCTGGAAGGCGACATCGCTTCAAAGATCAGGATTGAAGATGTCCTGAAAGCCATCGGATTTACCAACGTTATCATCGTTGATCCGCAGGATCTGGATGCCATGAAGAAAGCTGCCGAAGACGCAATCAACAGCACAGAAAAGACAGCCATCATCACACGCCGCCCATGCGCGATGATTAAGAGAATTGATCATCATTTCGGGAAGTGCGTCGTTGACCGTGACGTCTGCATCGGCTGCAAGAAGTGCCTGAGCGTCGGCTGTCCGGCCGTCATGATCAGAGACGGAAAGTCCATGATCGATACGTCCCTCTGTGTCGGCTGCACGGTCTGCGCACAGGTATGTCCGGTAAAGGCAATCAGAAGGGAGGATCAGTAAGATGAAAACCAAGAGTGCAATTTTAGTCGGCGTCGGCGGACAGGGCGCGATTCTTACTGCCCGTGTACTGGTAAACGGTCTGATGAAGCAGGGCTATGACGTAAAGATGTCTGAAGTCCACGGCATGAGTCAGCGCGGCGGCAGCGTATCCACACAGGTACGCTGGGGAGACAAAGTTTACTCACCACTGATCGGAAAAGGAGAAGCCGACCTGCTCGTTGCCTTTGAAGAAATGGAAGCCGTCCGTTACGCAGATTATCTGAAGCCGGGCGCCATCGCCGTCATCAACAACTACCGCCAGGACTCTTCCCTGACCGCATCCGGTCTGGCAGAATATCCGGAAGGCTGCGTTGAAGCCATGCAGAAGCATTTCAAGTGCTTCACCCTGAAGGCAGAAGACATCGCAAAAGAACTCGGCAGCGTAAAATGCACCAATATCGTTCTGTTCGGTGCAATGACCGAGGCCCTGGATCTTGGCGACGTGGACTGGGAAGAAATTATTAAAGAGACCGTACCTCCTAAGTTTGCCGAGATGAATATCCAGGCTTACCGCCGCGGAAAAGAAGCCGCTAAGGCGAACGTATAAGCTCAGCCAGATATTTCAGCAGAAGAAAAACACCGGAACTCCACATCCGGTTTTTATAACCTCATATCACTTGAAAATAAGACGCAGCACCGCAGCCATGGTGCTGCGTCTTCACTTTTTGTCTGACTGGATTCTTCAGATCAAAAAAGCAGCCGGGCACAAAAAACAGAAGCGCCCGCGCTGCCTGATTCCAGGCCGGCGCGGGCGTTTCTCTCTTTTCATGAAACATGTTCCAGCTTATTTATCCACTACCGCTGGTAGTCGTGCGCATCTTCCAGAACCATGTCTTTAACCTTCATCAGTCTGGTCTGATTGGATCTCTCGCCTTCATCCAGCTTCATCTGGATATAGCGGATGGTGGTCTCAAGACGCGGAATCATGACGTATTCCAGCGCGTTGACCCGGCGTCTGGTTTTTTCCAGTTCTGCAGCCATGAGCTGTACTTCCTTCTCATGGGCAGCCAGATCCAGAAGTTTCGGGAACACATCAGCTGCCGCGCTGATGGCACCGTCCAGATCTCCGGAAGTATCCGCGTATCCGTAGGCATAAACATCAGTCGGATCTTTGGCGGTTGTCTGGAATGAGAATTCCGGAACATTGACGCTCATGATGTTCTTCTTCTGCACAGAAAGCTCTACGCCCTGTTTCGGATACATCAGCGCCTCTTCCATGGCCTCGCTGCTCATGACGGCATTGGCCTTCTCAAAATCCTTATACATCGCCGCGAGTTCCTGCTCGACTTCCTGGCGGAGCCGCCCGTTTTCCCGGGCGAGCTCCAGAAAGTTCTTCATCAGCTCATCGCGCTTGTCCTTCATCAGCTTGTGTCCGCGCTCTGCGGTCGCCAGACGTTTTTTCAGCGTGGAGAGCATCATTCTGGTAGGATTGACATTTAATCTGTCCATGGGATCACCTACCTGTCGTAATACTTCTCAATCAGCTTGTCATCAATTCTCTTCAGCTCGCTCTTCGGCAGGATCTTCAGAAGATCCCAGCCCAGATCAAGCGTTTCTTCAATGCTTCTGTCGGTGTCATTTCCCTGAGAGACGTAGCGTTTCTCGAACTCATCACTGAATTTCGCATACTTCAGGTCTGTTTCTGTCAGCGCGGCTTCACCGAGGATGGTGGCCAGTTCCAGACTTTCTTTACCTTTTGCGTATGCGGCGAACAGCTGGTTCATGGTGTCCGCGTGGTCTTCTCTGGTCTTTCCCTTTCCGATACCCTTATCCTTCAGACGGGACAGGGACGGGAGTACGTCAATCGGCGGCTCGATTCCCTTGCGGTATAACTCTTTGGACAGGATAATCTGTCCTTCGGTGATGTATCCGGTCAGGTCCGGGATCGGGTGCGTGATGTCGCCTTCCGGCATGGTCAGGATCGGGATCAGTGTGATGGATCCGTCATAGCCTTTCTTTCTGCCGGCACGCTCGTACATGGTCGCCAGGTCGGTGTAGAGGTAGCCCGGGTAGCCGCGGCGTCCCGGCACTTCCTTACGTGCGGCGGATACCTCACGCAGCGCCTCGGCGTAGTTGGTGATATCGGTCAGGATGACCAGTACATGCATGCCCAGGTCAAAGGCCAGGTACTCTGCAGCGGTAAGGGCCATTCTCGGGGTTGCGATACGTTCTACGGCCGGGTCGTTCGCCAGGTTCATGAACATGACGGTACGGTCGATGGCTCCGGTTCTTCTGAAGTCGGATGCGAAGTAGTCCGCTTCCTCATAGGTAATACCGATCGCCGCGAAGACTACCGCGAATTTAGATTCTCCGCCGTCCAGTACCTTAGCCTGACGGGCGATCTGCGCAGCCAGCTGTGCGTGCGGCAGTCCTGATTCGGAGAAGATCGGCAGTTTCTGTCCTCTTACCAGAGTGTTCAGTCCGTCGATTGCGGAAACTCCGGTCTGAATGAACTCCGCCGGGTAGTCTCTTGCCGCCGGGTTCATGGCCAGTCCGTTGATGTCCAGGGATTTTTCCGGAATGATGTCCGGACCGCCGTCTGCCGGGCGGCCCATACCATCGAATACACGTCCGAGGATTTCCGGGGAAACCTTCAGCTCAGTTCCCTTTCCCAGGAAACGGACGGAGCTTTCCTTCAGGTTGATTCCCGCCGCACTCTCAAACAGCTGAACCAGAACGTTTCCGCCGTCAATTTCCAGTACCTTGCACAGACGCTTTTCGCCGTTCTGCAGGAGAATTTCTCCCAGCTCATCGTAGGTCGCGCCTTCTACATCTTTTACCAGCATCAGAGGGCCGGCAACTTCTGATATTGTTTTATATTCTTTAATCATCGTTCTCCGCCTCCTCTGCGATCAGCGCCTGAATGCTGTCTTTCAGCTCCTGCATCAGGCTGTCATAGGCACCGTCAACTTTATCTTCTTCCAGGTATTTAAAGCGTCCGATTTTCTCCTTGACCGGGAGTGTTTCCAGTTTATTGAAGGAAGCCCCTTTGCCGACACCGTCTACCGCCAGATCGAAGTAGCTCAGGATCAGCTTCAGCATCTTATACTGCTTATTCATGGAGGAATAGGTATCGATGTCGTGGAATGCGTTCTGGTGCAGATAGTCCTCACGGATGGACTTGCAGGCATCCAGTTTTACACGGTCTTCCAGAGACAGTGCATCCACACCGACCAGCTGAACGATTTCATTCAGATTGGCTTCTTCCTGCAGCAGTCTCAATGCCTGGGCACGGAGTTTCGGGAATTCTTTATTAACGTTTTTCTCAAACCACGGGGTCAGACGGTCGACATACAGAGAATAACTCTGCAGCCAGTCGATAGCCGGGAAGTGACGCTCATGCGCCAGGGTCGCGGACAGACACCAGAATACCTTTACAATTCTCAGGGTCGCCTGAGATACCGGCTCGGAAATATCTCCGCCCGGCGGGGATACGGCTCCGATCGCGCTCAGTGCGCCGATACGGTCATCCGATCCCAGTGTGCGGACTCTTCCGGCACGCTCATAAAACTGCGCCAGACGGGAGCCCAGGTAGGCCGGATATCCTTCTTCACCAGGCATCTCTTCCAGACGTCCGGACATCTCACGCAGCGCCTCTGCCCAGCGGGATGTGGAATCCGCCATCAGCGCTACGGAATAGCCCATGTCGCGGAAGTATTCCGCAATGGTGATTCCTGTGTAAATAGACGCCTCACGAGCAGCTACCGGCATATCGGAGGTATTCGCGATCAGAACGGTTCTCTTCATCAGAGATTCGCCTGTGCGCGGGTCCTTCAGTGCAGGGAACTCGTTCAGTACATCGGTCATCTCATTACCACGCTCGCCGCAGCCGATGTAGACGACGATGTCCGCGTCCGCCCACTTTGCCAGCTGGTGCTGTACAACGGTCTTTCCGGATCCGAACGGTCCCGGGACCGCGGCAACTCCGCCCTTGGCGATCGGGAACATCGTATCAATGACACGCTGTCCGGTGATCAGCGGCATGTCCGGAACGAGCTTTTCTTTATATGGTCTGCCGACACGGACCGGCCATTTCTGCATCAGCGTCAGTTCCTTTTCTTCACCGCTGTCCAGCTTCAGTACAGCGACCTTCTGGTCAACGGTGTAAGATCCTGCCTCAATGGACACAATCTGACCGCGCAGCGGATACGGAACCATGATCTTATGCTTTACAACGGCGGTTTCATCAACCGTTCCGATCACATCTCCGGATTCCACTTCATCCCCGGCCTTGACGCACGGCGTGAATTCCCACTTCTTTTCACGGTCGAGAGCCGGCACCTGAATACCTCTTGTGATATTCGGTCCAACTTTCTCATACATCGTTTCCAGCGGACGCTGAATTCCATCGTAAATATTTTCAATCAGTCCCGGCCCCAGCTCTACAGAAAGCTGCGCGCCTGTGCTGACCACCGGCGCTCCCGGTCCGATTCCTGCTGTTTCCTCGTAAACCTGAATAGATGCATCGCCTCCGCGCATCTCGATGATCTCACCGATCAGTCCCAGATCACCGACGCGGACTACGTCGAACATATCCGCATCTTCCATGCCGGATGCAACGACCAGAGGTCCAGAAACCTTCGTAATTGTTCCCTGCGCCATCTATTTCTCACCTCCAAATAGTATATCTGCTCCGACAGCTCTTTCCACGGCCTTGCTGACATTTCTCAGTCCTTCGCCCGTAGCTCCGTTTCTGTCCGGGATCGTAATGATCGCCGGAAGCATCATATCTTTATATTTATCAACTTCATTCGGGATTTCCGCCGCGATTTTCTCTGTAATATACAGAATCGCGTAGTCCTCTTCCGCCAGCCTGTGCACCAGCTTCCGGGCCTCATCCCCTGAACTGACAGGGAACACGGACAGGCCTACAGACTGAAATCCCAGGACAGATGCTCTGTCCCCGATAACACCGACCTTATACATACGGTTCCCTTATCCTTTCTTCTATCTCGTCCGGATCGAACCCGAACTGGCTGCCCATCAGCGCAATCCGGAGATTTGCGAGTTCCTGGTGCTTTGCAAACCAGAATCCCTCAATCGGAACGATTCCGAACGGCTCATACTTTGCTTTTCTCACATGGTCCATGACCGCATCATCCCGGAGTCTTTCAAACAGTCCGAAACTTCCGTTTTCCTTCAGCGCCTTTCCGCCCTCGGTGAAGGCCTGCTGGAAGCCGTACGGCGCCAGCCTCTCTCCGACACGGGAATAGGCCTCTTCATAACAGGAAATCAGAAGGGGAAGTGGAATATTTCCGCCGCTGATGAACAGGTCCTTAAATGCCGACCATGGTTTCTCCATACTGCGGAAACGGACGAACACGCCCAGATTCACCGCATCGATCTGCCGGCGGACCAGTTCTTCCATGAACGGTTCTTCCATCGCGGTCACATCATCCAGCATCTGCTTATAGCAGGCCTTGTCCAGGATCAGGTCGATCGCCTGCGGATCATGGCCTCTTCCGAAGGTGTCCGCGGCCTCCGCGACAGCCTTCTTCAGACCTTCCGGCATTCCGGATCCGCTGCGTTCGCGGATCAGCAGTTCCATCTTTTCCGCCGGAATGCTTCCCGCGTCCGACATCATAGCCGGATCCGGCGTTCTTCCCAGCGCCTCCGCCTTCAGGCAGACCTTGGCGTTGTGAAAATCTGACGGATATAGATTAAAGGCCAGTTCCGAAGGATCCGGAACCGTGCTGAACACAATTTCATGCAGCTTTTCCTCTTCCCTGTGCAGGAAGGAATCGATGCCGCCGGCCTTCAGTTCCTTCGACTCCTCATAGCCGAATTCCCTCAGCATGGCCTCCGCGGCCTCCAGATCGCGGCTTCCCGCAACACGCATCAGGTCCTTGCGCGTCATCAGATGCCTGGTGAAATTTCCAATGTATGAGTCTGCAAAGATATAATCTGTCTCTTTTCTCTTTGCCATACCAATTTCTCCCTATTGCCTGCGGAACAGAATCTCCGCCGCCTTCTCCGCCAGTTCCTCTCTGGCTTCCTTGGCAAAGCTTTCGATCGTTCCATTGATGTATACCTTTCCATCGCGCAGCATCAGTCCGCCGGTAAACGGCCTCGTCTCCTCAGAAAGTGAAAACTCACTCCCCGGGATCTTGTCCTTCAGCGCCTTCATCAGTGCCTTTCCAACCTTTTCGCGGTCCCGTGCGTTCAGGATGACTTCCGCTTTCTTCAGGCCCGTTTCCGCAGCGATTCCGGTAAGAAACTCAACATATTCTCCCGGCTCAAGATTCGCTGTCTCCTCTGCAGCCTTTGAAAAGCACGCGTCCAGTTTTTCCTGCTTTGTCTGCAGGAGCAGTTTGCGGCTGTCAATATCCGCAACAGATTTTCTGCGGCTGATCACTTTCCGCTTATCTTCCGCTCCGCGCTGCTCTGCGTCTTTTACCTTCTGATCTGCCTCCTGCTGCGCCCGGCTTACGATTTCGTCTGCCTGCTTCTGTGCGTCTTCCGCGATGGACCTGGCCTGCATTTCTGCATCTTCTATAATTTTCGATGTAATCTTTTCAATACTCATTTGTCCACGTCCTGTCTCTTGCTCATTGTTTTTTGACAAAAGTTAAAAACCAAGGTTGAACAGCATCAGCAGGGAAACGAGCAGTGCGAAAATCGCATAAGTCTCTACCATTGCCGCGTAAATAATTCCTTTACCCATCTGATCCTCTCTCTTACCGAGGAGCATGATTCCGGAAGCTGCAGCCTTGCCCTGCGCAATACCGGACCAGATTCCTACGATACAGATCGGAAGGGAGCATGCAAAGACGTATAATCCCTGCGCCATGGTGAGGTCTTTCATTCCGCCGCCTCCGAGCAGTCCGATTCTGATAAAGATCAGGAATGTAACGATCAGTCCGTAAATTCCCTGTGTACCAGGCAGCGCCTGTAAAATCAATGTACGGCCGAATTTCTTAGGATCCTCCGCAACTACTCCGGCTGCGGCCTGTCCGGCGATACCAACGCCCATTGCGCTTCCTACGCCTGCGAGAGCGGCTACTGCCGCACCGATCAGAGCCCATACATTTCCACTCATGATAAATACCTCCATGAAAACTATTCTGTTAATCTTACGTATTTAGTGTTTCTCCGGAACGGATCAAACGGTTCACCGCCGTCCTCATAGAACTTTCCGAAGAATTCGATATACTGCAGTCTGCTCGTATGTACGAACGCGCCCAGTGAGTTGATCGCCATGTTGAAGATATGACCGATAACAAACACGATGAGCATGATAATCGCGCCCTTGATTCCGCCGCCGGACAGTGTTCCGATGGTGTTGACAACCTGGGCGATTACGCCGGTCGCCAGTCCCAGTGCAAGCAGTCTCGCGTAGGAAAGAATGTCGGACAGGAATCCTGTTATGTTGTAAATCGCTGTGATTCCGCCGATGACCTTTCCAAATCCTTTTCTGTCTCTGCCTCCGGTGAGAAGCAGGATGATGAAGCCGGCAATCATGATGTATTTTCCGGCCTTGAATCCGCCTGCGCTCTTCCCGTTCAGCGCGATCATCAGAATAATTCCTCCGATAACCATGTACCAGGAGAAATCATCAAATACCGCATCCCAGAAGTGGCCTCTTCTGATTTTCATTCCGGCGTCCAGTCCCATTCCCAGGAAGATATGGACAATTCCAAGTCCCAGGGAGAAAATCAGGAGTTTGGTCGGATTGGAGATCGGATCGAACCAGATCGGCTTGATCGCGGCATTTGAATGGAAGAAGGTGGTCGCTATCGCGTTGACACTGTTTCCAAACCATCCGCCGAACATCGCTCCCCAGAAAATTGTGGAAATTCCGCAGTACAGGAACATTTTCACCATATGATACAGATTTCCCTCAATTTTAAACTTATGAAGAATCAATGCCGTAACCACGGTCAGAAGAATTCCATATCCCGCATCACTCAGCATCATGCCGAAGAAGCAGGCGTAGAAAATGGAAAACCATCTGGTCGGGTCGATTCCGTGATAATCCGGAAGAGAGTACATCTCCGTTACGGACTCAAACGGGGCGACAAAGGCGTTGTTTTTCAGGAGAACCGGAACGGTCTCGCCTTCCTGCGGATCCTCAAAAAGATAGTAACATTCGCAGGAGTCCAGCATTTTTTTCGCGGCTGTCATACAGCCTTCCGGGATCCATCCCGTCAGCCGGAAAGTCCGCCTGGTCTGCAGAAGTTTTCCCTTCAGAACTTCCTGGTCACGTTCCATGATCAGCTGATCATGCAGGCATTCGATATCTTTTTTCTGTCCGTAGCGGTCAGCAATCTGCCCGCCGATTTTTTCAATCTCGCCGGAAAGTTCTGCAATTTCATTATGCAGACGAACCTCAGCTTCTGCTGCCGTGTCAGGAAAATCCTGAAATGCCGCGGCAGTAAAGCCACGCTGCTTTAACGCATCTTCTACACCGGCAGTATCCGCTTTCCATGTGATGAGCAGCAGATAGCGGTACTCTTTATCCTCACTGACTTTTTCCAGAACTGCCGTTTCACTGACTTCTTCCGCGGCCTGCTGGAGATCGTCCAGTGTGACATTCACCGGAACAACACCGAGCGTAAAATCTGTACAGCGTGTTCCTGTAAAATTCAACGGAATGGAGTACGGCTTCCATGGAATTACGGAACTCAGTTCAGATTCTTTTCTGTTACGCTGTTCATTCAGCCGGCGGATCTGTTCTTTCAGTTCCAGAATTCCGTTTGTTTCCTCTGTAAATTCGGTCTTATGCTGTAGAATAGACTGAAAGTCGGTTTTCTTCATCTCCCTTCTCGTAAAAAAGAGTGGTGATTTTACCGGACTGTGTTCCTTCAGAGCTTCTATTGCAGTTTCCGTATCAGAAATTTTCTGATCCAGTTCGGCAGTCTTCGGATTTTCTCCCGCAGCCTGCACCTCCGGGGTCTCTGCGCCGCCCTGCGGATCCTCGTCTGTGACTTCCAGTGCGCCCAGATTCATCAGTTTCGAAACGAATTGCTCTTTCTCAGTGTCAAGGCCGATTACAGACAGTCTTTTCATCTTTACGATTGACACTTTCGATTCACGATCCTTTCTTTAATCAGCCGGACAGCCTCTTCTGAATTCCGGTCTGCAGATTCTGCAACTGCCGCACATTCTGCCTCCGCTTCACGCATGGAAGCTTCATAATTCTTATCCGCTTCCTCCGTGCCTTCCCGTATCAGCGAGTCATAAATCGTTCCGGCTCTCGCGTCCGCGTCTGAAATCAGTGCGTCCGCTTTTCTGCGGCTCGCGGCGACTGTTTCTTTTCCGTCCGCGGCCGCCTGCTGCACGATTTCTTCCGCTCTGCTTTCAGCAGCCCGGACATCATCGAGCTCTTTATCGAACATACTGCGCCTCCTTCCTGTCTCATGCGAGACTGATGCCGTACATGAATATTGTTTCGGACAATATCATCCGAACTATGATCGATAAACAAAATGAGAAAATATCATCTATTCTTACTTGCCTTATATTACATATCATAATGCAATTCTAAAATAAAATCCATCCCATTGTGTTTCCATCACAATACAATTTGTTAAAATAATATCAGAATGTTCAGGAAGAAATATGTACATCCAATTCATCCCTCTGCATATTATTCATGTACAGAATTAAATACTTTTATTTTTTACCCCTGTTTTCTGCCACACAAACAAAAAAATCACGATTATTTTATCAATCTCGCAGTTAATCCCCCAATTAATTCCCGGCATTTCACTTGGTATATGATCTATCTATATACAGAAAACATTCATATTTCAACGTCTGCAAAATAAAACGCGGCGAAAAATTTCCATTTTCACACCGCGGAATTTTTTTATGTATTTTTTTGTTTATTTCTCAGCTGTAACTTTTTCTGCCATACTGAGGATTCTTTTCATTCGATTATTCACTCCGGACTTTCCCAGAGGCGGATCTGTCATTTCCCCGAGCTGGGTCAGGCTGGCCTCCGGATTGCTGATCCTGAGATCGGCAAGTTCTTTCAGCTTGTCGGACAGCCGGTCGTACTGGCCTGCTTCTTTCAGTTCCCTGATGGCCCGGATCTGTTTTTCTGATGCATCAAGCGTCCTGTCTGTATTTGCATTATCGCAGTTTAAGATCCGCGTTGTCTGATTGAAGACGGATTTCTGCACACGGACATTTTCAAATGCCAGCATCTGCGCATGTGCCCCCATCAGTGCCAGCATATCACTGATATACTGTGAATTTTTCATATATACGACCCAGCGGTTTCTGCGCTGAACCATTTTAACAGAAAGATCCTCGAATGAATTGATCATTTTCTTCAGATCATTCGCCAGAGTCCGGCTCTCGCAGGCAAATTCCAGATGATAACTTTTTTCCGGATCGCTGATGCTGCCGTTTCCCATGAACATGCCTCTCATGTATGCGCGCTTGCAGCATTTTTTCCGGATCAGCTCCTCGTAAATCCCATCACTGATGTAATTATTTCCCTCACGCACCAGGAGAATTCCCGTCTCTCTCAGAATCGACTCGCTATGGTCCTCCGGACTGATGGTCAGCATGTAGGTATGCCCTTTTTTCAGGGCCTCCGCGCCTCCCACTTCCAGCCTTGCGTCTATCTGAAAATACTCCCGGATCAGCCTTTTATAATGTCTGGCGATAGCCGGATTATCCGTTGCGATTACGATGGTGAAATGTCCGCCTCCGGTCAGGCGCAGACTTCCGGACACACGAAGAAAGCCGGCGATTTCCGCCAGCTGGTCGCATTTCTTCTCCGGTTCTACTCTTGCAAGTTCATTTTTTGTCTCTGATGAAAATGACAATCCGCTCTCACTCTCCTATTTCTGCATCTCCCGGTGATGGACAAACACGTGGTAGCCCTGCTTGTGGAAAAAATCTGCCGCGGCATTGGCAACGACCACAGAACGGTGCTGTCCGCCTGTGCATCCGAAATAGATGTTCAGATGGTACTTTCCTTCTTTAATGTAGCAGGGAATCAGCATCGTCAGCATCTTTTCAACGGAATCAAGGAATTTTCCGGTGATTTCCTGACGCATAACATAATCCCTGACTTTCCGGTTATTTCCGGTAAGTTTCCGGAGAGATTTCACATAATACGGATTCGGAATAAAACGGACATCGAAAATCAGATCGGCATCCGGCGGCAGTCCGTATTTATAGCCAAAAGAAGCAATCGACAGAGAGAACTGGCTCTGCACTTCTTCTCCCTCGCCGAAGCTTCTCTGCATAAGGTGCTGGAACTGGGAAACCTTCAGACTGCTGGTGTCGATGATCACATCGGCATGACTGCGGAAGGGCGCCAGCAGGGAGCGCTCCTTGCCGATTGCTTCCGCCGTGGTCATTCCCTGCGCCAGAGGATGGGTTCTTCTGGTTTCACTGAACCTGCGGATCAGTGTATCATCTGACGCCTCTAAGAACAGCAGTCTGAGATTGACATCGTGCCGCTCGGAAAGGTGATGAATTGCTCCGTTCAGATCCTGGAAAAACTGCTCACTTCTGATATCAATCACAAAAGCGGCCTTCCGTATCTTCTGTTTTCCGCTCATCTGCGCCAGGTCCAGGAAATTCCGGATCAGCAGCGGCGGCATATTATCTATACAGTACCAGCCCTGATCTTCAAACCAGTCCGCCGCCTGAGTCTTTCCCGCGCCGGACAGGCCCGTAATCAGCACAACTTCCATCGGTTTATCCGCAGTCATGATCTTCTCCCCTTTTCTGTCTGTACACGCGGTGCCGCGCCGCGTGTCATATCTGTATTTTTAATCCTCTGACACCCGCTCTATGTTGACAATCCGCTCAAAATCAAGTCCGGCGTCTGCCGCACGCTGCAGTCCGTTTTCATAAGACCCTACCGCAGCCGGTGTGTGGGCATCGCTGTCGATAATAAAATATACATCTTCTTTCATGGCTTCCCGGATTTCATCTACTGTCAGATGCTGGTGGCGTGAATTGATTTCCATTAATGTTCTGGTTTCCGCGCAGGCTTTTGCGACTTCGGTCATATCCACAGGTCCCTTGTCTCCTGGATGAGTCAGGACCTTGATGTCATTCTCATACAGTGCGCGGATGTACATATCCGTATTGACGGTCACAAGCCGGCTTCTCCTTGCGCCCTGTGCATTTTGTCCGCCCAGATGGTTCGCCGTACTGTGGCAGTGCATGACACCATAGTGATATCCCGCCAGCAGGAAATCAAACTGTCCCTGCTCCTCTTTCTTAAGGTCCAGCCCGTTATCGGATTCCATAATATTGGCCTCTACGCTGAGATAAATATCCATGTCCGGATACATTTTCTTCTCCCGCTCGATTTCTGCGCGCATTTCGGGAATTTTACTTCTCTTCAGGCCGTACATATAGTGTCCCGGGCCGTGATCGGAAATGGCGATTCCGCGAAGTCCCTGCTGACGCGCCGCAACGATGTTCTGATCGATTGTTCCCTTCCCGTGCGGCATGATCCAGCCGTGGGAATAACGGGTATGCGTATGCAGATCATAAGTCATCCGGTATTCGTTAATATCGATATTCAACTTACCGGCCTTCTTTCTTGTCATTCTCTGCCGGGCCGCCGACGATCCGGACTTCCGGTTCCATCTCTACGCCGAAGCGGTCTTTTACGGTGTTCTGCACCAGATGCATGAGTTTCAGAATATCACCGGCCGTCGCTCCGCCGCGGTTGATCATGAAACCGCTGTGCTTGGCACTGATCTGCGCGCCGCCTACAGAGGCACCTTTCAATCCCGCATCCTGAATCAGCTTGCCCGCAAAATATCCTTCCGGACGCTTGAAGAAGCTGCCTGCGCTCGGGTACTGCAGCGGCTGCTTGCTGTTTCTCTTCTGCATAAATTCCTGCATGGCGCTCAGGATGTCCGCCCGGTCAGCCGGAGTCAGCTTCAGCGTGACCGATACGACTACCTCGCCGGTCTTCTGAATGCGGCTCATCCGGTAGCCCAGCTGGAGCTCTTCATTACTCAGTATATGGATTTCCTGTCCGTCCGCACTGACCAGCTGCGCTGATTCAATCACCTGTTTCATTTCCCCGCCATATGCACCGGCATTCATGAATACTGCGCCTCCGATGCTTCCCGGGATGCCGGAAATCGGCTCCATGCCGGAAAGACCGTGTTCCATGGCCTCGTGGGCGGCAGCGGAAATCAGTGCCGCGCTTCCGCAGATCAGACGCTCACCCTCGACTTTCACAGAAGAAAAAGCATCGCCCAGATGAATCACTGTTCCGTGATAGCCCTCATCCCTGAAAATCGTGTTGCTTCCGTTTCCCAGCAGCAGGTAATCCTGTCCGCTGCCGTGCACATCCTGCAGGAGTTTCTGCAGATCTTCCACAGATTCCGGCACCGCCATAGTATCCGCACGGCCCCCCGCACGGAATGATGTATATTCTCTCATGTCCACATCATGCATGATCTTCATTTCAATATATCCTTTCTGTCTGCGTTGTATACCTTGAAATCGATATACTCGTCAGTTTTCTGCTTGTATCCTCTTTTCTGCAGGCGTTTTCCCGTGTTCCTGTCAAAATAGTAAGTGATGATCGCAAAAGTCGGAACACCAAGCACCATGCCGGCAACGCCGAACAGGCCGCCGCCGACGATAATCGCGAACATAACCCAGAAACTTGCCAGTCCGGTAGAGTCTCCCAGAATCTTCGGACCCAGAATATTTCCGTCGAACTGCTGCAGTCCCAGAATCATAATCAGGAAATACAGTGCCTTCAGCGGGCTGATCACACAGATCAGAATGGCTGAAGGAATCGCGCCGATGAAGGGTCCGAAAAACGGAATAATATTGGTCACGCCGACAATCGTGCTGATCAGCGCCGTGTACGGCAGATGCAGGATCACCATCAGAATGTAACAGAGAATACCGATGATGATGGAGTCGATAATTTTACCGTTGATAAAACCACCGAAAGTACGATTGCAGAAGGTCCCGAAATTCATGATTTCCTCAGAGTGTGCCTGGCTGAAATGAGAAAGGATGAAGCGCTTCGAATTGGCCTTCAGTTTCTCTTTTCCATTCAGCAGATACACACTGACGATAATGGCCACCAGAATGTTCAGGCACAGCTTTGCCGTTGCCACAATTCCCTCTGTAAGCCGGACCACGATACTTCCCTTTCCCGGAATCAGCTTCTTGGCCGCGAATGTCATCATGGTATCAATCGCCTTATTAATAAAGGTGTCGATCGATCCGATAATCTCCGGATGACCGGCTTTCCTGGCCAGATAGGCGATTCCCTTCGTCAGATCATCAATCCGTCCCGGCAGGATTTTCACAATCGCAACCACACTCTTGATCAGCTGCGGGACGATCAGCGCTATGGCCGCCGCCATCACTGCAAACAGCACAATCAGCGCAGCCACACTGCCCATCACACGGGCGAAGGTCAGCGCCCTCCTTTTAATGCGTGAGAACCCCAGCACTTTCCAGTTCTGTGCATGTTTATAGAAAAAACGCACTGTCACATTGTAAATCGGACAAAGGAGATAGGCAATCACAGCACCAAGGATAAACGGAAACAGGATCCCGTTAAATGCCTTCAGCCCGGCCATCACCTTATGAAAATCCTTGATAAAAAAATAAAACAGCAGAACTCCGCTCCCGCCAAGGAACAGATTCAGTCCCAGCCGAAATGTTTTATCCTGTAATTTCTCTTTCACCGTTCATTCCTCCATGAAACACTTTACCCCTCCATGATAACACAATCAGACACAGGCATACAATGAACCGCATCCGAAGACATACCAAAAGGAGCATCCAAATGTGATACAATGATAACAGTAAAAGCAGAAAAAATCTAAGAAATTCTATAAACCTGCTATAAATATTCAGGAGCATACAAGTAAATAAGAACATATTACAGAAAGGCAGCAGATATAAAAATGAAAATACTGGTATTCAGCGATACACACGGCAGAATCAGCCGGGCAGAAGAAATTTTTACCCTCTTATCCGCAGAGGAAAAAATCACGATGATTTTCCACTGCGGCGACTACCAGCGGGACGCCGATGCCCTGGCCCAGGACCTGAAAGTCCCGGTCATCAGCGTCCCGGGCAACTGCGACGGCAGCATAAAACGCGACTTCCAGATCGCGACCCTTCCCTCCGGGAAAGTCATGATCATCCACGGCCACACGGAAGGCGTAGACTGGGACTACGGCCGCATCAGCCTGCTGGCAGAAGAACACGGCTGCAATGCCGTCTGCTTCGGCCACACCCACGTCCCGGTCAATGACGGAAGCGGCCGGGTTTACCTGGTCAATCCGGGAAGCCTGACCAACCCGAGAGGCGGAAGCCGCCGCTCCTGCGCCCTGCTGACTTCCGAACCGGGAAAATTCGACGCGGAAATTCTCTATTATGATGAACTGACGGGAAAGCCGCACGATAAATCCGGAAAGGGATCCGCTCCCGGCGGCCATGGAAAACGCCGCGGCGGATTCCTGAAAAAAATCATGAATTACAGCGACGGCCAGTAACCGGCGATATTTTCCGCCATCTGCGCCGCCCGCTCACGGATTCCCGGGCACTCCAGAATGCTCTTCGGGTCATTCGCGGTTTCCAGCATGCAGAAATGCGGCGGAAGAATGAAATTTTTATTGCAGTTCATCGCTCCCATGACCTGCTCCGCCACGATGTCACCGCCGCTGTAGCCCGAAACCACCAGGGAATACACTTTTTTCTGCGAGAAATCGTGCGCGCTGTACAGCGCCGTAAGCCGGTTGAAGAAGGCGGCAATATTGGCACTGACCGCATCATTATAATTCGGGCAGACCAGCATAATGCTGTCGCATTTCAGAAGAGCCGGATAAACCTGTTCTACCATGACGCCTCCGTAAAAACAGTCGGCTTTTTCTCCGAAATGACGGCAGGCCTCATAGCTGCATCCCCGGCAGTCAACGACGGCGCCGTTCCGGAGAGAGATTTCATGGGTCGTGACGGCAGGATTTCTCTGTTGCATTTCATCCTTAATCATTTCCCAGAGCAGCAGGGTGTTCGAAGTTTTTCTGCTGCTGGCATGAATCATCAGTACATCCGGTGCCTTAACTTCAGGCAGCTGAAAATTTTTCAG
The DNA here is from genome assembly GCA_051893535.1 of Eubacterium sp. Classification (GTDB taxonomy): domain Bacteria; phylum Bacillota; class Clostridia; order Peptostreptococcales; family Anaerovoracaceae; genus Aminicella. The sequence continues at coordinate 15,928 of JBJFHK010000134.1, read as the reverse complement.
CTTCTGGACCAGGAATTTGGCGCCTCTCCGGAATGCTTCCGGAATATCCACTTCCATTCTGTGGGCCATCGTCCTCCAGTTATATAACGATCCGGTGCCTTCACAGAGCGGCTTTCCCGGAAAGGCGCAGCCCGCGTCATTGGCAGCAAAAATAATATCCCGTCCGGTTCTTTTGGTAAACAGCTCGCTTTCTCCACAGATAAATACTGCCCCGCACCATCCGTCCATCAGATGCGGATGGGCGTGAAGAAATCCGTTTAATTCCAGAACCTGCATGTTCCAGCCGGACTGAGGAAGCTCCGCAGCAAACAGGACTTTCAGCTCATTCCCGTTCTCCTCGGTATCTGAACGGATATTTTCTGCATCCTGTCCATGTTCTTCCGCAGCTGAACTTCCCTCCCTCTTCATCAGAAAATCCATAAACGTTCTCGCGTTTCTGAACTCCCGGTATTCTTCCTCCTGAAGCGCATAATCCAGTGTCTCCTGATACCGCTTCCGCAGTGCCCTGGACCCGTCCAGACTTTCCAGACGAATAACCGCCAGCATTCTTACGATCTCCTTTCTGCCATTTCCTGAACATCTATTCTGCGCTTCCGCAGATTTACCCGGCAGCAGTCTGCCCCTTCTCTGTTCAGAAAAAGCCACGTTCTTCCCCTGATTAATTACTATTTGTCCCGCAGTGCCGCAAGACCCAGATAGGCCTTCTTCAGCCTGCTGTAAAGCGCATCCGGCACTTCCGGATCGTCGATCTGCCACTCTGCGCCCCTGCACAGGCGGTTTTTCACCCCGAAGTAGGCGCCCTTCTCCGCATCTCCGATATACACAGAACCGTAATGCCATCGTCCCCGCAGCGTCAGCAGAATCGACAGCGCTGCAGAAGAAAATGCCGGCGCCAGAAAAGGCTTATAACCCAGTTCCCGGACCTCGAGATTGGCGTGGGCCGCCTGCCCGGTCAGTGCCCGGGAGGCCGCGTCATCGTAGTGTTCCAGACTGTCCGCCAGCACCAGATCTTCTCCGTGGGGTCCATAAGCACGCCCTTCCGTCAGATAGCGCTTCCAGGCAGGATTCCTCTCCGCAAAGTAGATTCCTCTGGCATTCATGACCCCCAGGCCGTAACCCTGAATCTGCCCCGGGCGGAGATGGGAGGCATCCAGGAATGCCGCGCAGAGCGGGTCCACCGGATCCGAAACAACACAGACCAGCCCCTGATAGTCCGCTTTATCCGCCAGGTCGGCAAAATGCTGAATCAGCCCGCGGTTTGCTTCCAGCTGCGCCATCCGGACATCGCCTTTCTGCGATAAGTCCGGAACACCTTTACTTGCGCAGAAAATAAAGACATCACCATTAAACAGTTCGTCTTCAGAGACCACGCGGATTTCCGGCATCTGCGGCGCCTTCCAGGCCGGAAGCCCGGCACCCGGATCGCCTTCATCTTCCGGGAAGGGCCAGCGGATCTGATTAACCTCAATTTCAAGTCTTCTGGTCTGTTTCTCATTCAGATCACAGATGCCGACTTCAGAGAAAACATCTCCGCCCAAAAGGCGCAGGCCGATCAGAAGATTCGTCCCTACATCGCCTAACGCCAATATGCGGGCCTTCCGTCTTTTCGGCGGGTACAGGCCGTCCTCTGCCCAGGCAGGCCCTGCGGAGCGCTCCGCCTGAACACCGATTTCTTCCGCCAGACGGCGTACGCAGAGAGGCAGATCCCCTCCACGGCCGCCGGGCAGTGTAACTCCCTGCTCATTGTTTTTTGTCATCCTTACTCTCCCCACTTCAGTCTGATGACGCGTTCAATATCGTTCGTGATAAAGCTGGTTGGTCCCAGATTCTGATCGAACTTGACGCCCAGATCAATGTCCGGCACACGCGGATAAGTCAGAACTTCACCGATCCGGCTCAGCGTCATCTTGCGCTCATAGGTCTTCTGATATTCCTCTTCCAGCACAGTCCAGATATTCAGTGCGTTCTCCAGGCAGACCCTTGAATATTCATAGCCGGTCTCAAAGTCTCCGTTTCCGATGAACTGCGGCTTGATGTAAGGCAGGATCAGGTTGACCGACGGGTTTCTGCCGAGACCCAGATATTCCTCCGTCACCTCGATGCTGTCGCCGCCGATGAACGGATAGCAGTCACGTTCATTCAGCCAGAGACTCAGGTTCGGCACGAAATAGGCACTTTCGGCCTTTACATTGCTCTGCGCCATCATATCCATCGCGTTTCCGGTCATTACTGCCACCAGAACCTCGTGAATATCTACCCCGACCTTCCTGAGAATCGGCAGCAGATTGCGCATGCGGTGGCCCTTATGCAGCAGGTCGTCCACCAGAATCACCGGCTGGTTGAAGGATTTGATCATCCTGGCCTGATTTTCCATCGACGAGTAATTCCTCGCCTCGCGGATCTTGAAGCCCTTGACCGTACGGTTGAAGTACTTGTCCAGGTTCAGCGACTTCGTGACCGTATTCGGCACAACCACATCCCCCAGCGTTTTCCCGAATGGTACCAGCATGTAAGGGCCCTTCGGACTTCTGCCCTGAATAACCGAGACACCGTTAATGTCCGCGACCTTTCTGATGATCTTATAGTGCACGGCACTGGTATTGTAGGACAAAATCAACTCGCCAGGGTAAACCTTGGTAAGAACACCGAGCAGATTCCGGTGGGCCGTGTCGATGGCTTCCAGCACACGCGGATTCCGGTTGAAGGGATCCTTGATGACGGTTTCCACATCACGGAATATCACCTTCGGTTCATGCATGTCGACCGCGTAAATCGGCGCGTGGTTCGGCGGTGCGATGTTGACAAAGCCCTGCTGGATGAGCAGCGCCTTGATCTCCTTGGTCAGTCCCGCCGGATCCACCGGATCGTAGACCGCGTAGGTAAAGTCACGTTCGATCAGAGCAGAAAGGATTTCTGTCAGCACCATCTGTCCGACATTGGAAATTTCCCCCTGATCTTTTGCGAAAAGGAAACCGATTACCGCGATATTTCCGCCTGCTTCCTTACGGATATGCGCGGAGATCTGTGAATCCTTGAATTCATCCAGAAGTTCTCTGGTACCGATGCGGTGTGCCGCCGCGTAAGCGGCCATTTCTCTGCGCTCTCCGCCGGCTGCCTCAATGTACAGTGAACGGACACGGTCATCCTCCAGATATTTCTCCAGTTTCTGCTCATCATAGCCCATCCGCTGAAGTTCATCCATAATCGGCCAGATGCTCTCCACCCCTCTGGACTTGAAGGATCCCATGCCGATTTCTCTGGCTTCCAGCACATGCTTATAGGCCGGCTCTCTCAGATACAGTCCTTTGTCATAAATAAAGTTCTGCGCGACCGGATCGATCAGGTTGGAGATGTCTCTGTGCATATCGACATTCTCGCGGATTCTGCTGGAACTGATATCCTCATAAAACTTATCCAGTTTCAGATGAATCACTTCACCCTGGATCTTCTTCTCGTTCTCATTTTCCATCTCTTCACTCTGCGGATTTTCATCGGTTTCCCGTTCGAATGCAATGTGATTGATGGTGTGAATGCTGTCCGGCTCCGGATCTTTTCTGTAGGCAGAAGCGTTGCGGATGACATCCGTTCCGACAGCAATGTACAGCTCCTTGTCTCTGAACAGCTTCTTCAGAACGTACAGATCATCCGGATTGGCAATGTTAACGGAAATATCATCCGGGAATGGATAAATTCCCTCTTCATCGGCGACAGACATGTTCATGATCCTGCGGCGCAGAAGACGCGGCTGGGTGTGCTTGGACCAGGAGAATTCGTCGATCGCCAGGTACACATCAAATCCCATATCGCGGATCTGGCAGGCAACGGCCTTGTGTCCGAGACTGAAGGGGTCAAAAGTTCCCGGATAGAAGGCGACTTTCTTATGCTTCTTGAATCTGAACGGCCTGCTTCCCAGTTCTTTGCGGGACAGGTAGCGGTAAATGTGGTTCAGCACCGCGGAATCGCTGTAGAAGTCCAGAAGCTCGCCCTCATCTTCCATCAGCAGGCAGAGAAGTTTTCTCGCGCCGTGTGTGAACAGCAGATCCTGTTCTTTTTCTTCCATGTTCGTGCCGGCAAAAATATATTTTCCGATGCAGCGGAAGGCCTCACGGCTCAGTCCTCTGTCATAGTGTGCGTATCCTCTGAGCAGAATTCCCAGAAGTCTTCTTCTGCGGGTATCATGCTCCTTCTCCGTTCCGCCCGCGTGCGCGGCGAACTCTTCATAATGATCCAGAATCACTCCGACGGTATCCATAATCGACTTTGCGACGGATGTGCTCTCTTCAACCGCACTCTGCTCCAGCATTTCGATCATCTCATCGAATTCCTTCGTCGGCAGAAGAATAGCCGTCCGTCCGAGATATTCCGGAACATAGGTTGCAAACTGCCTGTCTCCGATATCCAGTCCGTTGTACAGCTCGATCGCAAGTTCATTGACCTGAGAAGACGGCATTTTGCGGATGACCGACAGCAGCGCCTTTCCTGCTGCCTGCCGCACAGCAGCGCGTTCGCTGACCTTCAGCAGGTTGACCAGATGGGTTCCGATATGCAGAAATGCTCCGTTTCTGTCGTTATTCCTGAGAGCGAATTCACGCATCAGTTCAATATTCGCGACTTTCACACCCCAGTGAACGCCCATCTTCAGGTCGTCCAGGAAGAGGCGGCTCTCCGCCTCCGCGAATTCCTCATCAGACTCCGGCAGCTCCATAATTCCCAGAAGTTCCTTCCAGTAAGAAGCGCCGTCCATGTCTTTAAACAGATGCTGCCGGGCTTCCAGAGCAAAAACTCTCAGCTGGCGGGTCTCGGAACGGGATGCCTCGCGGATGAAGGCGCCTGCCTGTGCAAGGAATTCCCTGCTGCAGTCTTTTTTGTCCAGAACCAGAAGGGCCTGCAGAAGGTTGACGCGGACTTCATCGCTGTAATCTTCACAGGCATAGTAAGGAAGAAGCTCGGCCAGAAATTCACTTTCCTGCTTCTCTGTGCAGCTGCCCATCAGGCCCTCAATAAACGCCCTGAGGCTGCTGCCTACCCACAGCTTGTGCTGATCCGTAAAGCGCAGATCCGGCCGGATGATCATCTCCAGATACTGTCTGAGCAGGGTAATGTTCGTAATCTCCTTGCCCGGGAGAACGACGCCTTTCGGCAGCTCCTTCGTGTACAGCTCGTTATAGTTCGCGACAATCCTGCCCATCAGCCTTGCAGACTGCGTACGGATATCCTCCTCACGGTGGAAGAGCAGCTCATAGAGGAAGTTCAGGGTCAGCAGCTCCTGGTGCTCTGACATATAGGTGGAATACTCCTCCATGATATTGATGTAGGTCCGGACATTTTCCCAGTTCTGCTCACTTCTGGCCGCCTCGATCAGGCTGGTGAACTTCGCGTCATCATAGAAAATGCTCATCATCCGGATATTATGGCTGATCGCACTGAACTTAAACTGCCGGATGACCTCCCGGCCCTCCAGCATAGCCGCTTCTCTGTGCATCGGAACAGGTTCTTCTTCCGGATGGTACGCATACATCGGATCCAGTGCCGTTCTTACGCCCAGATTGTGCATATACTCCTCAAAATCCGCAAGTTTCGCATATACCTTCCGGTAACGCTGTTCCTTCGCGGCATCAACATTATCCAGCTTATTCAGAATGACATCGAAGGACTCCTTCAGGCTGTAGAAGTGAACAACTTCCTTCCCGTCATCTTCCCTCGTACTCTTCACGCGGAAGTCGGAATAGATCAGAAGCAGAGATTCGATGGACAAATTTTCAAGTTCAAGGTCCCAGACGGAATGATTCGCTGCGATATGTCCGATGGACTCCAGGCCGAATTTCCTGTAGCAGATATCGGTGTAATAGTAATGCAGATACGGAACACGTTTCTCATCATCACCCCGGCAGCCGTATTTTCCGATATCATGGCCTGCCGCGGCTCCTGAAATCAGGCCCAGATCCACCGGTTCCCCGACTTCTGCCAGCTGATAGGCCATGTACATGGCCACCCAGTGCACTCCGCCGATATGTGCAAGAGCATCAAATGGTGTGATCTCAGAATGGATACGCATCATTTCATAGACATAGTATTCTTTTGCGACCTGCAGCATCTTGACATAATCCTGCGTGTAACCGTTCTTCTTTACATTTTTCAGGGAAAGAACGTGAAAATCAAAATGCGGGTCAAAATGCAGATATTTTCTCTCCATATGGAACTGGCTGCGCAGAACATTCAGCAGGAACAGGATGCCGGTTTTCTTTTCTTCCAGATTTTCCGGTTCCGGCTCTCCCGGAAAGATGCCGGACAGTACGTACTGCACAGCATCTTCCAGCCACTGTTTCTCTGAATATCCCTGCATGCAGCTGATTCCGCACGCCGCAATATGCCGCATGGTCCTGACACAGGAAAACCTGCCCCGGGAATCTGCGGATGACGCCAGACGGGACGCCAGATTGCGCATCGGTATATCCAGAATATTAATATGCGCAAGCTCCATATTGCTCTGTATCGTCTGCTCCATCTCTATCGATGTATATCCATTCCACTTCATTCTGCACTCCTGACTGTCCTGGGATTATTTAAAAATACATTTGGAACATTCCAGTCCGGCTTCTGTAACGGCACATCCGCCGAGCGCTGTTTCTCTCAAAGCCGCCGGCAGTCTCCTGCCCACGTCGTACATCGTTTCAATCATCTGATCCAGCGGAATCAGCTGTTTGTTTCCCGCAAGGGCGATTTCCGCCGCAACCAGGGCATTGGCCGCACCGGAAGCATTGCGGTTCTGACACGGATATTCCACCAGTCCGGCTACCGGATCGCATACAAGACCCAGCATATTCATCAGTACGGTGGAAGCCGCGTCCTCACACTGTTCTGCTGATCCGCCCTCGAGTTCTGTTACCGCAGAAGCCGCCATCGCAGATGCCATTCCGATCTCAGCCTGGCAGCCTCCTACCGCACCGGCAACCGTAGCATTTCTCATTGCCAGATAGCCGATCGCCCCGGCATTGAACAGCGCCTGCACCATAGCTTCATCCGATGCATGCTTCTCTTCCTGATAAGCCAGAAAAACACCCGGAACTACGCCGGAAGATCCTGCTGTAGGTGCGGCAACAATCAGGCCCATGGACGCATTGACTTCCAGGACACCCATGGAATAAGCTGCCGCGCGGCTCATGATCCCCGGGAAGATGCTCTTTCCCTCTTCCGCCAGCTTATGCAGGCGGCTGCTCTCTCCTCCGATAATTCCGCCCATGGTCTTCACCGGTTTCTCAACCGCGCGGCGGGCAGAATCTTTCATAATCCGGTAGACTTCCGCCATCCGCGCTGTAATTTCCGCATCTTCCACTCCGGTCAGATCATGCTCTCTTCTTTTCATCGCTTCAGAAATTGTCAGATTGTTTTCCTCACAGACCTGAAGCAGTTCCTTTGCATTCTTGAAATCCATTTCACGCCTCCTAAGGTTCAACAATCATAACGTCTTTTACATTCTTATTTTTCAGAATTTCATCCCGGACGCTCGCCGGAACGTGTTCATCCGATTCTACGATTGTGTATGCTGTCTCATGTTTTGATTCTCTGAACAGCCTCATAAATGCAATATTTACACCCAGATCACTGAGGCATTTAGTGATATGTGCCACAACACCCGGGTAATCTTTCTGAATGACGATAACCGTGCTGTATTCACCGGTGAAATCAACATCCACACCGTTGATTTTTACGATTCTCACCTTTCCGCCTCCGATGGATTCACCGCGTATGGTCATGACACGACCGGACACTCCGGTCATCTTAATGTCCGCGGTATTCGGATAAATATCCTCCAGCTTGTCATTCGGAATAAAGCTGTATTTCAGGCCTCTCTGGTCTGCAATTTTAAAGGAATCCCGGATTCTCTCGTCATCGGTGTTAAAGCCCATGACACCGCCCAGAAGCGCGCGGTCTGTGCCGTGGCCGCGATACGTCTTCGCAAACGATCCATACAGGGTAAACTCCACTTCTTTCAGCGGCTCACCCATCATTTTCTGCGCCAGAAACGCAATCGAATCCGCGCCCGCTGTATGCGAGCTTGATGGTCCGATCATATTCGGTCCGAGCACATCAAACACACTGATTAATGACATTTTCTACCTCTTTCTAACTTCTTCTATAGTGAAACAAATGCCGTATATTCTGACTGTGTGTATACACAGCTGTCCCCTTTTATGCCCCTCTTCTTAGATTACTCTGAACTGATGCGATTGACAAGACACAAAAAAGGAGCCGTGTTTTCCACGTGCCCCTTTTCTGTATCATTCAGCCTATGATGCCTTCAGCTGATTAATTTTTTATCCAGATGCTGTGTCAGACAGAATCAGACCAGCTGCTGTCCTACTTGCTCTGAATATATTTGTCAATTCCTGCAGCAGCAACTTTTCCGGCTCCCATAGCCTTGATTACTGTAGCTGCTCCTGTTACTGCATCTCCGCCGGCGAAGATTCCCGGATGTGAAGTCATTCCGTTTTCATCAACGTCAATTCCGCCCTTCTTGGTCGGTGTGATGTTGCTTGTTGTATCGCGGATCAGGGAGTTGACTCTGGTTCCCAGTGACATGATGACATAGTCACAGTCGATTACGAACTCAGATCCCTCGATTGGAACAGGTCTTCTTCTTCCGGAAGCATCCGGCTCACCCAGTTCCATCTTGATGCACTTGATGCCGCAGACATTTCCGTTCTCATCGCCCAGGATTTCTACCGGGTTAGTCAGGAAGTGGAAATCAATTCCCTCTGCCTTTGCATGAGCGAACTCCTCAGCTCTTGCCGGAACTTCCTTCTCGGAACGGCGGTATACCAGCTTGACCTCTGCGCCCATTCTCTTTGCGCAGCGGGAAGCATCCATGGCAACGTTTCCTGCTCCGACGATAACAACGTGCTTCGGACGTGCAATCGGTGTGTCATAATCATCGCGGTAAGCCTTCATCAGGTTGATTCTGGTCAGATACTCATTCGCAGAAACAACGCCGACATAGGACTCACCCGGAATGTTCATGAACATCGGCAGACCTGCGCCTGTACCTACGAATACAGCCTCAAATCCTTCCTCGTCCATCAGCTCTTCAACGGTGATTGCCTTTCCGACAATTGCGTCGGTAACAAAATTAACACCCTTGGCAGCAAGCTTGTCAACTTCTGTCTGTACGATTTCTTTAGGCAGACGGAACTGCGGGATTCCGTAAACCAGAACTCCGCCGATCTTATGCAGAGACTCGAATACAGTAACTTCATATCCCTTATTTACCAGGTCTCCTGCAGCAGTCAGTCCTGCCGGGCCGCCTCCGACAACGGCAACCTTATGACCATTGGAAGGAACCTTTTCGATCTTCTCATCACCATGATGAGCTTCATGCCAGTCTGCTGTGAATCTTTCCAGACGTCCGATTCCTACAGGCTCGCCCTTGATTCCTCTTACGCACTTGCTCTCGCACTGGTTCTCCTGCGGGCATACACGACCGCAGACAGCAGGCAGGGAGTTTGTCAGTGTGATTTCTTCATATGCACCTTCATAGTCCTTGTTTACAATCTTCGCGATGAAGTTAGGAATATGAACGTTTACCGGACATCCGTCTACGCATGGATGATTCTTGCAGTTCAGGCATCTCTGCGCTTCATCCAGTGCCATTTCCTCTGTATATCCAAGAGCAACCTCTTCGAAATTCTTATTCCGGACGTTAGGCTCCTGTTCCGGCATCGGATTCTTATCAGCTCTCATATTAGGCATTCTGACGTACACCTCCAATCAGCTTGCAGACATGCTGTCTGTCATGTGCTTCCTCTTCTGCGAATGTTTTACCTCTCTTGATCAGCAGATCCCAGTCAATCTTGGCGCCGTCGAAATCCGGTCCGTCAACACAGACGAACCTGCTCTCGCCGTCAACGATGCAGCGGCAGCCGCCGCACATTCCTGTACCGTCGACCATGTATGTTGCCAGAGAAGCTACGGATGGAATTCCATAGTCCTTTGCAATGCCGCAGACAAACTTCATCATTACAGCCGGTCCTACAGCGACGATCTCATCGTATTTCTCACCGGAATCCAGCAGCTTCTTCAGCATATCTGTTGTAAAGCCCTTTTCGCCGTATGTTCCGTCGTCCGTAACCATGTGTACTTCATCAACACCTGCACGGAACTCATCTTCAAGGATAACGATATCCTTTGTCTTGAATCCGCAGATCATTGTGACGTGAATGCCATGCTTATGCATGCCGATTGCAAGCGGATAAGCCAGAGCGTTTCCTACGCCTCCGCCGACAATGCAGACTTTCTTCAGTCCGTCCATCTTGGAAGGCTGACCCAGAGGTCCTACAACATCTGCAAGACAGTCGCCGACCTGCAGCTGCTCCAGCAGCATTGTCGTTCTGCCTACTGTCTGTACGATAATGTCGATTGTTCCTTCCTTTTCATCATGTCCCGCCATAGTCAGCGGAATTCTCTCACCGTGCTCGTCTACACGAAGAATGATGAACTGTCCTGGTTTCGCGTGTCTGGCGATCAGCGGCGCATAAATCGTATACCAGTTGATGGTATCGTTCAGCTGCCTTTTTTTAATAATTTCAAACCTTTTCACCGCAAATCCTCCTATGTGTATTTTACGTTGAGTGAAGTCCCTTATTCCTATAATTATAACCCAATAGATTGAATTTGATAACCACCGGAATACGAAAAGCCCACATTTCCACATTCCCGTGCAGGAACTTCCTTCATAGTTATCCAACCTATCCTATATTATACGCTAATTGATAAATTTGTGTCAATTGTATTTGTAAAAAAAGGAGCCAAATTTACTTTGACTCCTTTTTCCATTTTTAACAGATAAGTAATTAACTGCTTATCTGCTGCTTTTCATATTTATCAGGACTACTTGGAAGCCTTTGCAGTCAGCTCTTCATAACGAGCCTTTGCGTCAGCCTCAGCCTTGTCGAACAGCTTCTCTGCTCTCTCTGGGAACTTCAGAGTCAGGGAGTTGTAACGAACCTCTCCCATGATGAAGTCTCTGTAGCTCTCTGTCGGAGCCTTGGAGTCAACTGTCAGGCCGTTCTTTCCTTCTGCAACCAGTTCAGGGTTGAATCTGAGCAGATCCCAGTAACCGGACTTAACAGCTGCCTTAGCCTCTTCCTGAGCCTTAGCCATTCCTCTCTTGATACCATGGTTGATGCATGGGGAGTAAGCAATGATCAGGGAAGGACCATCGTAAGCTTCAGCTTCCTTGATAGCCTTTACAGTCTGATTCATGTCAGCACCCATAGCAATCTGTGCTACATAAACGTAGCCATACTGCATCATGATCTGAGCCATGTCCTTTTTCTTTACTGCCTTACCAGCAGCAGCGAACTGTGCAACAGCTCCCATTGGTGTGGACTTGGAGGACTGTCCGCCTGTGTTGGAATAAACCTCAGTATCGAATACGAAGATGTTTACGTTCTTGCCGGAAGCGAGGACGTGGTCAACTCCGCCGTAACCGATATCATAGGACCAGCCGTCTCCACCGAAGATCCACATGGACGGCTTTCTCAGCATGTCTGCATTGTCAACGATGAACTTTGCATCCGGATCGTCGAGCTTAGCGCAGTCAGCAGCAAATGCCTCACCAGTTGCCTTGGAAGCATCTCCGTCGTTGAATGTGTCGAGCCAAGCCTTAGCAGAAGGAACCTTGTCAGCCAGTCTCTCAGCAGCGTGCTTGCACTCTGTTCTTCTGGCCTCAACAGCAACTTCCATACCAAATCCAAACTCAGCGTTATCCTCGAACAGGGAGTTGCCCCATGCAGGACCGTGACCCTCTTCGTTTACAGTGTACGGAGTGGACGGTGCAGAGTTACCCCAAATGGAGGAGCATCCTGTAGCGTTTGCAATGTACATTCTGTCTCCGAACAGCTGTGTGATCAGCTTAGCATATGGAGACTCTCCGCATCCCGGGCAAGCTCCGGAGAACTCGAGGAGTGGCTGCTCGAACTGGGAACCCTTTACAGAGAACTTGTTGAACGGCAGATCCTTCTTGGATACGTTCTTGAATGCATAGTCGAACTTCTTCTGGTTGTTTGCAACGACTTCATCGTCAGCCTGAGTCATTGTCAGAGCGTTAGCCGGGCAAACCTGAGCGCAGGATCCGCATCCTGTGCAGTCCAGAGCGGAAATTGCGATTGTGAACTGCAGGTCATCAACGCCCTTGCCGTTCAGCTTCTTGGCATCTCCGTTCAGAGGCTCAGCTTCCTTAGCTGTCAGTGCGAACGGTCTGATTACACCGTGCGGGCAGACGAAGGAGCACTGGTTGCACTCGATACATTTAGCAACATCCCAAACCGGAACGTCAGCAGCAATTCCACGCTTCTCATAAGCAGCTGTACCAGCCGGCTCGGAACCGTCCTGAGTATCCATGAATGCGGATACCGGAATGCTGTCTCCGTCCATAGCACCCATCGGAGCAACGATGTCGTTCAGGAATGCTGTCATCTTATCATCACGTCCAACAAGCTTAGCCGGAGCCGGATCATCCTTAGCGTCAGCCCAGGAAGCCGGAACCTCAACCTTATGAACGTTCTTGATTCCTTCTTCAACTGCTGCGCAGTTCATGTTAACGATCTTCTCACCCTTACGTCCGTAAGTCTTCTTGATAGCGTCCTTCATGAACTTCTCTGCATCATCGATCGGAATAATGTTAGCGATCTTGAAGAATGCAGCCTGCAGTACAGAGTTTGTTCTTCTTGCGCCCAGACCAACCTTCTTAGCGATGTCTACAGCGTCGCATGTGTAGAAGTTGATGTGGTGCTGAGCCAGATATCTCTTAACCTTTCCTGGCAGGTGCTCTTCCAGCTCCTGATCATTCCATACGCAGTTCAGCAGGAAGGATCCGCCGTCAACTACATCCTCAACCATGTTGTACTTTGTGAGGTATGCACTGTTATGACATGCTACGAAGTTAGCCTGCTTTACATAGTATGTGGACTTGATCGGCTTGTCTCCGAAACGCAGGTGGGAAATTGTAACACCACCGGACTTCTTGGAGTCATACTGGAAGTAAGCCTGTACCTTCTTATCTGTGTGGTCTCCGATGATCTTTACGGAGTTCTTGTTAGCTCCTACAGTACCATCAGAACCAAGTCCCCAGAACTTACATGCAACTGTTCCTTCCGGAGCTGTGTTTGGATAGTGGCTCGGTGTGAGGGACAGATGTGTAACATCATCATTGATGGACAGTGTGAACTCTTTCTTCGGCTCAGCAGCTGCCATGTTCTCGTAAACAGCGAGGATGTCTCCCGGCTGAACGTCCTTGGAACCAAGTCCGTAACGGCCTCTTGTGATCTCGCAGTTTGCAAACTCTGTTCCGTTCAGAGCAGCTACAACATCCAGGTACAGCGGCTCACCAACTGTTCCAGGCTCTTTCGTTCTGTCGAGAACTGCGATCTTCTTAACGCTCTTCGGCATAACTGCTGTCAGATACTTAGCGGAGAACGGTCTGTACAGATGAACCTCTACGATACCAACCTTCTCGCCCTTAGCCATCATGTGGTCGATCAGCTCTTCAGCAGCTTCACATACGGAACCCATAGCTACGATTACGCGGTCAGCGTCCGGAGCACCATAGTAGTTGAACGGCTTGTAGTCTGTGCCGATCTTCTCGTTGATCATCTCCATGTACTTGTTGAAGATGTCCGGTGTCTCATTGTAGCTTGTGTTAGCTGCCTCGCTGTGCTGGAAGAATGCTTCCGGCTGCTCAGCAGATCCGATTGTGTGCGGATGGTTAGGATTCAAAGCGTGATCCTTGAATGCCTTAACTGCATCCCAGTTAACCATGTCTTTCAGAGTGTCATAGTCCCAAACATGAATCTTCTGATACTCATGAGATGTTCTGAATCCATCGAAGAAATGCAGGGTTGGCAGATGTCCGTCAATTGTTGCCAGATGAGCAACTGCAGCCAGGTCCATTACCTGCTGAACACTGTTGGATGCCAGCATAGCGAATCCTGTCTGACGTGTTGCCATAACGTCGGAATGATCTCCGAAAATGGAAAGCGCGTGAGTTGATACGGCTCTTGCAGCTACGTGGAATACTGCAGGAACCTGCTCAGCAGCGATCTTGAACATATTCGGAACCATCAGCAGCAGTCCCTGAGATGCAGTGAATGTTGTGGTGTAAGCACCAGCAGACATAGCACCGTGTACAGCACCTGCAGCTCCGGCCTCGGATTCCATCTCTACGATGTTTACCGGCTCACCGAAGATGTTCTTTCTTCCCTGAGCTCCCCAGTTGTCCATGTTCTCAGCCATTGGTGAGGACGGTGTGATTGGGTAGATGGCAGCGACTTCTGAGAACGCAAATGCTACATGAGCGGCAGCAGCGTTACCATCCATTGTCTTCAGCTGTCTGTTATCAGCTGATACATGCTTGTTGTCCATAAAAGCACTCCTTTCAAATTATCACAAATCCATCGAGACGTGAACGCATGGCAAAACACAGCAATAATCAAAGATCCTCCCCGTAAGGGGGTCTCTTCGACCGCCATGATTCACCCCGATAGGATTTTGTATACCCATAACCTGATTCTACTCTTAACCATTCTTAAAGTCAACAATCTGACAGGCGTTTTCTGGATTTTGTATACCTAATTCTGTTCATTTTTGAGTACATTCAGCGGCTGCTTTACACGACCTTTACTTTCTCTCCGCACCCCCCCTTCACATTTATTTTTATTCGTATGCAGTCATTACTATTCACGTTTTAACGACTGCCCACACATTTCCCGGCCCATCAAGCCTCTTGCTTGTCCTTTTTGACAAAAAGCAGCTGGCATGTGTAAAAACCCTTTACGTGGGTATGAAAATAGCATAATTCATAAAAGCACTCAGACACAGCAATAATACGATTAGTAAAAACAATATGATCTATTGCTTTCCAATAGATTCAATTTATCAGACAGGGGGCGGCATGATCTATATCGGAAATCATTTATCATCCTCTTCGGGTTTTGCGGCGATGGGGCGCCATGCTGACCGGCTGGATGCCAGCACGTTTGCGTTCTTTACCCGGAATCCGAGAGGCGGAAAAGCGAAGGCCATTGACCGGAGCGATGCGGAGGCACTGCGGGAGCACAAACAGGCGCAGAACTTCGGCCCGCTTGTCGCCCACGCTTCCTATACGATGAATCTCTGCAGCGGAAAAGAAAATGTCCGTGAGTTTGCGCAGACCTGTCTGGCAGATGATCTCCGGCGGATGGAATATCTTCCCGGGAATTTCTATAACTTTCATCCCGGAAGCCACGTCGGCCAGGGTGCAGAAGCCGGAATCCGCATGATTGCGGAAGGTCTGGACCGCGCCGTTGATGAGGCCCTTTCCGGAAATCTTCCCGAACCGAAACGTGCAGGAGAAGTGTTTACGCCGCTTCCTGCAGAAGAAAAGGCCGGAGAGAAACTTCACACCACCATACTGCTGGAAACCATGGCCGGAAAAGGCAGCGAAGTCGGACGTACATTTGAAGAATTAAAAGCAATTATTGATGAGAGCCGCTATGGCAATGAACTGGGCGTATGTTTTGACACCTGCCACGTCTGGGATGCCGGCTACGACATTGCCGGAAACCTGGATGGCGTTCTGGATGAATTCGACCGGATTCTCGGTCTCAGCCGCCTGAAGGCGGTTCATTTTAATGAAAGCCTGAACGACTGCGGATCCCACAAGGACCGCCACGCGCGGCTGAAAGAAGGCCATATCGGCCTGGATGCCATGAAACGTATCGTTCAGCATCCTGTGTTCCAGGATAAGCCCTTCATTCTGGAGACCCCGAATGAGGATGCGGGATATAAAGAGGAAATCAACCTCATAAGATCATGGATGAATTAAGAATCTCACCCTTCCTGTTTCTGATTAGCTTCTAAGTCCAGGAACTGCCCTTTCTGAATGTCCACATCC
>JBJFHK010000133.1:7163-11672 GCA_051893535.1 Eubacterium sp. | reverse complement strand
CCATTCTTGTCTGCATTCGTTTTTAACGCATTTTTTTAGTTCATCCGCATCAATCAGTCTCATTTTTCTCCTTTCTTCGGTGGCTCGGGTAATGGCATCCAGTGCGTGACAGGATCATCGTCATTCCTAAACCACCAAATATGCGATGTGTTGCTCCAAACCCGAACGTTCACGCAATAGTCTCTGCCTTTGGTAATCGTGAGAACATCACTTAATTCACTCGGCAAATGATCTTCCACACTGATCCACTGCCCCGAACCGATGAACTGTCGGTGCGTTATTGACTTCTGTTCTGGCTTCCATCAGGCCAATGACTTCATCAGAATTGTGTGATCTCTTCTGTTCTTCAATCAGCCGAGTGAGAATTTCCGAAACGGCATCGGCATCAATCAATCTCATCTCTGTCCTCCTTCAGTACGGCTCGAGGTCGCACCACGCTTCGATTCTGCACCCCGCAGATTCCTGTACAGTCAGGCCATCAATCAGCCATGCAGGCGGCTCATCCGCCCAGCCGTGGTAGCGCTTTGCGACGCCCAGCGCGTGGCTGTAAATGTGGCCTTTCGTGCTTCCCGAAAACGAAACGTATACCTCTTTCGCTTCCGGGGGGGGAGTTTCTCCTCCGGGTGGTACCATGTGACGATGACCTGTCTCTCTTTTGCTGCTTTCATCATTCGTCATCCTCCTCCGATCTTGTCTTGTTGTCCCACCAGGTGAGCATTTGTGCTTCGCGAGGTCTCTCACAGCTTGCCTTTTCGTGTCCGTCAACATAGATGGCCGAGAATGGAGTTCCCACCCTGTTAGAAAAACGGTGGAGCTTCGCGCCACCTTTAAGCCCTATGTCGTATATTCTGTGTACGGTGTCCCCTCCGCCTGGGCTTAATGGGTGCGGGACGTAGCTCTCTATTGATACAAATGGCTCATAGTTTCTCGTAATTCCTCTCCAGCAGATGCCGATGGTTTCTGCTCCATTTCCGCGATAATACGTTTTCTCATGCCAATCACACATTCCTCTCGGATTGTTTATGTCATGCAGGCACTCGTCACAAAGCATGATCTCCTTCCCGCATCGCTTGCAGGTGACTCGGTATTCGTCGAGCTCCGCACAGTAGTCCGGGTATGTGTTCTCTGCCATGCAATACGGGCACATTTCTACAGCTTCAGTTATTTCCATTGTCCTCCTCCTTTACATAGTTAGCCGCGTCTCCCAGTGAGTTGAATATCTTTGTACATCCCGGTCCTTCGGCGGTGTAGTCTCCCCACCATTCATACATGCCGTCTCCGTAGTCCTCGGCCCAGATGCGATGGGTGATCTCCCATCCGGGATAGGCTTTGGATCTGTACCAGATTTTTTCCCGCAGCGCGGGTGCCGGATCGGGATAGAACGCGTGCCTGAATTGGTACCATCCAATGTGTGATGATACGTACTGCGCGGATACGCCCATGCGCCGTCCGATGTCTGCCAGGCTCTCACCGGCTCTAAAGCGTCGGATCATCTTGGCCTCGTTCTGCGCGCTCAATGGCTTTTTCTTCATGGCTCCTCCTCAAATCACATACTATTCGTCATCTTATCCGATGCTCGTCTGGCGGGCGTATTTTCTCGCCTCATTCGGGTGCTGCTCCTCGATCGCCTTGAGGTGGTTCCGGATCGTCCTCTCGCTATATCCGAGCGCGCTTACCAGCTGTGTCATCTTGTATCCCCTGGCACGGAGCTTCATGAGCTCCTTGTCGTCGAGTCCTCCTTCGCCTTTTTTGGGCCTTCCGCTGTGTCTTGCCTCAGGAGCGGAGTCAAGAGAGCCAATCAGAGTGTCCAGTCCTTTGACCTCTGGTGCCGTGCTCTCTGCATCCCCATCTGTGACGCTCTCTTGCGCCTTCTGCGGGGCTTCTGTTTCTTTGGTGGTAGATTCATGCCTTACGACCTTATTTTTCTTCCTGAGGCTGCCCGCCACTACGGATTTCCGCAGCAGCTCGCTGTAATCTTTAAGTTCGACGCATACCATCCCGATTGGGATACTAATGATCTGTCCTTCCAACATAGTTCTTTTCTCCTCTCATCTGCTTTCTCTCAGGTTGATAATGTCGATGATTGCCGCGATCCCGATCAGTGCGAAGCCGATCAGTGCGCCAATGGCCAGTGTCCGTGTGGATGTCTCTCCCGCAAAGCAAGCTCCGAGGCAGGATGTGATCCCGGCCAGTGTGAGGATCGCGCTTGTGATCTCCTGCCTTCTCGACCGTCTGTCATGTCTCTCCTTCTCCGCAAGGGTCCGCCGCCGCTCGATGCCGATCTGCGTGAGCTGGATGATGTCGTCATTTGGCGCCTTCTTACTCATTGCTCTTCCTCCACTCCGTCTGTACCTTGCTCAGTGCGATCTTGTTGAGATCCGCATCGTCTCCATTTGTTGCTTCATCCCGCCTGCCTTCGATAATCTTCGCTTCCTTGTCAGCTCCAAATCCCCGGATGTATACGGTGGCAAAATCGTCCTGCTCTTTTGATGCTTTCCCGCACCGATCGCAGGTGTAGTAGTAGTAGACGTGTTCCATTTCTGCTCCTTTCCAAGGCCGCCTTGCTTATAGGTGGCCCATCTCTTACTCCCCATATCAGTCAGGCCATCTTGTCGGCCATGGCCTTATAAAACGCGGCCATGTGCTCGTCAATCTGGTCCAGTGTGGCTCTTGTCTCTGACGCCTCGATCTCTCCGGCGGGCTTGGCATCCAGTGCTTCCGCTGCCTCTCTTGCCTTCCGGTCGCGGAGCTCTGCGGACTGCCGGAGATTGCTTGCGTGGATCTCGCGGATATATGCCGGTGCCTGTGCTTCGCGCTCGGCGCGTCTCACAAGCTCATTGTATGTGCGGACAAAATGTGATTTTTCGACGGATTCAACCTGATCACTCGGCATCATTGCCATCTTGCACAGGCTGTCGGCGGACCCGATGGCCTGCTGTACAAGCTCCGGGAGCCGGGCGTACTCTTCCTCTGATCCGTAGATACCATTCCTCCGCGCTCTCGATACGAGCGCCCATGCCTGTTCGGCGTTGAGACCTGCGATCTCGCTGGGCTTTTTGGCTCTCTCGCGGATGTCTGCGATCCTTGGCACCCTCGTCAGCTCCGTCATCACTTCCGTAGCCGCCACGGAGGCAGCGGCATACGGGATGTCCGAGAGGCACCGATACCAGACCTCGATGGCCTCCTTATCAGGCAAAAATGACGGCTCCGTGTAGTTGGTCTTCAGTACCCGGACAATTTTCAGGAACTCATCTCGCGTCATACTGCTCCTCCTTCCGTGTCTGTGTCTCCGTACTCATGTGCCCAGTCATCGACTGCATCCAGTCTGTGGTCGATCCTGTCGATGTATGATCCTCCGGGGCTGTTTGCTCTGTCGTTGGCATAATTACCCTCGAGTACCTTGATCAGATTGCTGTCATTGATCAACCAGTCAAACCCGCACCCGTGCCATCTCCCGGACCGGCCGGATAAAAAGTCACTCTCTTTGGCAAGATCGAACGCCCTGTACAACTGATCCACGCCGTGTCTCTCGATTGCCTGCCTGATCTTGCGCTTGCGGGCATCAGAGATTTCTCTGACACGCGGGAGAGTACCTCCGCATGTGCTGTTGTACGCGTCGACTACCGACTGGTAGTCGACAAGATCTCTTTTATCTTTTAAAGATCTTTTTTCTTTTGAATTGCATTGCATTGGATTGTCTTGGGTTGGATTGGATTGGCTTGTATTGTCTTGTATTGCTTTTGGATTGGATTGTATTGTATTGCTAGCCACAAATCCCACTGGGTTGTCACAACCCACTGGGTTGTCAGAACCCACTGGGTTGTCAGAACCCACGTGCTTAGCTCCATTCCTCCGGTTGCGCTTACAACGGTCATCATAGTTGCTAAGATCGCCGTCGATGCTTACCCGGATAAACGCATACGCCATCTGCGCCTTGTCGTCCCAGTCCCGCATATCAGGGTCAGAGCCTGACACAAAGTAGGCACTCGCCCCACGGATCACGCGCCCAAAGTCTGCGTCAGAGAGCTTTGCAGTAGCTGTAATCCACTCTGGCTTGAATATGTATCCTCTTGGTTTTTTGTTGTCCATCGCACTCACCTCCTCTCTATACATGCAAGATTTGCGCTCGCGAATCGTCACATTGTGTACTCCACGGCCTCCTGACGGCTGATAAAAAAGTGGATTCCCTCCGCGCACTCCTTGAAACGGTCCGTGCAGTAGTCCGGCTCCTTCACCATTTCCCCAACGGTATAGTGGAAGCTTGGATCTCTGAAAGAATCCACCCGCGTTACGCTGGAGGCCGTACCATCCGGATTTTCGATCGCGAGCACCTTTGCCTTGTCGCACCGGCATTTTCTTCCGGTGGCCGATGATCGACGCGCATCTTCCGGGATCAGGAGCTTGACGATCAGACCACGATCAGCCTTTTTCCATCCGACAAAGCTCCCTGTATCCGGGCACGCCATCGGTATAAACGGGACATTTTTTGCGCCCGTCAGGTCTGCGTCC
>JBJFHK010000133.1:0-7063 GCA_051893535.1 Eubacterium sp. | reverse complement strand
CTGCGCGCATCAGGTTTGCGCCACTCAGGTTTACGCCCGTCAGGTCTGCGCGCATATCTTCCCATCCGTCACAGTCCTCGCAGATCCAGTGTTTGTGCCTGATGAGTAATGCTTCGATTTCCTCACTTGTCAGCTTTGCCATTTTTCTCCTCCTTAATCACGGATATCATCACCTCTGTCCGCGGATGCTCTTTGTCGTAGGCCACGCGGCTCCCGTCCATCGCGGCCACGACTTTAGAGTTGTCGTCCTCGAGTACGCCGTAGCGCACCAGCACATCAAGCAGCGCCTCCTCCAGGTTGACCAGGTCAACCCTCCGGCGCGTCGGCATAAAAAAGACTGCCTTGACATTGACCGGGGCGCTGATCGGATCTTTGAGACGCGGCAGGTAGTACCCCACCGCCTCCTCATAATCTTTGTACGCTCTGGACGGGATCACCCTCGGGTGCCCGCCGATGGTCACAATCCGCTGGCTGTTTTTCTTGGTCCTGGGTGCGACCGGGATCACAAATTTCAGTGTCATCAGATCGCTCCTCCTCTATAGCTCCACGAGTAGTACAGCCCGCGGTCTCTCCAGTAGTCATTCATGATGCCCTTGTCGATCATCATGCTCCATCCCCAGCGGTCGTTGCTGTATCGGTTATCCTCAAGCAGGCCCGCCGGATACCGCTGCCGCTCTCTGGCCCCGATCATGCCCCTGTGTACCTCGGGGTCCGGCACATAGTCGGGGTAGATATCCTTCGGATCCGCGCCGTACAGGCACCAGTCGATCCGTACATGGCCGTCCGGGTCGTGCTCCCAGTCGGCGCACCCGAACATCTCCGGCCGGACCACGATGCCCTGCTCCTTGAGCTTCGGGGCTACCTTACGGAAGTCCCTCCAGTCGTACCGGGCCTGCGATCTCGCCCATGCGGCCCGCTCCTCCTGCCACTTTGTCATATCACCCAAAAATTGCCTCCTCTTTTTTGCACTCTTTCTTCGGCTCCTCTGCCTGCTCCGGCTCTTCCGGCGACTCCGCGATCGGCTCCTCAGCCGTCTCAACGTAGTCGACCGTGCCGTCGCTTGCGATCACTCCGCCGTCCGCATCGATAGCTGTCACCATGTCGATGCTCATGATGCCCCACTTGCTGATGAGCTGGCGGAGCATGGTCTTGTACGCCATGGCGTCAAAGTCTTTTTCCCAAAATGTGTACCCCTTGTGGGCCGCGTAGCCCTTGGAGTACCTTTCCGCGTGGGCCTCCATCTTGGCCTTGGACCAGTAGAGGGTCTTGCGAAACCCATTGATATATTCAAAATAGGCGTAGTACCCGGCTGTCGGCGCCGCCTCCCGTTCGGTCTCGTCCTCGATGAGGTTGACCTCGATCTCCTCCTCAAGCGGGTCGTACTTTACAAGCTCGCCCTCTTTGATTGCGAGGACGTTGAGCTTCTTGTACTGCCCGCTCCGGAGTGCCAGCTGGATCATTCCCTTGTACCCAAGCTCAAACTGTGCGACCTTGCGCCCTGTCTTGTTGTCGCGGTAAGGGACCATATAGTACTGCCCAAGCTGCGGGCTCGGAGACAGGTTGAGCACCTGCCCAAGCATCGCAGAGGACACGAGGGATGAATTGCTGCACTCCTGCAGTGCGGGGTTCGCCTGCACGGCGGAGAGAAGAGATGAGATGAAGCGATCTCCACTCTTACCGCCAACAACCTTGCTGATCTGCGCCTTGACCGCGTCGTTCGTGAGATATGCGGCAAGGCTTGTCTTCGTCTGTGCCTTTGTGAGTGAGTTCTTAACCATTTAGATATCCTCCTTTGAAATAATTCTGAAATCTGCGTGTTCTTTGAGTTCCGCGAAGAAGTGGTTCAGGAATCCGAATTCCGGCTCTTCTGCAGTGACTTCAAATACAACCTTCATCCGCTTCATGGACTTCTCTGTAGCCTCAGGAGCTTCTTTTGGTTCCTCGGCGGTCGGCTGAGCCTCCTCGAACTTGTCGGCTTTCCTGACAGGTTCTGCGGCCTCTCTCTGCCTTCTCTCTTCTTCCCTCCGCTTGACCTCCTCATTGAGCTGCTTAACTTCCGCTGCCTTGGCGAGCGAGGCGTTAAGATCCAGCGTCTTTGCATACACCTGGATCGCGATGTCCCGAAGGTCATCCGGGAGACTCGAATTGATCGTGTAGATATCGTTCCCGATCCGCATCTGGATGTCGTGCAGATCCTGTTTGACCTGCTTAAGCGAGTAGGTTTTATTGAACCAGCGCGGATTCCAGACCTTCTCGAGTGTGACGTAATCACCAAATCCGACGGACTCGAACGCCTCTTTGATGTCCTCCTTCTTCTTCTCGGTTTCCTTTTCGTCGTATTCCCTGATCTGCTTGTCGATCAGACCGATCGGCTCGTCAATCATGCCGACAATCTCCTTTACCTGCGCCTCGAATGCGTTATAGGGAGCGAGGCAGCGGGCCTTGACTTCCTTGCGCTTTACCTCGATCGCGGAGCGGAGCTTGTTGAGCGAGGCCTTGTCTTTTTTCGCCTCTAAGATCTGCTCATCCGTATAGACGAGGCCTTTGTAATCCTCAAGCTTTGTGGCGAGCTGTGTCTTGAGCTCGTCGTAGTTCCAGCTGATCGACGATACCTGTGTATCATCCGTGGGGCTGAAGATCTTTAATTCCATTGTCCTCTCCTTTCATATTTCCGGCAGCAGCAGCGGCGGTTCTGTATCGCTTTCGACCGCTGCCCAAAACTCTCTTTCTTTCTCTGCGAGGTAGGCGATGTCCTCCTCGCAATCGGATCGCTCGATGTGATACTCACGGTCCTCCGCAAATCCTGGCGCAATTTTGAGATGCGCCCGAAGATCCGCAAAGTCAAAACCTGTAACCATCAGGTAGTGGAGCACCTGGCAGAAGTAGTTGTCAGGGATCCTGTCCCTCCACTTTTCGGCCGCAAGGCGGCTCGAAATCGTCGTCGTCTTGATCTCAAGGACCCCGCGGCGGCCTTCCGAATCCTCCGTCCAGCCGTCCAGAGAGGCGTGGGCGAAGGGATATGCCGAGTTTGTAAAAAGATTGTTTTCGACATATTTGACGGTCAGCTCCTCGTGATCCAGTGCAAAGAGCGCCCGGATGTGAGGCTCTGCCTCCGTGCCATACCTGACGTACGGCTTGTCCGAGATGTCCGGCGATATCTCGCGTCCCGTCTTAATCCGCCAGAGCTCCTGGTTGGATCTCCACGGGTTCCGGCCGATGACGGACGCCGCATCGGACCCGCCGATTCTCCCGCGATGGCCGAGCCAGTCCTCACGGGACTCCATCACGTACATCGTGACGGTATCTGTCACTCTCACCTCCTTCATCCGGCGTCCTCGTATCCGGGGACGTCCATGCCGGCCTCGATCGCGTCCCCGTACCGCATCCAGTCGATGAGAGCTTTGCTTGAGACTCTCACGATGCCGCCGTACTTTACGACAGCGTATGTGCCGTAGCGGCCCTCGTGAGCCCTCACGGAGTCGATGAGCCTGTATGCCGTCGTGCGGCCGACAGCAAGCTCATCCATGACGCCGCGGGCGTCTATATACTCCCCCATGCCCTTCCTCCTTTCTTGAGGCACTTCAGCTCGAGCATGAGCTTGCGCTTCTCATGGTCGAGCTCGCGCATCTTGTCCTCGATGCCTTTTGCTTTTTCCGCCGTCGGCAGCATGTCGCGGATGACTGTCATTCCGCCGATGCGGTATAGCTCCACAAAACTTGCGATTTGATGCCCGGAAAATACCGGGTGGTGGTCAAAGACCATCTCCATATCGCCCCAGTCCTCGTCGTTGTCGGGGAGAGCGATACATACTTCGGTCATATGGCGGTCGAAGACGTCTTCAAAACACTTCTTAAAAAGTTTTGTATTCTCTTTCATGCTCTGCCTCCTTTCACCGCTAAGCGGTCATTAGTTCTATGCAAGATTTTTCTCCGAATTATGGAAATCCGAGAAAATCCAATGATGTGTCATTTAGGACACTTTTTTGGCAAAAAAAACCTGCATTACCGACTCTCTCGGCACATATCCGCAGTCGATGCTGCTCTGGATTTCGCTCTGAGTAAACTCAGACTCTCCGTGAGTTTTACGGAAATAGGTAGACCTGCTCATTCCTACATCCTTGCAGTATGTCTCTACGTTTCGTCCGCTCTTCTTGATGTAATACTCCAGCAGTAGTTTATCCATGCTTCCTCCTTTCTGTCCGCCCGTGTCATTTAGGACACTTTGAATGATACGCCTTACCGTGTGCGATGTCAATAGTTTTTGTGCCTAAAACGACACTTTTTTTATTTTTGTCGCAGTTAATTGTTGCATAAACGACACTTTCATGTATAATGAAATTGTCACCTACTTTAAGGAAGAGAGGCACACAATGACAGTTGGCGAGAGAATCAAAAGTCTAAGGGAACAACAAGGGATGACGCTGGAGGAGCTGGGGAACAAGGTCGGCGTCGGGAAGTCTACGGTCCGAAAATGGGAAAACGGCATGATTGAAAATATGCGACGAGACAAGATCGCAAAACTTGCCAAGGCACTCGGCGTGACTCCCTTATATTTAATGGGGTGGGACAATTCCCTTCCGCAGAATGTCAGCGTCCCAGCGGCGCATGGTGTGCCGATCCTCGGGACAATCTGCGCAGGAGATGGTATCTATGCGGATCAGAATTTCAGCGGATACTTTTTCGTTGACCACTCGATCAAAGCAGACTGCTGCCTGTATGTGCATGGAGACAGCATGGTAGACGCAGGAATCGAGGATGGAGACATCGCCTTTATCCAGCAGGATGCGGAGATCGAGGACGGAGACATCTGCGGAGTTGTCCTCAAGGACTCGAACGAAGCGATCCTAAAGAAGCTCTATCGTGCTGACGGGCATCTGATCCTGCAGCCGTGCAACTCCGCATACAAGCCGATTATCGAGGAGCCTGAGAACGTCAGAATCGTCGGCAAGATGATCGGGATCTTCCACAAGGTTTAATTTGATCAAAACGATTTTAATTTGATCTTTTCCCCGTTTCGGGGTTTAGATAAAACAATTTAACTGTTTCTCAGAAAGGAGAAAGAACTATGAAAAAGAAAATGGTAATGGTACTGACATCTCTGGCAATGGCAGCAGTGATCACAGCGTGCGGAAGCTCCACGAGCTCGACAAGCTCCGCTGCCTCAACGACGGCATCTTCCACAGCATCCTCCGCCGCCTCATCCGTAACAAGCTCTGTGGCGTCCACAGCGGAGTCCACAGCGGCATCGACGGCACAGGCGGCTGAGTCCACAGCTACGGCGCAGTACGCGACAATGGATGCTTTTAACCAGGTTCAGAACGGCATGACGCTCGACGAGGTTAACAAGATCTTCGGTTTCGAAGGAACGAAGCAGGCATCCGGATCGGCAGCGGCCGCAGGGCTCTCTTCAACCGCAGAGGTGTATATGTGGGCCGGCGAAACACCAGGAAGTGCCGCATCCATCTCATTTTTGGATGGTAAGGTCGCCTCGATGGCACAGGTCGGCCTGCAGTGACGTAAGCCATTTGGTTTAAACAAAAAGGCCGCCCCACACAAGTGAGGCGGCCAGAAGAAAAGAACCGTGGAAGAAATACAAATGCGCTGAACGTCAATGTCATACTAGCACGAGCCAAGAAGCAATTCAAGCACATCAACCGTTCGGAATTTCCGAACAATTAAATACCCCGCTGGCGGGAGCGGGGCAATGGCGACGATAGTCGCTGGGGGGGGTAAAAAATCATTATAAGGAGTAGTAAAAGTTGTGAGAGTTTACTTGCCTTATCTGCAAGTATAGCAAAGGCAGATTTTTTAGACAAGGGCCGAAGCAGGTGAAAAAATGTGGGAGAACAAAACGAAAAATGGGAAGGTCCAGTTTATTGAGAGATATAGAAATCCGCTCACCGGCAAGACAGCGACGGTGTGCACGACCGCTAACAAGTCTACCAACGCCACCAGGAAAGCCGCCGAGGCGATCCTGCAGCGGAAGATCGCGGAGAGACTGGCCGGGACACAGACCGACATCAAGGAGTACACGCTAGCAGACATCGCAGACGCCTATCTTATCAGTCAGAAGACGCGCATCAAGCCCAGTACGCTTGACGTTTGTAAGCGGATGACCCGTCTGATCGTCCGGTGCATCGGGCCTGACGTGAGGGCTTCGAAGCTCACCGCTGCCGTCATCCGCAAGGCTCTGCCGGATGAGCCAAGCAAGTACAATCTGTACCTGAGGCAGATCAAGGCCATGCTCAGATGGGCTTATGAGAGTGACATGGTGGACGATATCAGATACTTGGATAAGCTGAAGCCGCTCAAGGATGACCGCAAGGCACGGATCGCAGACAAGTACCTGTCTCGCGCTGAGATTGACCGCTTGCTTGCCGGGATGGATAATCCGCGCTGGCGGCTGCTTACCGAGTTTCTGATCCTTACCGGTCTCCGGATCGGGGAGGCCATCGCCCTTGAAAAGCAAGACGTGGATCTCGATCAGAGAGTGATCCACATCACAAAAACGTACGCGCACATGATGGCACATCCGCAGACGATGCCGACGCCAAAAACGCAGTCATCGCTCCGGGACATATCGATCCAGGATGAGCTTGTGCCGGTGATCCACGAGATCAGCCTGCTGATGGACTCGGACAGCCCACTGCTTTTTACGGGGGACAGCGGAGGTCACATCGGATACGGAGCATACAAACAATATCTCGAGGAGCACACGATCAAAGATGTCGGGCGCAAGCTCACGCCCCATGCTTTGCGGCATACCATGACGAGCCTCATGGCGGCCGAAGGCGTACCACTGGAAGTGATCTCAAGACGCCTCGGACACGAAAGCAGTGAGATCACAAAGCAGGTCTACCTGCACGCCACCGAGGATCTCAAAAAGGCAGATGCCAAGGCAGTACGAAAGGTCAAGCTGATTTGATTTGCTAGTTTTCTGCTAGTTCTGAGACAACCAATTCCCAAGAAATGCCGTAAATCCGGCAAAAATGAAGCTCATATCTGTATCCAATCTGTATACAACAGCCGGATTTTGTATTATGATTCACGCTTCCTTCATCGCC
>JBJFHK010000132.1:0-2160 GCA_051893535.1 Eubacterium sp. | reverse complement strand
GCTGAATCTCATAGCGGGTGACGGCAGGTCCCTGGGTAACCTGGACGACGTGAGCGTCCACATGAAAGCTTTCCAGCGTCTCTTCCAGCACCCTGGCCTTCTGCCGCAGCTGCTGGTTCAGACCGTCTGTGCTCGGCAGTTCCGGCATGGTCAGAAGGTCGAGAGATGGTTTACGATAATGGAATTTCGTTTTCCTCTGTATGTTCCGGGATGCTGCCCCGGCCATGGCCATTCCCGCCGCAGCAGCGGAAGCCGCAGCCTGTTTCTTTCCCATGGTGGAACTTTCCGGCCGGATGATGCCGTCTGCATCGGAATCGGAAGCAGGTGCTTTCGCGCCGGAAGCTTTTCCCGATGACCCGCTTGTACCGGTCTGCTCCTGCTCTCTTCTGGCCTGCTCTTCACGCATCAGGTCATCTGCGCTCTTCAGGACGCGGTTCATAGCCCTTCTGCTGGTTTCCTCGATCATATTATCGGAAACCCATTCTCCATCTTCATTCTGATGCACGCCAGAAGGTCTGGAGTCTCTGCTCTTTTCTTCTGCATCAGAAACTCCCGAAATATTAGCAGCATTCTGCTTCTGAGCTTCTTCTTTTTTATTCTCTGAACCATCAGATGCATCTGCACTTTCATCAGCAGACAGATCTCTCTGAAGACCATGTCCGGCTTCCGTTTCCTCTGCAGGCTGAAGTCCGTATGTTCCTGAAGATCTGCGTTTCTCATTCAGTCCATATCCATCTTCCGGTGCAGAAACCGGATCCAGTCCGTAAGATCCCGAAGATTCCCTATGGGAAAAGCGGTCTGGAGAATCGCTTCCGGACTGGAGAATTTCTCCTGTAGAGAAGTCAATCCTACTCTGCTGTTCAGGCCTCTGCTCCTGCTCCATATCGGAACGATCAAATGCACCGAAGGAAATTTTAGGTTCCGGATGAGACTGCATCTCCATCTCGTCAGACCCTTTCTGTTTCTGCGCATTTTTTATCTCTTCCGCAGAAAGTTCCTGTGTCTTTGTGCTGGTCAGCGGATGCTGATGCATGACATCCACAACATTAGAAGGTTTTTTAACATGTTTTGCACGTTCTCTTCTGGCCGCAGCCTCCGCAGAATGAAAGATGCTGTGAAGAATGCCCGGCTTTTTTTCTTCCGCTGCCGGCTGCATTTCCATCTCCTGCCGGCTTCTTTCAAACATGGATTCCTGCTTCGGATCCCGGATGATGCCCGTATCAGAAGAAAATGGCTCCTGGAGATTCAGGTTCGCTTCCCTCTTCCTGCGCTCCAGTTCCTTCTGGTAAGCCTCCTCTTTCATCATTTCCGCAAGACGCCGGTCTTCTTCCTTCTGGATTCTTCTTCTCTGCATCAGAGCAGAAAGCGGTGTATGCAGAAGCAGAAGAAGGCAGATCAGAAGCAGTACGATGGAAAGGATGTACAATCCGGCTTCTCCGATAAATTTTACCAGCAGTACACCAATTGTCATGCCGAAAACGCCGCCGGAAGTCAGATTCACCCCCTGGTTATAGAACTGGACCAGGTCGATCGAAATGCTGCCTCCTGCAGACTGCGCGGCGACGATGAATCTCCCTGCGTTCATGACGCAGAAAATCAGAAGTATTCCGAAGGTCAGCCAGAGCGACCGCTGCGTGAAGTGAAGCGCCTTCCCCGTCAAAAACAGAATTCCAAGAAACACCAGATACCAGGGCAGGACCAGCCCGATTACACCGAAAATTCCTTTCAGAATAACTCCCAGCTGATTGCCGAATTCTCCGGCGGTATGAAACTGAACACTGGCAAAAATAAACAGGCCGATCGCAATATAAATCAGCCCGCTGATAACATCCCGGATTCTTCTGGACGCATGTGCTCTATGCATTTCTTCCTGAATCTGCGCCCGCTTTTCCGCAGAGACCGCCGGCTCATTTTTAGAGCGGGAACGCGAAGATGTTTTCTTTGCGGATGTTCTTCCTTTCTTTTCTTCTGCTGTATTTCCTTTTTTATTTCTGCCTGCCAAATTGATCCTCCCATCAAGATCCTGCAAGTTGAATTTTGCCTGAAGTGAACGCGCAGGCGCGGCACGCCGTAACTCGCAAACTGAATAATAATTTATGCAGCGCTCACTTTCTTATTGCTCTATTATAGCAGACTCTTCACGCCGGGTACAGGGAAAGG
>JBJFHK010000131.1:0-2161 GCA_051893535.1 Eubacterium sp. | reverse complement strand
TGCTGCATCAGCAGGCTGACGGCGGTGATTCCGGCCCAGCAGCAGGCGCCGAGGATGATCGGCTTGCCGCCGGTTTTGATGAGTTTGATCATGTTGCTGTTCAGTCCGATTGCGGCCATGGCCATGACGATGAAGAACTTGGAGAGTTCTTTCAGCGGCTGGAACACACTGGCGCTGACGCCGGCATGCATGCAGATGGTGGTGATGATGGCGGCGATGATGAAATACAGGATGAACATCGGGAATGCGCGGCGGAAGCTGAAGCTGTTCGACGTGGATTCTTCTTTTTTTGCGGTAATTCCGGCGAGAACCAGTGTGATCGGGATGATGGCAAGGGTTCTGGTCAGTTTGACAGTGACGGCCTTATCCAGTGTGGAGCTGCCGAGTTTCCACATGCTGTCCCAGGTGGAAGCGGCGGCGGTAACGGATGAGGTGTCGTTGATCGCGGTGCCGGCAAAAATTCCGAATGCGTGGCCGCTCGAGGTGCTGAATCCGATGGCATGGCCGAACATCGGGAAGAAGATCGCCGCCAGTACGTTAAAGAAGAAAATAACGGAGATGGCCTGGGCGATTTCATCGTCGTCGGCGTTGATGACCGGCGCGGTTGCGGCGATTGCGGAGCCTCCGCAGATGGAGGACCCGACGCCGACCAGTGTGGAGATGTTCCCCGGAATTTTCATGACGCGGTGCATGATCCAGGCGACGATGAGCGATGTGCTGATCGTGCAGACGATGATCGGCAGGGACTCTTTTCCCGTGGCGGCGATGACGCCCAGGTTCATGCCGAATCCAAGCAGTACGACGGCAGTCTGCAGAATGAACTTTGACGTCCATTTAATGCCGGCCTCCGCGCCGCCTTTATTTTCCCAGAACATGGCGATCACCATGCCCGCGAGAATTGCGATGACTGCTCCGCCGATGACCGGGAAACGCTGCCCCGCCAGCCATGACGGCACGGCGATGATAAAACAGACCGCAATCCCCTTCATATTCTTCTTGATCCAATTCATTTTGTCGAACCCTCTCTTTCTAAAAACCCTACAAACTGTAGTGATTATACCGCGGCCTGTTGATAAGTGAAAATTATATATTATAATCTATATATAACAGATTATTATTGATGGAGGTGCGCGATGCTGGATTACAGGGTGGAGACTTTTCTGAAGGTCTGTGAGACGATGAATTATACGCGGGCGTCAAGGGCGCTGAATATCACGCAGCCGGCGGTTTCTCAGCATATTCATTATCTGGAGAATTATTACGGGGTGCCGCTGTTCCAGTATGAGAATAAGGTGCTGCGGCTGACGGCGGCGGGGGAACTGCTGCGCGACCGCCTGCGGGTGATGCAGAATGATGAACTGGTCCTGACAAAAGAAATCCGCCAGGGGGATTCCGCGAATCTGCCGCTGTCCCTGGGGGTGACGATGACGGTCGGGGAGTATGCTGTGGTTAAGCCGCTTGCAGAGTATATCCGCCGCCATCCGGAAAGAAATATCCGCCTGCGGTTCGGGAATACAGCGCAGCTCCTGCAATTGCTGCGGGAAGGTGAGATTCAGCTGGCGCTGGTGGAGGGCTATTATCCCCAGGATGAGTATGAGCATTTTCCGTATAGTATGGAAAATTTCATTGCGGTCCGCGGCGCAGAGTATGCCCTGGAAAAGCCGGAAATCCGGGCGTTTTCCGATCTTCTGGGCGAGCGGCTCCTGGTCCGGGAAAGAGGTTCGGGAACGCGGAATATTCTGGAGCGCTGCCTGGCTGTGCGTGGTCTTGAAATCGATGATTTTCCACGGCAGATTCAGGTAGAAAATATGCACACGATCATCGGCCTGCTGACGGAGGGATGCGGAATTTCCTTCCTTTATGAGATTGCCGTGCGGGAGGAACTCGCGTCTGGGCAGGTAGAGAAAATCCGGATTCCCGGCGTTCACATGACCCATGCTTTTGATTTCATCTGGGAAAAAGGAAGTGCCTGCGGCGCGCGATGCCGGGCTTTTGGGGAGGAGTTGAAGAGTCTGCGCTAGGAGTTTCTGCGCCAGGAATGCCGCAGCATGAAAGATGAAAACAGAAAACTGGTGCAGCTTCTGTCTGCCCGTCATTTCGGGCCGGCAGGAAACTGCACCAGTTTATTGTCTGCCCGTTAAACGACAACAAGGTTCCCGGG
>JBJFHK010000130.1:0-11880 GCA_051893535.1 Eubacterium sp. | reverse complement strand
AGGCTGGATCACCAGATATAATGAATGTCACCAATCAAGGAAACGGTAAAAAAACAGCCAGTACCATACGATACTGACTGTACAAAATTCTTATTATGTTTCAATGTCCTCTTGACACTGAATTTCGTATTCACATATAGATATTCATCGGTCTTCGATTACTTTTGCGGATTCCAGCACATTTCCTCCGTCTGGCAATCATTCCAGAATACGATCCCGTCTCCCTGTCCGGACTGACCGCCGGTGATCGTCGGAATTGTGTCATTACCAGCATTCCTGTTACGCCAGCGGCGCACCCGGTCCGCATACGAATTCCACCGGACCTGCCGGCACAGCGCTGATCCTAGATTGCGCGCACGAAACTGCGGGTACGCTCATTTTCCGGATGATCGAAGATCTGCTCCGGGGTCCCCTCTTCTGCGATGACGCCCTGGTCGATGAAAATGACCTTGTCTGCGACTTCTTTGGCAAATCCCATCTCATGGGTCACGACGACCATGGTCATGCCTTCTGAGGCCAGTTTTTTCATTACATCGAGTACTTCTCCGACCATCTCCGGGTCCAGTGCGGATGTCGGCTCATCGAACAGCATGATTTCCGGATCCATAGCCAGTGCCCGCGCGATGGCAACACGCTGCTGCTGGCCGCCGGACAGGGCGCGCGGCTTGGAATTGATTTTGTCGGACAGGCCGACCATTTCCAGAAGCTCTTTCGCGTGTTTTTCTGCTTCTTCCTGTGATTTTCCCTTCACATGGATCGGGCCGACGGTTACGTTCTCCAGTACGGTCATATGCGGGAACAGATTAAAGCTCTGAAACACCATGCCCATGCGCTCTCTGACCTTGGTCAGATTCTCTTCTGTGATCAGTTCTCCGTCAATATAGATTTCGCCTTCTGTCGGCTCCTCCAGATGGTTCAGGCAGCGCAGGAGGGTGGATTTTCCGCCTCCTGACGGTCCGATAATGCACAGTACTTCTTTATCATTGATCACCTGGTTGATGCCCTTCAGGACTTCCAGATCGCCGTATGATTTCTTTAAATTCTTGATTTCCAGCATGATACACAGACTCCTCTCTTGCACGTATACTTTTTGTCCTGATAACGCAGATTACTCCATCTTCAGCCGGCGCTCCATATAGAGCACGAGCTTGGAAATGGTAATGGTGAACACCAGGTAAACCAGTGCTACGCCTACGTATGCGGTGAAGAAGTCGAATGTTCTCGCGGACAGGAGTGTTCCTTCACGGGTAATTTCGGTTACGCCCGCAACGGACAGAACGGCGGTCTCCTTGATCATGGTAACAAACTCATTTCCCAGCGGCGGGAGGATCAGGCGCAGGGCCTGCGGAATGATGACAAGCTTCATG
The DNA here is from genome assembly GCA_051893535.1 of Eubacterium sp. Classification (GTDB taxonomy): domain Bacteria; phylum Bacillota; class Clostridia; order Peptostreptococcales; family Anaerovoracaceae; genus Aminicella. Next base: position 10,513 of record JBJFHK010000130.1, on the reverse strand, counting down.
GCCTGATGGTGCGTCATGCCCAGGCACTGGGCGGCTTCCATCTGGCCCTTGTCGACGGCGGTCAGTCCGCCGCGGACGATTTCGGCCATGTATGCGGCACTGTTCAGTCCGCAGCAGAGGAGTGCCGGAATGACCAGGTGCGGCCATTTCCAGTCAACGCCCGTGCTCTGGACGAGCACAGGAATTCCGTAGGCGGCGATCAGGGCCTGTACCATCAGCGGCGTACCTCTTACGATGTCAATGTACAGCATGGCCAGTCCGCGCAGAATCTTGAACTTGGACAGACGCATCAGCGCCAGAATCAGGCCGAGCACCAGTCCGATCAGAACCGCGACCGCACTGACGCCCATGGTTGTCGGAACTCCGCGAAACGCTGTCGCAAAGCCTTCCCACAGTTTACTGAAAAACATAGTATTCTCCTTACCATTTCAAATTACACACACAGAACGGCTGCAGCCCGCATCCGTCCCCAATTATTATGCCGGTGCCGCACTGCGCATGCATCCGCGGCAGTTCTGCTTAACACGCAGAAAATCGAAGCAGAGGAGGAATCCTCCCCCGCTTCGACACTCATCATAATCTCTCATTCAGAATCTGTTATTTAGAAGCGAACTTGTTTCCAACGCCCCACTTGTCGCAGATCTTCTGGAACTCACCGTTCTTTACGATGTCCTTCAGGCCCTTGTTCAGCTTGCCCTTAAGCTCGGAGTTGCCCTTCTTTACAGCCATTGCATAGCTCTCGGCATCCAGTGTCTTTCCAACGGTCTTGAACTTTCCGCTGTGCTTCTGCATATAGTTCTCTGCAACCGGCTTGTCGATGATAACGGCGTTGACGTCTCCGTTCTGCAGCTGCATGATGCAGGTATCGAATCCGTCCAGGATAACGGCCTGCTTGATCTTGCCCTTCTTCTGCAGGTTCTTTGTCTCTGTTGCTCCGGATGTTCCGGTCTGGCTTGCGACCTTCATGTCACTGGTCAGGCTGTCCTCACCGGTAATTGTGTTGTTGTCCTTCTTAACCATGACAACCAGGCCGGCGTCACAGTATGTATTGGTGAAGTCTACCTTCTTGGAACGTTCTTTGTCGACGTTCATTCCGGCTGCGATGATGTCCGCACTTCCGGACTTGATAGCCGGGATCAGAGACTGGAATTCCATGGACTTGAACTTTACCTTGAAGCCCTGGTCCTTGGCGATTGCCTTGACCATGTCCATATCGAATCCTGTCAGGTTGCCCTTCTTATCCGTCGTATCATACGGCGGGAATGTCGGCTCCGTTACGACTGTATAGGTTTTCTTTGCTGTTGACTTGGATTTGCTGGAGGAGGAGCTTCCGCACGCGGTGAACGCAAATGCTGTAACCACGCAGAGGCCCAGAACTGCCAGTTTCATTGCCAGATTCTTTTTCATGTGAATACTTCCTTTCCACTTACACGCGAAGTTTTCATTGCCTTGCTGAATGTAAATATATTAAATTACATGCATAAATTTACCATCCTGGGCGTATTATGTCAATAGGTTTTTTAAACTTTATTCACATTAATTTAACTTTATGCAGATCTTTTCCGCGGGACAAAGCCCGGCCGGCCAAGAGCACACCTCCGCCCGAAGCCTGCTGCGCCGCAGTATTCCCCGGCTCTTCAGGCCTTCTCTCCATCTCCGGCTTCATGTTTTTCCAGTGCCTTCCAGTCCATACCTTTAAAGCATACAAAATATCATCCGATCAGAATTCCGGGCTGATGTAGACGCGGCGCACTTTCCCGTGCCCGGTATCCGACGGCGTGACCTTCTGAATATTTCCCGGCTGCCGCTCCGGCAGAATCCAGGTCTGTTCGCTGAATTCCGGCTTCCATAAATCCAGACGGTCCTTCCTGCGGGAAATCATCAGGTCCCCGTCCGGACGGTACTGGGTCGTCATCAGCGGAAAAGCACCCTGCTCATGCACGGCCTCTTCCAGCGAAGGCATGGAATATGCGGCGCCCAGCTGCTCCAGAACTTCTGCCGTCCTGTGATTATAGCGGTTCAGACCGAAATCCGCGTATACTGGAATGCCGCGGCCGGTCAGATAAGAAATCCAGCTCAGACTTCCGACATATATTCCGCTTTCTTTCCAGTGTTCTGTGATTTCCGCGATATGTTTTTCAACCCAGGCGGCTTCTTTTCCCTTGGCCACATTGGAAATCCACGGCACAATGTGAGCGAACCCTGTGTTTTCCAGCAGTTCCGGAATATCATTATAATGCCTTTCAGCTTCATAAAGCGGCAGCAGGGCGATCTTTCCTTTTCCAGCAGATGAATAATGACTTAATGATTTCCAGGAATAAAAATACATTTCATCATGATCCCGCATCATAAATGCCGGCGCCTGAGGACTCTGGGGATGTCCGCCGTGAAGTTTCCGCGGAAGCGGGCTTTCCTTATGCTCTTGCGGGTTGATTTTTGTCCGTCCGCAGGCAAGCTGGTCTGCGAGTTTATCCAGCACCTCCCGCCGCAGGGCGTTCAGCTCCGCCATCCGCACATGGAGGAGCATCGACTCCGGGAGTTTCAGCTCTTCCACCTCAAAAGGGGTTCCCCCGGTCTTTCGCAGGGCATTTTTCAGGCGTTCCAGACTCGCGGCGTGATTCTCCGCATAGGGGAAAGGTCCGGCCTGGGCCTCGGCATGGGCGGAAATCATCTGGTCATAATCACCGAAAGTCCGGCCTGCAATGGTTGACGCACGCAGCATCAGATTCTGCCCCTCCTCCTTCAGCTGCATGGAAATCCCGCGCTTTCTTCTGAACTTGCCTTCCGTGAAGGACATCTCCTGAAAGGTCTTTCTGGCTGCGTCCAGCTGGGCTTTCGATGAGGTCCGGAAGATTTCATCGCCTTTATGAACATCACCCTTGAAATCGCCGATTCTGGTCAGTCCTCCCTTCATCGTTTTCAGATAGGTCAGGATGCCGCCAGTGAGCGCAGCGTTGTGAATTTCAATGCCATCGCCTAACTGCAATTCACGATCCAGCCGGACATCCAGCAGGATCGGATTGACGCGGCTGTTCACCCTTCCGACCGGCACCCCCTGATGCTTCGGAAGGCCGGAACACATCAGTTTCTTTCCCGGATAACCGTGCAGATAGGCTTCCGTAAAATCGCCCCGGTTGAAAATCTGACGCAGGGCCATGCGGTCTGCCGGGTCGACTCTGCAGCTTCCGTGTTTCAGGTACTGATCGATGTATTTCCGGTAAATCGAGGTCACCACCGCAACGTATTCCGGCGATTTCATCCGTCCTTCGATCTTGAAGGAGTCGATTCCGGCATGGATCAGGTCTCCCAGATCGTCCAGTAGACAAAGGTCTCTCGGGCTGAGGGGATGACGGCCTGTGCGGATCCGGCGTCCTTCTCTGTCCAGTACTGTATAGGGGAGACGGCAGGGCTGCGCGCAGGCACCGCGGTTCCCACTCCGGCCTCCGAAATAGCGGCTCATCTGGCACTGACCGGAATAGCAGATACAGAGGGCGCCATGAATAAACATTTCCAGTTCCAGGTCTGTCTGCTCTCTGATCGCACGGATTTCCTCAAAGGTCAGCTCGCGGGAAAGTACGGCCCGGCGGAAACCCAGCTCCTCTGCGGCCTGTACGCAGCGGAGATCATAGGCCGTCGCCTGTGTGGACAGATGCAGGGGAAAATCCGGCATCTCTTTATGAATCAGGTTTGCAAGACCCAGATCCTGCACGATCAGTGCGTCCACGCCAATTTCATAATCATATTCTGCCTCTTTCAATGCCGGTCGGAGTTCATCGTCCTCCAGAAGAATATTCATGGTGACGTGAACCCGGACCCCTCTCTGGTGGGCGTAAGCGACCGCTTCCTTCATCTGCTCCCGGTTGAAATTCTGCGCCCCGGCTCTGGCATTGAAGGAGCTTCCGCCGACGTAAACGGCGTCGGCGCCGTTTTCCACTGCGGCCAGAAATGCCTGCTCACCGCCGGCCGGAACCAGAAGTTCGCATTGTCTGTTCTGTTTTTCTGCCATATTCAGGTTTTTCCTTTCGCTTTTCTTTTTGTCAAAAAACAGACAGGCGCTGATTACGCGCCTGCCTGTGAAATAATTTCTCGTTTACGTCCGGACTACAGTGGGTTGTACTCCAGGTGTGTATGTTTCTGCTTCAGCTCTATAGCCTTGGTAAAGATCTGCGCGGTATCCATGCAGGTCAATACCGGGAGGTTGTGCTCGATGGCCTTGCGGCGGAGCGGGAAGGTATCCGTGTTCAGCTTGTTCATCGCCTTTGGCGTATTGATCAGCACTTCAATGCCGTTCTCAATCATCGGAAGGACATCCTCAAACGGCAGGAAGGTATTCTCCACGCCATGCTCTGTCAGGAACTTTCCGGTTCCCGCAGATGCGTAGATCTTGAAGCCCAGCTCCTGATACTTCTCGACGATTCTCGCGCTCTCGTCGTTCTTATCATGATCACGCAGGGAAACGAACACGCCGCCTTCTGTCGGGATCTTTCCGCCGGCAGCGATGAAGCCCTTGTAAATAGCCTTGTCAAGGTCCTTATCGATGCCCAGAACTTCTCCTGTGGACTTCATTTCCGGTCCGACGGCAACGTCGACATCCGTCAGCTTGGAATCAGAGAATACCGGGACCTTGACGGCATAGTAGTCCTTATCCGGATACAGTCCTGTTCCGTATTCCATATCCTTCAGCTTCTGGCCGGTCATAACGGCAACGGCAATGCGGACCATCGGCACCTTGGTGACCTTGCTCAGAATCGGAACGGTACGGGATGCACGCGGATTTACCTCGATGACGTAGATCGTCTTTCCATCCCAGGCGTACTGGACATTCATCAGGCCGACGACATGCAGGGCTCTTGCGATTCTCTTGGTGTGATCAATCAGGGAATCGATGACTTCCTGCGGGAAATCGTAAGGCGGATAGGAGGTGCAGCTGTCTCCGGAATGAACGCCTGTGCGCTCGAAGTGCTCCATGATTCCCGGAATCAGGACGTCTTCTCCGTCTGCGATGCAGTCGACATCCATTTCCTTGCCCTCGATGTACTGGTCGATCAGAACCGGGTGCTCGTGGGACATGCGGACGGCTTCCTTCAGATAGGTGTTCAGCTCATCATCGTTATAAACAACCTGCATTGCACGGCCGCCGATAACAAAGGACGGGCGGACAACCAGAGGGTATCCGAGTTCCTTAACCGCAGCCTCAGCCTCTTCATGGGTGCGGACTGCACAGCCCTTCGGGGTTACGATGTGCAGTTCGTCCATCAATGCATGGAATTTCTCACGGTCCTCAGCCAGATCGATGTACTTGTTCTTGGTTCCCAGAATGTTGATTCCGCGGGCGGACAGTCTGGATGCCAGATTCAGGGAAGTCTGTCCTCCGAACTGCAGGATGACGCCTTCCGGATGCTCCTGCTTGATGACGTTCATGACGTCATCCGTGTGCAGAGGGTCAAAATACAGCTTGTCAGAGGTATCAAAGTCTGTGCTGACGGTCTCCGGGTTGTTGTTGATGATGATTGACTCATAGCCCAGATCTTTCAGCGCCCAGACACCCTGAACGCAGCAGTAGTCGAACTCAATTCCCTGTCCGATTCTGATCGGGCCGGAGCCGACAACCAGGATCTTCTCATTATCGGAGCGTTTGCTCTCGTTTTCCCCGCCGTAGCTCTGGTAGTAATACGGTGTTGCTGCCTCGAACTCGCCGGCGCAGGTATCTACGATCTTATAAACCGGATACATGTCGTGGTAGAGACGGATGTCCTGCAGGACTTCTCTCGGCATTTTGGTCAGATCCAGAATGTCGTCATCCGTGAATCCGTGGCTCTCTGCCTCGTAGATGATCTCCGGTGTAATCTCCTCACTCTGCAGACGGCGCTCCATCTCGATGATTCCGTAAATCTTATACAGGAACCAGCGGTCAATCTTCGTCTCTGCGTGAATGCTCTCAACATCGGCAATTCCTCTTCTGAACGCCTCTGCAATGCAGAAAATACGCTCGTCATCGCCGACTCTCATTTTTGCCATCAGGCGGTCATTATCCAGATTGGTGACATAAGGAATACGCAGTCCGTTTCCTTCGATTTCCAGAGATGCGATGCCCTTCATCAGCGCAGACTCAAAGTTCCGGTCAATCGCCATGATCTCTCCGGTTGCCTTCATCTGCGTGCCCAGTTTCCTGGATGCTGTTCTGAATTTGTTAAACGGCCACTTCGGGAACTTTACGACGCAGTAGTCCAGTGTCGGCTCGAAGCAGGCGCTGGATTCCTTGGTAACGTAGTTCTGCAGTTCGTCCAGAGTATAGCCGATTGCGATCTTCGCGGCGATCTTGGCGATCGGGTAGCCGGCAGCCTTGGAAGCCAGTGCGGAAGAGCGGCTTACACGAGGGTTTACCTCAATGACCGCATACTCATCCTTATCCGGATTCAGGGCCAGCTGAACGTTGCATCCGCCTTCGATATGCAGAGCGCGGATGATCTTCAGGGAAGCGTCACGCAACATCTGGTACTGATGGTCGTCCAGGGTCTGTACAGGCGCTACGACAATACTGTCTCCGGTGTGAATGCCGACCGGGTCCAGGTTTTCCATCGAGCAGATGATAATGCAGTTATCCTTTGCGTCGCGGATAACCTCCAGCTCGATTTCCTTCCATCCTGCAATGGACTTCTCGACCAGAACCTGTCCGATGGCGCTCTTTTCAATTCCCATCTTGCAGTGTTCGATCAGTTCCTCTTCATTATTGGCAATTCCGCCGCCTGTTCCTCCAAGGGTATATGCCGGGCGGATAATTACCGGATAGCCGATCTTCTTTACAAAGTCCAGGCACTCGTCAACATTGGTCGCAATGGTGCTCGGCGGAATCGGCTCATCGATTTCCTGCATCAGCTTCTTGAACGCTTCACGGTCCTCCGCCTTATAAATGCTCTCGCGGTTTACACCCAGAAGCTTGACATGGTACTTGTCCAGCACACCTTTCTCGTAAAGGGACATTCCTATATTCAGTCCGGTCTGTCCGCCAAATCCGGCCAGAATGCCGTCCGGACGCTCTTTAGAGATGATCTGTTCTACCGCTTCTTCTGTAATCGGCTCCAGATATACTTTATCTGCGATTCCATGGTCGGTCATGATCGTCGCCGGGTTAGAATTTACCAGTACGGTCTCAATTCCTTCCTCCGCGATTGCCTTGCAGGCCTGTGTTCCGGCATAGTCAAATTCGGCTGCCTGACCGATGACGATCGGGCCGGAACCGATGATCATAACTTTCTTCAATGTGAAATCCTTTGGCATTACAGCTTTCCTCCCTTCATCAAATCAATGAACTGGTCAAACAGATATCCCGTGTCGTTCGGTCCCGGATTGGATTCCGGATGAAACTGTACAGAGAATACCGGTTTGCGGATGTGCTGCATGCCCTCAACGGTGCCGTCATTCAGATTCAGGTGCGTGATGTCCAGACCCTTCAGGACAACGCTGTTTGAATCTACTGCGTAACCGTGATTCTGAGAAGTAATGTAGCTTCTTCCTGTCTTCTTATCAAAAACACCGTGGTTTACGCCGCGGTGTCCATACTTCAGTTTGTATGTCTTACCGCCGGATGCGAGCGCAATCAGCTGATGACCCATGCAGATTCCCATAATCGGCATCTGATTCTCACCATAATTGCTGTTCGTGATCAGTTTTTCTGTCACGATAATATCTTCCGTTGCTGATTCCGGGTCTCCCGGGCCGTTTGTGATAAACACTCCGTCCGGATGAGCGGCCAGAATTGTCTTCGCCTTTGTTCCGTAAGGAAAGATGGTCAAACTGCAATTTCTGTTATGAAGTTCTTTTAAAATACTGCGCTTGCAGCCGAGATCCATGACTGCAACATGGAACTGCGGGTTTTCTGCCTCCCATTCAATAACGTGGTCTGTACCCGCGTCCTTCATCTGGTCTGTTCTGAGCTCTGTCTCATCACATAATTTTTTCAACTGCGAAAGTGGAAGCCCTTCTGTGCTGATTACGCACTTCATGCTTCCATGCTCACGAATCTTCATTGTAATCTCACGTGTATCCACTTCATACACGCCAGGTACCTTCTGCTGCTTCAGCCATTCATCGATCGTCATCTTGCATTTCCAATTTGACGGATGGAAGCAGACATCTTTAACAACCAGACCGAACGCATAAATATGATCGGATTCATAATCCGTATCATTAATGCCGTAATTTCCGATCAGCGGATAGGTCATGGTAATGATCTGTTCACTATAGGACGGATCAGTCAGCGTTTTCTGATATCCTGTCATCGCTGTATTGAACACGAGCTCTCCGACTTTGGTTCCCGTCCAGCCGAATCCGCGTCCTTTATAAACCGTTCCGTCTTCCAGGTAAATAACTCCCTTCATAACGTAATTCTCCTTTCCTCACACTTTCAAAAAGTATACTATAGCATGGAAAAATATTCAACAATATTTTTTTAAGCTTTAAAAGAATTATTTCCCGTTCATTCCCATTGATACTGCTAATCCTGTGGCTTTTGACGATTCTTTCACATTCTGCGCCAGAAAAAAATCTTGAATATTAACAAATAATACTTGATTTTTATTCACCCGGGTGTTACTATACATTCAACACGATAATTATTCTTTTTTATTTATAAATATCAATTTTGGAGGTAAGTGAAATGGCAAAAGAAAAAGTAATCCTCGCCTATTCCGGCGGGCTGGACACATCCGTAATTCTGAACTGGCTGAAAGAAACCTATGATTACGATGTTATCGCCGTATGCTGCAACGTCGGCCAGCACGAAGATTTCGACGCAGTAGAAAAGAAGGCACTGTCCACAGGCGCTTCCAAGGCAATTACCCTGGACCTGCGTGAGGAATTCATTACAGATTATATCTATCCGACACTGAAGGCCGGAGCAATTTATGAAGATGACTATCTGCTCGGAACCTCCATGGCTCGTCCGCTGATGGCCAAGAAGTTCGTAGAAATCGCTGAGCAGGAAGGCGCATTCACCATTGCTCACGGCTGCACAGGAAAAGGAAACGACCAGGTTCGTTTTGAGGCTTCCATTCAGGCACTGAACCCTGCGATCAAGGTTATCGCACCGTGGAGAATCTGGGACTTCAAGTCTCGTGAAGATCTGATCGAGTATGCACATAAGCACAACATTCCGATTTCCCAGACCACCAAGAAGATCTACTCCCGTGACGAGAACATCTGGCACATCAGCCATGAGGGCGGCGAACTGGAGAATCCGTGGAATGAACATCTCCCGACGATTCATGTCCTGTCTAAGACACCGGAAGACGCTCCGAACGAGCCGACAACCATCACCATTTCCTTCGAGAAAGGTATTCCGGTTGCCATTGACGATGAAAAACTTTCTCCGATCGACCTGCTGACCAAGCTGAACAAGCTCGGAAGCGAGAACGGCGTCGGAACGATTGATATTATTGAAAACCGCCTGGTAGGCATGAAATCCCGTGGTGTCTATGAGACTCCTGGCGGAACGATCCTGTATCAGGCACACCGTGACCTGGAGAAACTGATCCTCGACCGCGACACACTGGCATACAAGAAGATCGTATCCCAGAAGTTCGCCGAGCTGGTTTACGACGGACTGTGGTTCACCCCGCTCCGTGAGGCAATCAGCGCATTCGTCGATGTCACCCAGGAGCACCTGACCGGAAAGGTCAAAATGAAGCTTTACAAGGGAACCGCTTATCCGGTTGCCAGCCAGTCTCCATACTCCCTCTACAACGAGGAGTTCGCTACATTCAGCGAGGACGAGGTTTACAACCAGGCCGACGCACAGGGCTTCATCAATCTGTTCGCCCTGCCGCTTAAGATCCGCGCAATCCAGAAGCAGTCCCTGGAAGGAGTTCCGGAGTCCCAGCAGGCACTCGGAAAGAAGATCCTGAAGGGCGGAAGCTTCATCGAGTAATAACCAAGCCATTTCACTTACACACATAAATGGACGGAAGCCGCATCACTGTATTTTGGGTGATGCGGCTTCTGTGTTATCTGATAGCTAATGCTCACAGTCATTCAGGATGTCAGGTGACAGGGCACGCTTCTGGCTGGCAGTAATAATTTCATGAAATGAGAAAAGCATTTTCAGCATAAACGGCCGAACTCAGAAGCTCGCTCTTCAGACCGGGCGCAGCAGCACTCCTCTGAGAAGCCCCACTACCCTGCCGCCTCTTGGCTCACTCCCTTAGTTCAATCCCATGCTCACGGGCAAACGCACGCAAAGCCTCCTCCTTCATTCCAAGGAGCTCTGCAATCGTTTTCACCTGTAACTTCTTCTTTACCATGTTGCAAATTACTTCACACTGTTTTTCATCGCGGCCTTCTTCTACGCCTGCTGCATGGCCTTCCCTGCGTCCCATCTCGATTTTTTCTTCTAATGTCATATACTGTCTCCTCCAGTCCTCATCCCCAGTTGTTTTATGCACCTGGGCATCCAGATTCCTGGTAAAATCATCCGTCGGAATGTGATTACTCAAATATGCAAGGAATGCCTTCAGTT
>JBJFHK010000129.1:0-2188 GCA_051893535.1 Eubacterium sp. | reverse complement strand
CCGGAAAGAATCGATGAGATGATCGAAAACTATAAGCAGGGGAATTTCTACATCCAGAATCTGAGAACCCTGAAAGCAACGATTCAGCACGAAGGAAAGATCAGCAAGTGGTACGGAATGAATGAAATGATCGTCAAGGGAAATGTAGGCTGTACAGTACATCTGAGCATCTCCATCGGACAGAATTTCATCGAACATTTCAGCGGCGACGGAATCCTGCTTTCAACCCCTGCAGGAAGCACCGCTTACAACTATTCTCTTGGCGGCGGTCTGGTGGATCCGAGCCTGGAAGTTCTTCAGGTGACGCCAATTGCGCCGATGAACACCAATGCTTACCGTTCCTTTACCTCCAGTCTGCTCCTTCCTGCAGATAAATACCTGTTTATCAGGCCGGAAAGAGAGGACGCCCACGTCAGGATGCAGGCGGACGGATTCACACGGGAATATTTCCATGTGGATACCATTATGATCGGATACGGCTCAACTACCCTGCACATGCTGAAATCCAGGGATTTTGATTTCTGGAAAAAGGTCAAGGAAAAGTTCCTCGGAAACAATAATGCCAATTACTCCGAAAATAAAGAGAGATAAAAACATTCATGGACAGACGAGAATTTACATTTACAGTTAAAAAAGATGATGAAGGCATGGGCATCCGCCGGATGCTGAAGAAGAACCTCGATTTCTCCTCCCGCCTTCTGGCAAAAATGCGGGCCCAGCATCTGGTATTTCTCAACGGGGAGGTCCTGCAGGGCTGGATGAAGCCTAAAGAAGGTGACACCATCCTCGCCGTCCTCCCGGAAGAGCGCAGCGGATTTCCGCCGGAAGACATTCCTTTTGGCGTCATCTATGAAGACCAGGACCTCCTGATCATTGACAAACCGGCCGGATACACTGTTCACCCGACCAAGGGGCATCCCTGTCATACCATGGCCAACGGCATCATGAAATATATGGATGACCATAAGGAGAGCTGGAAAATCCGTTTCGTCAACCGCCTGGACATGGACACCACCGGTCTTCTGATTGTCGGCAAAAACTCCCATGCCCAGGACGAACTGATCCGGCAGATGCAGAAAAATAAGCTTGAAAAATACTACTGCGCTGTTGTTTCCGGTATCATTGAAGAGGATGAATTTACAATAAACCGCCCGATCGGAATGCCTGACCCGGATAAACCGAACCGGGCCGTCATGGAAGGCGGCCGGGAAAGCATCACCGAAGTAAAAGTTCTGGAGCGGATCCCTGCCCCGGAGAAGGACAGAAAAATCGATGGCCTTTATGAAAACAAAGGCCACACCCTGGTCCAGCTCCATCTTCTGACCGGACGCACCCACCAGATCCGCGTGCACCTGTCCTCCATCGGCCATCCGATCACCGGCGATCCTCTCTACGGCGGAGACCTGCAGGAAATCTTTCCCCGCCAGGCACTTCACGCCATGCGGCTGAAATTCCGGCATCCGGCGGAAGACCGCATCATCACGGCAGAGGCGCCGCTGCCGGAGGATATGGCGGGGCTGCTGGAGATGCTGAGAAAAGCCGCGCGGGGGTAAAATTCTAAAATTTGAAAATCAATTCCAAACAGCATCCAAGGCGATTGGCCAGTAGATGGAACTGCTCTACAGACCGGGTGCAGATACGGAGTCATTTGGGAAACGGCGGAGCTGCCGCAAACGTCTATGATTACGGTGCGTCAGCCCATCGCCGTTTCTACCATCTGACTCCTGCTGCACCAACGGTCTTTCGAGAGGTTCCATCTCTGGCCAAGTCTGGATGCTGTTTCATATTTCTGATTATCAAATTTTAGAAATAAGCTTCGCGCGAGTTTTCTGGCTCTGGCTGTGGCATCGTCCCTGCGAGATGCTCTGTTACCGGCCGACAGATAAATGCGTTATTCATTCTTTTGAAGCAGAAACACTCTGCCGTTCGCGCGGGTTTTCAGATGCACAAACAGCCTTTCAAGGGGCTCCATCAGCAGCCATTGTTGGGAATGCAGGTTATTATTATTATTCTGAATTATCTATTTGCAGAATATCAGTCTCGTGCGGGTTTTCTGGCGGAGCAATGATCTTTCCAAAAGGTTTTATCTTCAAAAATAACTTAAGAATCCGTAAATTTATTCGGGTTGTATTAATTAAAAATATATTGAAATCTTTATTTGCAACGTAAATTGCAAGTTCAAATTGAA
>JBJFHK010000128.1:0-2212 GCA_051893535.1 Eubacterium sp. | reverse complement strand
TCTCACATTTAGAAAGCGGAACAACGGCAGCTCCATATACCCCGAACTGCTCTCTGTGCAGGCTCTTGATCTGACTCCTGTGCCGGTGCGCAGTTGAAACGGATGAATAGAGGCTATATGAAAAATACGTCTTGCCACTCTCAATAGCCTCCGTCGACGGCTCCAGGCCGAGCGCCGTCGTCGCTCCGTCACAGGCATGATTTTCCAGCAGCGTTTTCCGGGCGATTCCGTTCATCGCCGCCTGCTTGACCATCACACAGTAGGCAATTTTCACACCATCATTTTCTGCAGGATATTGATCATAATCCTCTTTCGTGTGCAGAAGTGTCACGGCTACCGGCTCCTTCTCAAGATGCAGGATGTCGATCAGCTGATTCATGGAAGCGATAACGTTTTCTTTCGGGTATTCCTTATGCGGGAGGCCATATTGGATTTTTTCGGTTTTAAATGGCATGATGATTCCTTTCGTATGTACACAATTTGACAAAATAATTCCAATCAAGCAGATAAACTGCAATTGAAACGCATTTATTCATTTATATCAGTAAATTTAATATAAAATATAAATTCTCATTGAAATCAGTCAGGTAAAATATTACAATCAATTATAGATTGCCCGCAGTGGCGGCTGACCCCCTGATGAAAAGGGGTGAGAGTATGAAACATCTCGTAACATGGAGTGAACTGCTCCAGTATACATTAGTACTTCTTACTCTCGCGTCCGTGATTATATCCAGACGCAAATAGCACATAATGTGCACGAAGCCGCCAACGTTCGTTGACGGCTTCAACACCAATTTTAGGGGTTGACCGCCATCCTACCTGCGGACAATCCTTTCTTATCTCTATTATACACGTCTGAGATATGCGAATCAAACTTATATTTCATTGCCGCCATTACACCCTGCCAGATCTACAGCAGCTTCTTCAGCAGCTTCAGCTTCTTCTCATCAAACGGCGGATAGCGGAAAGGAAGATCCAGCATGGTGATGCTCTTTAAAACCGCTTTCTTATGACTGAAAGCATCAAAGCCGTATTTTCCATGATAGGCGCCCATACCGCTGTTTCCAACGCCTCCAAAAGGCAGATGACCGTTGGCATTATGCATGATCACATCGTTTACACAGCCGCCGCCGTAAGAGAGTTCATGGATTACCTTATCTGCCTGTTTCTTTTTCTTCGTGAAAATATAGCAGGCGAGCGGTTTTTCTCTTGTCTTGACTTCACGGATGGCCTGATCCAGATGATCGTATCCGATCACCGGAAGAAGCGGACCGAAGATCTCTCCTTTCATAATTTCATGATCGAAATCCGTGTCCGGGAAGATCGCAGGGGCGATCTTATGTTTTTCCAGATCCGCCTCTCCGCCGATCACACTCTCTTCTGTGCCGATCAGCCTGACCAGACGATCATAACTTCTCCGGCTGATGATACACGGATAGCTGTCATTATTCAGAGGATCCGGATAGCTCCTGTCAATTTCTTCTTCCAGAGCTTTCAAGAAGGGTTCCTTCACCCGATTCTGCACCAGTACATAATCGACGGCGATACAGGTCTGACCGGCGTTCAGGAGCTTGCCCCAGGCAGCCCGCTTCGCCGCCAGCTTCAGATCAGCGCTTTCATCGATAATACATGGACTTTTTCCGCCAAGCTCCAGGGAAACTGGCGTCAGATACTTACTTGCTGCCTGCATCACCGTTTTTCCGACTCTCGGACTTCCGGTGAAGAAGATATAATCGTAACGCTGCTCCAGCAGTTCATCGTAATCGATGTCCCCTTCTGTGCAGTAAATATAGTTGTCCGGGAAGGTATGATTGAGAATATTGCGGAGCAGCTGAGAAGTTCTCACACTCTGTCTGGAGCATTTCACAACGGCGCAGTTTCCCGCCGCAATCGCCGCGGTAAGAGGCGCAAGGGACAGATTGACCGGGTAGTTCCATGGAGTAATAATCAGAGCTGTGCCGTAAGGCTCCGGATACACAAAACTCTGGGACGGAAAAGTCCCGACAGAGTCCAGAACCGGCTTCGGCAGACTCCACCATCTGATTTTCCGGACGGCTTCACGGATCTCCCCGTACACAATGGAAAGTTCTGTCATATAACTTTCTGCCGCTGACTTTCCCAGATCATGGTGAAGCGCGGAAAGAAGCTGCTCCTCATTTTGATATGCTCCCTTTATGAGAGACAGTGAAACAAAAAAACTGTTAATCAT
>JBJFHK010000127.1:0-2226 GCA_051893535.1 Eubacterium sp. | reverse complement strand
TTTAAAATCGGTTCTGCACAATTTTAAATAATCGCGATTTCAACGACCTAAATAAATACAAACTTAAATACAAAAATAAACAATTCGTAAGTATGCATAATTATGCACACATCCTGCCTGAGAAGCAGATTTCGATGAAACTCCTGCACGAAATCTGCAGTTCTGCGGGCCAGCTTTAAAATGTGCAGTATATTTGCATGTTTTTCACGAAATGCCATCACCGATTTTTGTTCTACACTGCATTTCCTACGCTGCAGAATGACCTCTCCGCGCCAGTACCAGCTCGCGGGCGCGGCGGGCGGCGCTGGCGGCATCCGGCTCATAGCCGTCGGCACCGATTTTTTCTGCGTAAGACGCGGAGATCGGGCCGCCGCCGACCATGATGACCAGCTGGTCGCGCATGCCCTTATCCTTCAGCTCTTCGATGATCTCACTCATCTTGACCATTGTCGTGGTCATGAGGGTCGACATGCCGATAAAGTCTGCGTTATGCTCCTTTGCGGCAGAAATAAAGTTTTCCGTCGGCACGTCCTTGCCAAGGTCGTAGACATCAAAACCCTCTGTTTCCAGCATGATTTTCAGGATATTTTTTCCGATATCGTGGGTGTCGCCCTCGACAACGCCGATGACCGCCGTCATCTTTTCATTGCTGTCGGTTTTCTTCTGAATATGCGGGCGGAGAACATCTACCGCGCCGTAGAACGCATCGGAACATAGCAGCAGTTCCGGGATAAAGTATTCTTTCTTCTCATACAGCTCGCCGGCCCGGTTCATACCCTTTGCAAGGCCCTCTGTCAGGCCCTCCATTGCATCATATCCATTATCTACATATTCTTCTGCCAGGGATACGGCCTCTTCATCATCCATTTCCAGGACGGCTTCTTCCATGGCCTTGATCAGCTTTTCTTTATTATCGTTACCCATTTTCAGTTCCCCTTATGCTTCTTTCTCCCTTGCAAGTTCGGCTTTTGTCTCTTCAATCATGCGGTCCAGTTTCTCCGGGTCGACCGGATAGCCGAGCTCGCGGACTGTGTCCATCATCATGTCAATGTTCTCAAAAGGTGTCTCAACCGGAAGGGAGCAGCCGGACATCGGCATGAAGCCTTTCGGTGAATCGTATCCCTCTTTAATGCACTTCAGGGTCGCCATGCGGACTTCTTCCGGCGTACCCATGTACATCGTCGTTCCCGGATTGACATTGCCGAGGATCTTCGTTTTGCTGCCGATCTTTTTCTTGCATTCCTCGATGCTGGCGACATTGTCAATGCTGAAGCCCGCAACGCCCATATCCGCGATATCCTCCCAGATATCAGCAGTCTGTCCGCAGATGTGCATGACAACACCGCGGCCTCTCGACTTGAAATGATCCACCAGCTGCTTCAGATAAGGTGCGGAGAACTCGCGGAAAATTTTCGGGCTGATTACCGTGCAGGAAGACATCGGCTCGGAAATGGTCGGTCCAAGTCCGATATCAATAGCCGCGTCAGCATAGGCAAGCAGCGACTCCAGTGAAACCTGACAGAGATGGTGGACGGCATCCGGATTCTTATAGCAGAAGCGCAGAACATTCTCAACGCCCAGAAGGAAGCAGGCATTCGTGAACGGCCCGACAATGGCAGCAGAAATTCCCACTTCATCACCAACCCCGTCGATCAGATACTTCATGGCGTCCAGATGCACCGGAAGCCGGCCGTCCTTATACGGATTCAGCGGGTGAATCTGCTTATAGTCCGCCGGATCCTTGATGGCCGGAGTTTTCAGGTCCACCGTATTATCTTCCGGCATCGTCACTTCAGCGCCCATCGCCTCTGCCCACGGGAACAGATCGGTAAACACACGGACACTGTCATAGCCGAACCGGCGGTAGCCCGCAATCTGCGCCTCCGCCAGCGTTTTCGCCGAAGTGTTGAACTCGGAAATCTTACATCCGTAAACCCTCGCCACGCCGTTCGCCACATTCGGGTTGCACGGCAGACGGTCAACCTCTTCACCATTTGCCATCGCCGCCGCACGCTGCTTCGGCGTCATCTCGTCTTTTGTCTTTCTGCCCATTATCCGGCCTCCTTCCGTTCTTTCACTAATTTCTCATCTATTATTTTATAAAGATTCTGTATTCGATTCTAATTTATTTTCTCTATAGCAGCGGCTGATACAATTTATGGCAGCTCCGTCTTCTACATGAGAATCATTCTCAGTAACAATGCACGGATTCCAGGTTTTGTGATG
>JBJFHK010000126.1:0-2232 GCA_051893535.1 Eubacterium sp. | reverse complement strand
AATGCACCAATTTTGGTGCATCGTGTGTTTGTATCGAAAGCGGAGTCCATGGGGAGGTTCTCTTAACGATCATGTCGAGCCTTGCTCAGGAAGAGTCCCGGTCGATCTCCCAAAACGTTACATGGGGCCAGAGAAGACGCTTTGCAGCCGGACGCGCGAGCGTGGCATTTTCCAGTTTTCTCGGGTACGAGAAAGGCGAAGATGGGAAATGGGTGGTAAATGAAGAACAGGCGGAGATCGTGAAATTGATTTACAGGATGTTCCTTGAGGGAAATACTTACTCGGATATTGCCAGGACGCTCGAATCAAAAGGAATTCAGACGCCGGGAGGCAAGGCAAAATGGTCGATTTCCACAGTGAAGTCCATATTGTCAAACGAAAAATACCGCGGCGACGCATTGCTGCAAAAGCAGTTCACAGTCGATTATCTCAATAAGACTGTCAAAAAGAACGAAGGGGAAGTTCCCCAGTTCTATGTTGAGAATCATCATCCTGCAATCATTTCTCCGGATACATTTGACCTGGTGCAGATCGAGATAGAACGGCGGTCGAAGATCGGAGCCTGCAAGGGAAAGGGCATCTTTTCCGCAAAGATCAAATGCGCGGAGTGCGGCGGATGGTACGGGCAGAAGATCTGGCATTCGAATGAGCCGTGCCGGAAAGTCGTCTGGCGGTGCAATAAGAAGTACAGCAAGCGTCAGGGATGCCCGTCCTGCAATTCGCCGGTGCTTTCGGAAAGTGAGATCAGGGACGCTTTCGTCAGAGCGATGAACCGGTATCTCGGCTCAAAGGATGAGATCATCGAGAACATGAAGGTTGCGAGGAAACTCTTAAACGACATTTCCGGGCTCGAAGAGCAGAGAGACGAGTATGCAGCCGAAATGAATACCGTCAGCGAGCTCCTGCGGAAGGCGAACGACGGTGAAGGCGAGGCGGCCCGGAGCCCGGAAAAGAGGACGGCACTGGAGACCAGATACCTGGATGCGAAAGACGCCTATGAGAAATGCTGCCTGGACATTCAGCACAGGCAGGCGCGGAGCCGGAGGCTGCAGCTCTTCATAAAGGAGATCGGGCAGATGGACAGCCTGATGGAAGAATTCGATCCCAGGGCGTTCGGGATCTTTGTGGATCACATGACGGTGTACACGGACAAAAAGATCATGGTTACTTTCAAGGACGGAACCGTCATTACAGCGGAATAAGAGAAATCACAAGGCGTCTCTGCATAAGCGGCGGCGTCTTTTCAAGTGGATAAATCCGGACGTTTTTGGTATAGTGGGAAGCAGCAGAACAAGGCTGATTTGTCGCATATGGATTCAATTCGTGGAGCATAGACCTTTCGGCCTGTGGCTCCGCATTTTTTATTTTCAGGAGATGATTTTATGCAGCACAGATGCAAAGTAACGGTACTGGAAACAAAATGCTTTTCCGATCTGCAGGAGAAGTATCTGGCAGATCCGAAGTCTGGGCCATGTCCATGTTATCATGCCGGAGATGAATATATCTTTGACCGGAATTCCGAAAAGGATGACTTCTGGCATACCGGACTTAACACTTTGGCGAAGTCAAACGCTGATCCGGATACAACGGCTGGCGGGCCGAAGATGCCGTTCTGCGCGGAGGCGTGGGATGCGGTCAGCCGGTATATCTATACGGCGCTCCAAGGCGGCTCGATTATGCATCAGTGGACGAATGACGACCGGATCATGATTACTTGCTGCAATGACGGAACACGGCCGGTTATATTCAAGATCGAACGGATCGATGTTCCGGAGAACAAAGACGAGAAGGCATGGCTGGAGAAACAGGATTTTTCGAATCATGCCGGTGATGCTTATACCGGCGAATAAAAATGAATTAGTGAGACTGTTAATGCTATGAAGTATTTCGGAACGCCTATGGGAATGTGGACGCTTTTCAACAATTCCTTTCGAAAACAGTTAGGAATTGTTTTCAACATGGATAATAAAAATGCTTCCGCGGTCATGGCAAAAGCAAAAGTCAGATATAAGGAAATTATAGGGAAACTTCCAGAATTTGAAAAAGGAGATCGATTTAAAGGCAATATCATCAGTTGTGCGATGCTGTCAGCAATCGTCCTGAGTGTGCCGGAAAGGCCGAATGTCAACAGAATGATCATTTACTACAGACAGGCTATGATGATCTCTGTAATGAAGTGGTGTTAGCGTCGGGTGATTTGGGCCATTTTGGGCCGGGTAAAAAGGGCCAAAA
>JBJFHK010000125.1:0-2251 GCA_051893535.1 Eubacterium sp. | reverse complement strand
GTCACTGCGCTGACCGCCTGCCCCAGCTTGTGAACCATCCAGTCTGTCGTCTTTCCTTTGGAAATGAGAGAATTTAACGCCCAGGTTGCCGACCACATCAGGTTGCTCCGCGCCTCATAGTCGTTCGGATTCTTGACGGCGACGAGTCCTGAATGAATGACCGAGCGCATAAGTCCTTCGCTGATGTAATCCGACGTGTTGTCATCTTCTCCGGAAAAATACTGCTCACAGATATGGCAGAAGATGTCGTAGATCCCGGCAACCATCTGGTACTTCGGCAACGTCATGGTAAAGCGCGGGTTCATGATAACGAAACGGGGAATCATCTCCGGCTTCGTGTCCGAAAAATCATAATCGAGCTTTAACTTCTTGGCCGGGTTCGTGATCACCGCTCCGCCGTTCATCTCCGAACCGGTTCCGACCATTGTCAGAACGACCCCGACCGGAATGATCGGGCAGTCCGGCTCTTCCTGGCGAACCAGATACTTCTCCCACGGATCCTCTTCGCAGTTCGCAGAAATCGACAGCGTCTTCGAATAGTCGATCACAGATCCGCCGCCGACAGCCAGAATAAGATCCGGCTTCACGGATCTCGCAATCGCTATGCCGTCTGCAAGCTTATCCGTTGTCGGATTGGGCATGATCCCGCTAAGTTCGGTCACCTGCTTCCCCTGCTCTTCCAGGATCTTCCTGACCTCCTGATAAATGCCGTTTTTCTTAATGGATCCGCCGCCGTAAGTCATAAGAACCGACCGTCCGTACCGCGCTAGTTCCCCGGCCAGAGCGTCCATGGCCTGCTCTCCAAAATGCAGCCTTGCCGGATTACAATACGAAAAATTTCCAAGCATAGCCCCCACTCCTTTCTCATTTCGTTTTACTTCAGTATATCCCTCTTTCCTTACCTGGCAACCGGGAGTTCCGTCTCGTTCCGGTTCCTTTCATAAAGGCATTCGCCCTGAATCCAGGTCTCAAGGACCCGCGTCTGATAGAGTTTTTCCTTCGGCACCCGGGTTACATCCTGAGACAGCCAGACAAAGTCGGCATCCTTCCCCGCTTCAATGGAGCCCTTTGTTTTCTCCATATCAAGCTCATAAGCACCATTAATGGTCAGGATTCGGAGCGCCTCTTCCACGGACAGGCACTCTTCCGGCGCATAGGGGTTCCTCGATTCCTTCGGATGATACCGGTTCACCATAAGATGCAAGGACATCATCGTATCCGGAGGAATGGTCACCGGATAGTCACTCGCCTGCGACATGCGGACACCATGCTTCTGAAAACTCTTCAGGTAGTACATATGCTCCGCCCGGTCCCTTCCAAGATTCGGTGTTTCGAGCGTCGCATACAGCGGCGTTTCATAATGCCAGTATGGATTAACCACCGCAAGGATCCCGTATTCTGCCATTTTCTCTGCCTGATCCTCATGGCAGACCTGCAAGTGGGTGATCTGATTGCGGAAATCAGATCCGCCAAGTATATCCTGCGCCGCAGCATAGGCGGTAATGGCCTCATCAATGGCTGCGTCCCCAATCGCATGTGCATGTACCCGGTAGCCTTTTTTCAGCGCATGCAGGACTCTTTCATTCAAACGTTTCTGCGGATAGAGAATCGGTCCGCAATCATACGGCGGCATCCGATACGGTTCCCGAAGATATGCCGTATGCCCGTCAATCACACCATCAAGGAACACCTTGACAGTATTATACTGAAGCTTTTCATGGCCATTGAATTCCTGATGCAGCTGATCAAGATGCGTAAAGAAAGCATCTTCATCCATTTCCGGATACAGCGTCTGCGCGACCCGGAAGGTAACACACAGTTTCCCTTCCCGTTCCAGAGTCCGATAGGCCTCATTTCGGAAGGCTTCTTCCGGCAGGTCATTTCCGGCCATCGGCTCAAACGCCATAGTAACTCCAGTCGAGAGTGCCAGATCCTGATACGAAAGAATACCATCCGCAAACCGTTTGACCGTCGGCTTCGGAAGGATCTTCCCTGCCAGGGCAATAGCTCCGCTCTCCTGCAGAAAACCGGTTGGCTCACCGGTTTCCGGATCCTTGCAGATATGTCCGGACGCCGGATCCGGCGTCTCACGGGTAATCCCGCAGGCCTCAAGCGCCGCTGTATTCACCCAGAGGCTGTGATGCCCTTCATCATGAATGAGCACCGGACGGTCAGGAACAACTGCGTCAAGAAGATCCCGCGTGGGGCCGCCCTGTCCAAACAAGCCCGGGTCAAAGCCGGTGCCTTCAAT
>JBJFHK010000124.1:0-2291 GCA_051893535.1 Eubacterium sp. | reverse complement strand
CTCAATACATCCCGTTTATTTTGAACCGATTTTCGGGAAATCCAGAACAAAAATACTGAAACTCCTTTCTGCCAGAATCTAATGGACGAAGATGCGGCGCCCTGCCTTCCAGCAATTTACTTTTCCAGTGCTTCCTGCACTCTCTTCCTCAGTTCAGGCACTACATCTTCTTCAAACCATGGATTTTTCTTCAGCCAGATGTTATTCAGCGGGCTCGGATGTACGATCGGGAAAAACTCCGGAAGGTAATCGCGGAAGGACTTTACTGTTTCCGTCAAATTCTTCTTCTGGCTGCCTTTAAGGTAATATTTTACAGAATAACCGCCGCTCAGGATAGTCAGGCCGATGTCCGACATCTCGCTCCGCAGAGCTTTGTGATACTCTTTTGCAATAAAAGAGCGAGGCGGAAGATCACCGGTTTTGGCTTTGCCCGGATAATAGAAATCCATCGGCATGATGGCAACTTTTTCAGAATAAAATACGTCCCGGCCGATTCCCATCCAGTCCATCAGCCGCTCACCGGATTTATCATTAAAAGGAATGCCCGTCTCTTCCACTTTCTTTCCTGGCGCCTGTCCGATGATCAGCACACGGGCCTCAGGACTGATCTGGAAGACCGGAGAAATCCCACGCTCCGTGTAGGACTGATTCCGTTTATCTTCCTTTAACTGCTCTACGATTTCATCTAAAGTGTTCACCTTCTGCCTCCTATATTTCTCTCTATCCAATTGCTGCCTTGCGCGTCAGATTTTTGCCGGAGAAAGTTATCTTTCCAGGACACGTTTAAATTAATTCGTTCATGGCCTCACTGTCTGCGATATAAATCCGCTTGTCGACCAGTCTGATCAGACCATCCTCTTTCATTTTCATCAGTTCACGGGAAAGCGACGGTCTGGCGATATTCAGGTATTCCGCCATTCTTTCCCGGCTCATCGTCAGAGGGGTCTGTTCATTACCATGAGTCCTTATCACCAGCATCTTGGCAATTTTCTGACGGATAGAGCCGCCGCTCATGATTTCCAGCCGCTCATCCTGATGCTTGGTTTTCCAGGCGAATACATACAGCATGTTGGAAATCAGCTTTGCATGATAACTGCATACGTTATTACATGTATGCAGCAGAAAATCCCCCGGCAGAAGAATCACCCGAGATCTCCGCACGGCCTGTGCATAGCAGGAATAGGCCGGTTCTTTCAGGAACAGATCTTCTGCCCCCAGGATATCCCCTGCGTCCGTGAACGTAGAGATCACTTCCCGTCTTCCGCATGAAGAATCCCTTCCCAGAAGCACAGAACCGCTTACAAGCAGGAGCACCTTCTGCGGGCTTTCATTTTTCGTAAACAGAAATTCCCCTTTTTCATAAGTCACGAGCTCCGCCTTGCTGCAGTTAAAGCATTCCCAGATATCCTCCGGCGTCATTTCCCGGAACAGCGTACATTCCGTAAGCTTTTCTGTGATTTCGCGATGTGATTTTGCCAGATCTTTGTTCATACTTCTTTCCCATAGACAAAAGGCAGACGGGCCAGGGGGTGCCGTCCGTCTGCCAGAAAATTATTCTTGTTTAATCGCTTTTCTGATATACTACACCAAAATGCCAGAGATTAAACATCACACCTGAGTAAGCAGACCGTTTCCCGGCCTGAATCTGCAGGAAAAATTAACGCAGCAATAAATTACTCTTCTCTTTCCGAGAAGCGGAACATCGAGTGACGCAGCTCGTTCGTCTGATCGTAACGTTTTCCGCCCCAGTACAGACGTCCCTGAATCTCGCATTTCGGATTCGGGGTGACATCCTTCATGATGTATTTCAGGAACTCCTCGAATCCTGTACGGTCAACGATATAACCGATATGCTCTTTGCTTTCTACCGCATCTCTGTCCAGATACTTATCCAGATAATCGTACACATTTACAATCATTTTCTTGATGGTATCGTGATCTGCCCATTTCATGAAGTCTTCTGCAAGACGCGGATTCTTCTTTCCGGTACGGCCCAGCAGAACAACACGGAAGTATTCTTCCTTGCTTCTGGTCCAGGCTCTGGTCGGACAGTAATTAATGCAGACACCGCAGCCGATGCACTTATTCGTGTCACGCTCGATCTTTCCATTTACGACTTTCAGCGCACCTACAGAACGCTTTTTGCAGTATTTTACGCACTGCTCGCAGCCGACGCAGCGGTCCCTGTTATACTGCGGCTCAGTCTGACCCATAATGCCGAAGTCATTCAGACGTACATGGGCACAGTCATTGGAGCAGCCAGTGAATGCAATCTTTACATGATGATCGTT
>JBJFHK010000123.1:0-2291 GCA_051893535.1 Eubacterium sp. | reverse complement strand
TGCATTTCGACGTTGGCGCCGTCCATGGTGCCGATGGTGACGGCGCCGTTGATCATCATTTTCATGTTTCCGGTGCCGCTGGCTTCCTTTCCGGCCAGGGAAATCTGTTCGGAGATATCGGTCGCCGGCATCAGGTGCTCGGCCATGGTTACGGAGTAATTCTCCAGGAACATGACGCGCATCTTGGAGCGGAGCTTCGGATCTTTTTCAATTTCCTCTCCGATCTTGCAGATCAGCTGAATGATGGATTTTGCCAGATAATAGTTCGGCGCGGTCTTGGCGGCGAACAGGTAGGTTTCCGGACGCATGTCGAGGTCCGGGTTCTCTTTCAGCTTCTGATAGCGGGAGATGATGCGCAGGGCGTTCAGCAGCTGGCGCTTGTACTCGTGCAGACGCTTGGCCTGGACGATGAAGATGGAATCCGGATCCGGGGCAATGCCGGTGGTTTTCTTGATCAGGTTGGACATCCGGACCTTATTCTCGCGCTTGATGGAAAGTACCTGTTCTCCGACGGATGGATCGTCGGCAAAGTCCGCAAATTTATCAAGGAGATCCGCGTTCTTCCTGTATTCTGGTCCGATGCAGGAATCGATCAGGCCTGCGAGTTTCGGGTTGGACTGGCAGAGCCAGCGGCGGTATGCGATTCCGTTGGTGACGTTGGTGAATTTTTCCGGTTCAGCCAGATAGAAGTCGTGGAAGAGGTCATCTTTCAGAATCTCTGAATGCAGGGCGGATACACCATTGACGGACTGGGAACCCAGGACGCTGAGGTTGGCCATTCTGACCTGTCCCTGTGCAATCGGAGCCATCCAGTCAATTTTTCCTTCGTCGCCCGGGAAGACGTCTTCCATGTCTTTGCGGAAGCGGCGGTCGATTTCTTTCAGAATGCTGTAGATTCTCGGCATCATGACGCGGACGATGTCTTCGTTCCATTTTTCCAGTGCTTCGGCGAGGACCGTGTGGTTGGTGTAGGAAACGGTCCTGGAAACCTGCTCCCAGGCATCATCCCACTCGTATCCGTATTCATCCATGAAAATACGCATCAGTTCCGGAATGGTCAGTGCCGGGTGGGTATCGTTGATATGGATCGCAACTTTATCGGAGAAGTTGTCCAGTGTTCCGTAGTCTCTGAAGTGGTTGCGGACGATGTTCTGACAGGATGCGGAAACCATGAAGTACTGCTGCTTCAGGCGGAGTTCCTTTCCTTCCTCGACATTGTCTGCCGGGTAGAGGACTTTGGAAATCAGATGGGCGCGGTTTTCTTTCTGTGCGGCTCTGCTGAAGTCTCCGTTGTTGAAGGAGGCCATGTCAAAATCGTTGTCGTTGGAGGATTCGCTCTTCCACAGTCTCAATTTGTCGACTACACGGGAGTTGGCGCCGGAAATCAGCATATCGTATGGAACGGCATCGACAACCTCGGCGTTGTTCAGGTTATATTTCAGGCCGTCATCGGTCCAGTACTCATCGTAGTCGCCGTAGAAGCTGACCTTGAAGATGTCCTCATCGCGGCGGTTCAGCCAGACGTAGCCGCCCGGGAGCCAGTTGTCCGGAAGTTCTGCCTGCCAGCCGTCAACGATTTTCTGCTTGAAGAGACCGAATTCGTAGCGGATGGAAAAGCCGACTGCGTCGTAGCCCTGTGATGCGAGGGCGTCCAGGTAACATGCGGCCAGTCTTCCGAGGCCGCCGTTTCCGAGGCCGGCATCCGGCTCGCAGTCGTAGAGGTCCTGCGGGGTCAGATTTCTGTCTTTCAGAATATCTGCGACCAGTCCGGTTTCATCCAGATTGTACAGGTTATTCTTCAGGGACTGTCCCATCAGGAATTCCATGCTGATGTAGTAAATCTTCTTTGTGTCCGGAACGTTCTTTCCGGCTTTCCTGCGCGCCTTCTGAAACTCAAAGCGGCGGCGCTTCAGCTGTTTGTTGATCAGGGTCGCGACTGCCTTGTAGAGGGTTTCGACCGGCGCGCTCTCAAAATCGGTGTGGAATCCGAGCTCCAGAATTTCGTCCAGTTCCGCGCGGAAGGTCTCTTCGGAGACTTTATAGGCAGCTGCGTTTTCCCATGTTTTCTCAGGTTCGGATTTTTCAGAAGAGCCTGAAGCTGCCGGCGCGGAAGAAGTGCTGCCGGCTGCAGCTGCTGTTTTTACAGTGTCAGCGGATTTTGCTGCCGGAGACGCGGAAGCCGCTGTTCTGCCGGCTGGTTTCTCAGTTGTAAGTTTTCGGTTCGTCGATTTAGTCGTTGTGAAGCTGGATTTTTTCATGTCATCAATCCCTTTCTATATACTCCAGTTGAT
>JBJFHK010000122.1:4299-12692 GCA_051893535.1 Eubacterium sp. | reverse complement strand
GAATCAAGCTGAGTCAATAAATGTGCATCCGCAGCAGAAGTTTGCATATTTATGCAGATACAAAAATAAACAATTTGGAAAGTTAAGATTGTAATATTTTGGTTCGGCACAATCGTGATTATTTAAAGAAACGCCGAACCTCGAATTCACTAAAACATGCAATGTAACATCTGATTATTGCAAATATTATGGCTGTATGCCTAATCTGATATATTATTGATCTATTTAAGAGTATCGAGGTAAAATCTGTTAAGATGGTCATAGTGAACATGAAAATTCCAGGTGATAATTGTATATTATGTGCATGTAGACGGACAACATGACCGGTTCATAGTTTTAGCGACTGCATGACAGCGTAGCGGGCGAGAGTGCATAAATATCTGGTTCGGCGTTTTATCAAAAAATCGAAGAAAGAACGAACCGCTTCGAATAACTTCACACGATCGTCACAGAACTTGCCATCAGAGGAACCTGCCTTGAAAAAGCCGTGTCCCGGCTGGGTAAGTAAATGCTGATCTACTTCAGGGTATGGTGCTTACGGCTAATTTGAGTATACAATATACCTCAGCTCGTTCTCCCTTTCCTATTTTCAGTCTTCCCATCTTATATGTGTATCCGTCAGCGCAGAATCCGAATATAAAAACCGACTCATCACCCGTTACCCGTAGGATGAGTCGGTACCGCCTTCAGACCAGCATCGCCGGGATGCTGGTCCTGCTGCCAGAGTATAAAGTCTGGCGGATGCTGGTTCATAACGGCGCAGCATTTTCTCCGGCCCTGCGCTGGTTCTGCCTGCAAGATAACATCAGCCCGCTGCATACCTGGAATGGATCCGGGAAGCAGCGGGCTTTTTAATGGCAGTTTGATTTTCCGAGATAAAGTTTTTGGCGCTTAATGCCGGCCGGCATCCGGAGTCCCGTCATGCGAAGCATTCGTTTCCGCTCCCATTTCAGTGCTGGATGTGCCCGTTCCTGTGTTTTCGCTTTGCGATGCGGATGAGTTTGGACTGCCGCCGGCGCTGCTGTTACCTTTTTCCACATGCCTGCCATGTCTTCCGGGCCTGCAGCGCCAGCCATGCCTTTCGAACCTTGCCGCGTCTGCTCTGACGCCGGAGTTCGGTGAAGTGCTGCCAGTGCGGTCAGCGTGGCGCTAGTTGTTCGCAGTGTTTGCGGTATCTGCGTGATGCGGGTTGTTTGCAGCGTTTGAGAAATTTGCAGTGCCCGCAGAGTTCGCAGGGTTTGCAGGGTTCGCGCTGCCGGCGGAGTTTGCGCTGCTGAAGCCGCTGCCCAGTGCGCCGCGGCGGCTGCCGCGGCTGTGCAGGTTTCTGGTGTTGTGCATGAGCGGGAGCTCGAACCAGAAGGTGCTGCCTTTGCCGACGGTGCTGTCGACGTCAAAAACGGCCTTGTGCAGGTTGAGGATTTCTTTGACGATGGACAGGCCGAGGCCGGTGCTCTTGGTGTCGCGGGCGTGGTTGGCGCTTGCTTTGTAGTATTTGTCCCAGACGTGCGGGAGTTCATCGGCAGGGATGCCCGGGCCATGGTCTTCTACGGCGAAGCGGACTTTTCTGCCGGTGCGTTTCAGGGTGACGCGGATGAACTTGTCGTCGCCGCAGTATTTTACGGCGTTGGACATGAGATTGTTCATGACCTGTTTGATCTTGGCTTCGTCGGCGTTGACGATGAGCGGCATCTTCGGGTGCTGGAAAATAATGTTGTAGTTTTCCTTGTCGTTCATGACTTCATAGGTGGACATGACGTCGGCCGCGGCCTGGTTCAGGTCGAACGGGGCGTTGATCAGGAGCATGCGCTTGGACTGCATGCGGGACATGGTCAGCATGTCGTTGACGAGGGCATTCAGGCGCTCGGATTCATCGATAATGACTTTCAGGTGCTTGTTGCGCTTTTCCGGATTGTCGCCGGAGAGGTCGCGGATCATTTCGGCGTAGGAGCGGATCATGGTCAGCGGTGTGCGCAGGTCGTGCGATACGTTGGCGATCAGATCCTGCTGATACTGGCCAGTGCGCTCTATTTCAGATTCTGCCAGATTCAGGGTCTCCGCGAGTTCCTGAATTTCGGAATAGCGGCTGCTCTGGAACTTTACATTGTAGTCGCCCTTGCTCATTTTTGCGGCGGCGCTGGTGATCTGGCGGATCGGCTGGCTGATGTGGCGTGAAAGCAGGATAGACAGCAGCAGGGCCAGAAGCAGTGCGA
The DNA here is from genome assembly GCA_051893535.1 of Eubacterium sp. Taxonomy (GTDB): domain Bacteria; phylum Bacillota; class Clostridia; order Peptostreptococcales; family Anaerovoracaceae; genus Aminicella. Next base: position 10,482 of record JBJFHK010000122.1, on the reverse strand, counting down.
TGATAATAATATAAAGCAGCTGATGCTGCAGAATCTGCACGGTGGACTGCATCGGGTACAGCGGTGAGAAGATGAACATCACATAGCTGCCTGTGGACATGGTCCGCCGGCTGCCGCCCTGGTCGAGGAATCCCGCATATTCCAGAATCCGGTTCTGCGGCTGGGCGCGGTTGGTCAGGATCTCCGAGATGCTGTCGAAGGTACTGGTCTGCAGCTTGGTGTTCAGCCGGAACATTTCCGCTTCATAGCGGCTGTCGTAATAGTACTGCTGGTCGACGGGCTGCCCCTGTCTGTTGGTAACGGCCTTCCCGCTGCGCGTCCGGATGAAAATGGTCAGATCGTCTTCCGACGATACGTCCTTGATTTTGGCTTTCAGGGCAGACAGGCTGTGCCCTTTCTGGTAGGATTTCCGGATCTGATCGGCGATGCGGGCGGTCTGCTTGGTCTTCATGTCCTCATAATAGTGATTCAGGAAAAAGATCTGCAGAAACCAGACGAGGATCATCATGATCACCGCGAAGATCAGGAAATATGCGAGCAGCTTGAATTTTATGCTGTGAAAGTCGATTTTCTTTCGTTCCATGTTCAGGATTCCTTTCGCTGAATGCCCTCTTTTTTCATTGCTGTCACTGCGTGAACGGCGCATGGTGCGCATAGTACAGAAAACACCGGTGCTGACTGTCTGCCCTGAGGAGAAGCCTGTCACCGGTGTTCATATTCCGTCGTTATCTTCTTGCTGATGTTTTTTTTGCCGGCAAAAAACACCCGGGCAAGGAGTTATTCTGCTTGTGTATATGTCAGACGACTGCAGGATTCCCTGGCGGAGTTCCTGTTACTCGTCGTCTTCCGGACACTCAAATTTATAACCGACGCCCCGCAGTGTCACGATAAAGCTGCGGTAAGGTCCGAGCGCGTTGCGCAGGTTCTTGATGTGGGTGTCGATCGTACGGTCGTCGCCGAAGAAATCGTAGCCCCAGATGTCGGAGAGCAGCTTGTCTCTGGACAGTGCGATGTCGCGGTTCTGGATCAGGTAGAACAGAAGCTCGTATTCCTTCGGGGTGAGGTCGACGCGCTTGCCGTCTACGGTGACGGTGCGGGCCGGAATGTTGATCTCCAGTCCTTTAAAGCGCATGACGTCAGCCTTGGAGCGGCTGCTTGCATCGCGGCGCTTCAGGACGGCGTTGACTCTGGCCATGAGCTCTTTCGGGCTGAACGGCTTGACGATGTAGTCGTCGATGCCCAGCTCAAATCCGAAGAGCTTGTCGTACTCTTCGCCTCTTGCGGAGAGCATGATGATCGGGGTGTCGCTGGTCTTGCGGATTTCCTTGCATGTGGAGAATCCGTCAAGCTTCGGCATCATAATATCCAGAATAATAAGATCATAGTTGTTCAATTTGCAGAGGCCGATGGCGGACATGCCGTCTTCTGCTTCTGTAACATCGTAACCGTTGAATTCTGCGTATTCACGGATGACTTCCCGGATTTTCGGTTCATCATCGACAACAAGTAATTTATACATAGAGATATTCCTCCTCTTTTTTTCAAACATTCTTCCTTATATAATACCACAAAAAAATCACGAGAAAAAGCATATGTATGCACGGAATCCTTGAATGGTTCTGTTTTTTGAATTATACTGGTTGTACGGAAATGAGAAGATTGCAGAAATTTTCTTGAATTCCGCATAAGAGCAGGAATGCGCTCTGCACATTCTAATATTTCAGGAAAGGAGGTATAAGATGATCAGGAAGTTTATGCGGGCAGTTTTCGCCTTTGTCGGCGCGGGACTCGGCTATGGAATTACCCGGCTGATTCAGGATGCGATCCGGACATTCGGCGGAAGTCATTATCTGCTTTCATCGGGGAAGCTCACAGCTATTGCAATTTCAGTCGCAATTATTTTAGGATTTATCTTTTTCATGATTGCACCGGCTGTGGGAAGGAAAGGTCTGAGGCTCAGCAAGAATATCGGTGATGATCTGCAGGGTGTTTCCAGCAGCACGATCATATCCGGAACAATCGGGCTGATCGCAGCGCTTGTAATTGCATTCTTTTTATCCCAACTGTTCAGTTTTGTGCTGAACCGCTATGTACACGCGCTGATTGTCGTTGTGATTTACGGCGTATTCTGTTATCTGGGCATCGTAGTAGGAACGACAAAAGGTACCGAAATCGTATCCAACATGCATGCCGCAAGGAAGCAGACGGAAGCTGCGATCGCGGGAAGCGCGTCCCGCGGATGGGGTTCCCGGAAAAAGAATTCAACGGCAATGCCTAAGATTCTGGATACCAGCGTCATTATCGACGGAAGAATCGCGGACATTATGGGAACCGGTTTTCTGGAGGGAACGATTGTTATTCCGGAGTTCGTTCTGATCGAGCTGCGTCACATTGCGGATTCAGCTGATTCGCTGAAACGCGCGAGGGGCAGGCACGGACTGGATGTGCTGAATGAAATTCAGACCAAGTATGGTGTGGAAATTTACAACACAGAAAAAGACAAGGCGCTGACGGAAATTCCGGAAGTGGATGTCAAGCTTCTGAAACTGGCGCAGATGATGAACGGAGCGGTGGTAACCAACGACTATAATCTGAATAAGGTTGCCGGAATTAACAAGATCAAGGTTCTGAACATCAATGAGCTGGCGAACACATTGAAACCGGTTGTACTGCCGGGCGAAGAAATGACGCTGAAGATCGTGAAACACGGAAAAGATCCGTCGCAGGGCATCGGTTATCTGAATGACGGCACGATGATCGTTGTGGAAGACGGTGTGTCCATGATCGGGAAGACGGCGAACATCCGTGTCACCAGCGTTCTGCAGACGTCAGCCGGAAAAATGATTTTCGGCCGGCTGAACAAGTCATGATGAAAATGAAATAAAGAAAGGAATAATGCGGCATGCGGGCAGCTATCCTGCATGCCGCATATTGGCATCACGATGTATAAAGAGAGGAAAACCGCAGTGGTCATCACTGCCGGAGGAACGGGAAGGCGCATGGGCGCGTCTGTACCCAAACAGTTTCTGCGCATCGGCGGAAAGACGATTCTGGAACGTACAGTGAACCGGTTTCTGGAGCAGAGCTTCCCGGATCAGCTGGTGATTACGCTGCCTCAGGCCCAGATGCAGGAGGGCATAAAGCTCCTGCAGGCGGCAGGAATTGATGCAGAAGAAGCGGAGGGACCAGAGGATAAGAAGAACCGTGAAGGAGTTCCAGTGACGGTGCTTCCGGGTGGAGAAGCCCGGCAGGATTCCGTCTGGAATGCGCTTTCCTATCTGCGTTCGCATGGATATGAAGAGGAAGATCTGGTCCTGGTACAGGACGGCGTGCGGCCATTTACAGAAGACCAGACGATTCAGGATGTGCTCGTCCGGGCGGAAAAGACCGGGGCGGCCATCGCGGCGGTGCCGGCAGTCAGCACAATCCGTCATATTACAGAAGGAACCCTGGACCGTTCACAGCTGTACAGTGTGCAGACCCCGCAGGGCTTTCGGTTCGGACTTCTGGTCCGGGCTTTTGAGGCGGCGGCACGGGATCATTTCTGTGGGACTGACGAGGCCGGACTGGTGGAACGCATCGGCATCCTGCCGGAAATTGCGGAAGGAACCCCGTCCAATATCAAGATAACAACACCGGAGGATTTACAGAAAATGAGTGGAGAAATCAGAATCGGAACAGGATTTGACGTGCACCGCCTGGTGGAAGACAGGAAATTAATCCTCGGCGGCGTGGAAATTCCTTATGAAAAAGGTCTGCTCGGTCATTCGGACGCGGATGTTCTGGTGCATGCGCTGATGGATGCCATGCTGGGCGCCGCGGCACTGGGAGATATCGGAAAACTGTTCCCGGATAACGATCCCGCCTATGCGGGAGCGGACAGCATGAAGCTTCTGGCCCGGGTCTGCGAAGTCCTGCAGGAACACGGCTGGTCACTGAGCAACGCGGATATGACGGTGATCTGCCAGAGGCCGAAGCTGGCCGGCTATATCCAGGAAATGAGAAAACGGATTGCGGAAGTCTGTGGAGTGGAAGAAAGCAGAATCAGTGTGAAGGCCACAACAACAGAAAAACTCGGCTTCACCGGACGCGGAGAGGGAATCGCCGCGGAAGCGGTCTGCACGATTGCCGCGAAAGCATCTGAAGTATAGCCTTATAGCGCATCTGATATCAGGGCGGAAGGGCGCGGAGCGCTGGCCGGATCCGTTTTCCGGCAGAATGTGAATTGACTTGCCTGATAATTATTTGCCCGAAGATAGAGAATAATAATAAAAATAGAGTGAAATCTATGATGAAGTTTGATATAATAATAACTAACTATTGTGGGACTTTCACAAATTGCTAAGCTTAAGGAGGATTAGACTTATGCGAATGTCTAAAATGTATTTTAAAACATACCATGATGATCCGGCAGATGCTGTGATCCCGAGTCATAAACTCATGCTCAGAGCCGGAATGATCCGTCAGCAGGCTTCTGGTGTTTACGCCTTCATGCAGCCTGGATGGAGAGCTGTCCGCAAGGTTGAGCAGATTGTCCGTGAAGAGATGGACAGAACTGGAGCACAGGAAATTCACATGTCTGCTGTAATCCCCGCAGAGCTTTGGCAGGAGTCCGGAAGATGGAATGAATACGGCCCGGAACTGTGGCGTATCAAGGATAGACACGGCAGAGACTTCTGTCTCGGACCGACACATGAGGAGTGTTTCACGGATGTTGCCAGAAACGATATGACATCCTATAAGCAGCTGCCGGTCAATCTGTATCAGATTCAGACAAAGTACAGAGATGAGGAGCGTCCGCGTTTCGGACTGCTCAGATCCAGAGAGTTTATCATGAAGGATGCCTATTCCTTCGATGTGGACCAGGAAGGTCTGGATAAGAGCTACATGGATATGTACCATGCTTACGAGAAGATTTTCAAGCGCTGCGGACTGGACTGCCGTCCGGTAGAGGCAGATACGGGCGCGATCGGCGGAAGCAACTCTCATGAGTTCAGTGCGCTGTCTGAGGTAGGTGAGAGTGATCTGTTCTACTGTGACAAGTGCGGAATGGCGGCAACGGACGAGCGCTGTGAGTGTGTAGATGCCAAGGCGCAGGATGATGTGGAGATGCTGCCGCTGGAGAAGAAGGAAACTCCGGGAACCAAGACGATTGAAGCGGTCTGCGACTATCTGCATCTGGATCCGAAGCAGACGATCAAGGCTCTGCTGTTCGTTACTTATGATGAGGCTACACTGAAAGAAAACGGATATGTAGCGGCATTTGTAAGAGGCGACCGCGATGTTAATATGATCAAGCTGGTCAACGCTCTGAACATTCCGGAATTCTGCATTGCTTTTGCGGACGAAGAAAAGATGAGTGCGGCAACAGGCTGTGTCGGCGGATTTACAGGCCCGATGGGACTGCACGACTGCAAGATTGTCGTCGACAGTGAGCTGCCGGGACTGAAGAACCTGTGCGCAGGTGCCTGCGAGAAGGATCATCATTATATTAATGTCAACTACGGAAGAGACTACAAGGGCGACATCGTAACCGACATCAAGATGATGAAGGAAGGAGACCCTTGCCCGGTATGCGGAGCTCCGGTAAAGCAGACCAAGGGTATCGAGGTCGGCCAGGTTTTCAAGCTGGGAACCAAGTATTCCGAGGCTATGGGCGCTTACTATCTGGATAAGGATCAGCAGAAGCACCCGATCGTCATGGGCTGCTACGGAATCGGCGTAACCAGAACGGTTGCGGCAGTTATCGAGCAGCATCATGATGAAAAGGGCATTATCTGGCCTGTATCCGTTGCTCCTTACCATGTCATGATCACCGTGATCAGACCGAGTGATGAGAAGCAGATGGAAGTCGCGCTTCATATCCAGGATGAGATGGAGAAGCAGGGCGTTGAAGTTCTGGTAGATGACCGTGATGAACGTGCCGGAGTCAAGTTCAACGACGCAGATCTGCTCGGATATCCGGTTATGATTACCGTCGGCGGAAAGGCTTCTGACGGCATTGTGGAGTATAAGCTCCGTCGTGATGAAGACAACATGGAAGAAATTTCCGCGGATGAAGCGGTGAAACGTGCGGCTGAGCTGGTTGCGGCTGAGCGCTTTGGCTGTTAGAATAGAATCTGATGGAAACGAGATCCGGCAGCAGGGAGAAATTTCCTGCTGCCGGTTTTTTCGTGACTGCGG
>JBJFHK010000122.1:0-4199 GCA_051893535.1 Eubacterium sp. | reverse complement strand
TATTTACTCCTTTACCTTCAGTTTGCCAAGGTCGGCATTCTCGGTTTCGGCGGCGGCCTGGCGATGCTGCCGATGATTTACCAGACGGCACTGACCTTCGGCGCCATGCCGAAAGGTGAATTTTCCAATCTGGTCGCGATTTCACAGATGACCCCGGGTCCTCTGGCTGTCAATGCGGCGACCTACGTCGGCTACAACACAGCGGGTGTCATGGGTGCAGTGATTGCCACCATTGGCGAGGCAACACCGTCCTTCATTCTGGTTTCTCTGGTGGTGAGCCTGCTGACAAAATTCAGAGAAAGTCCTCTGGTGGAAGGCGCCTTCAAGGGAATTCGCCCGGTAACCGCCGGACTCATCGGATCCTCCTTCGTCATGGTCGGCGAGAGCGTGTTCACCAGTTGGAATCCAGTCCCGATCATCCTCTGCGCGGCCACCGTCTTCATGGTTGGAAAACTGAAGTGGAGCCCGATCACCATCATGGTGATCTGCGGCATTGCAGGTGCCTTCCTGTGTCATTAACGGTAAATTTATCATACTGTTGAAGAATTCACCGGTGACAGGGTATAATAATACGACGTGGGTTTACTGCGGCAAAAAACAAAGCGCAAGATATGAAACAGAATATAAATGACTTGGAGGAAATGAGATGAAGAAAGTAACGATTACGATGGAAAACGGCGGTGTTATGACCGGAGAGCTGTATGAAGACATCGCGCCGATCACCGTTGAGAATTTTGAAAAGCTGGCAAAAAGCGGATTCTACGACGGACTGACCTTCCACCGCGTCATTCCGGGGTTTATGATTCAGGGCGGTGATCCGGACGGAACCGGAGCAGGCGGCCCGGGATACTCCATCAAGGGCGAGTTTTCCGCAAACGGCGTAAAGAACGACCTGAAGCACACGACCGGCGTTCTGTCCATGGCCAGAACCATGGATCCGGATTCCGCGGGTTCCCAGTTCTTCATCATGGTTGCAGATGCTCCGCATCTGGACGGACAGTATGCCGCATTCGGAAAGATCACCGAGGGCATGGAAGTCGCTCAGGAAATCGCGAATGTTCCGAGAAGCATGTGGAACGACAAGCCGGAGGAACCGGTTGTGATCAAAACGATTACAGTAGAATAATAAGATGAACAGACCGCAAGGAGTGAGACATTAGAGATGAAAATATACAACACACTGACCAGAAAGAAAGAAGAATTCAAGCCGATTCACGAGGGTGAGGCACTGATCTATTCCTGCGGACCGACAGTGTATAACTACATTCACATCGGAAATGCGCGTCCGATCGTTGTTTTCGATACTTTCCGCAAGTATCTGCAGTTCCGCGGCTATAAAGTAAAGTTCGTGCAGAACTTCACCGATGTTGATGACAAGATCATCCGCAAGGCCAAAGAAGAGGGAATCGGCGCCATGGACGTGGCAGAGAAGTACATTAAAGAGTACTTTGAAGATGTTCAGGCGATGAACGTGACGAGGGCAGACGTCCATCCGAGAGTTTCCGAGCATATTCCGGACATCATCGCCTTCATCCAGGCCCTGATCGACAAAGGTTACGCGTATGAGGCCGACGGGGATGTCTACTTCAGCACCCGCAAGGCGAAAGACTACGGAAAACTTTCCGGACAGAATATCGACGATCTGGAAGCCGGAGCGCGTATCGCCGTCGGCGAGGTAAAGAAAGATCCTCTTGACTTTGCTCTTTGGAAAGCCCGCAAGGAAGAAAGTGAAATCGCCTGGGAATCCCCGTGGGGCATGGGCCGTCCGGGATGGCACATCGAGTGCTCCACCATGGCAAAGAAGCATCTGGGTGACACCATCGACGTACACTGCGGCGGACAGGATCTGATGTTCCCGCATCATGAGAATGAAATTGCCCAGTCTGAGTGCTGCAACGGTGTTCCGTTCGCGCACTACTGGATGCATAACGCATACATTACGATGAATAATGTGAAGATGTCCAAGTCCAAGGGCAACTTCATGACTGTCCGTGAAATCAGAAAGAAGTACGATGGAGAAGTCATCCGTTTCTTCCTCCTGTCCGGACAGTACAGAAATCCGATCGACTACAGCGATGAGCTGATGGAGCAGTCAGAAGCGGGCCTGCAGCGTATGAGAAACTGCAAGGAAAATCTGGAATACCTGCAGAAAACCGGTAAAGACGGGGACATGAACGCAGATGAGCAGAAGATCGCTGATGATTTCCCGAAATATAACGAGGAGTTCTGCACCGTCATGGACGATGACCTGAACACGGCAGACGGTATCAGCACCGTATTTGAGCTGGTTTCCGCCATCAATTCCGTAAACAGCGCAGACAGCAGCAAGGCCTTTGCGAAGGCTGCAGAAGAACAGCTGATGAAATACTGCGATGTTCTGGGACTTCTCCAGCAGGACCAGAAGGAAAAGATTGATCCAGAGGTAAAGAAACTCGTAGAAGAACGTCAGGAAGCCCGCAAGGCAAAGAATTTTGCCCGCGCTGACGAAATCAGAGATCAGCTGAAGGAAATGGGAATTACGCTGAAGGATACCCCGCAGGGCGTACAGATTATTAAAGACTAAAAATTAAAGAACAAAATAAGAAAGGGAGAAACACAGCAGTATGACAGAAGAACAGAAACGCAGCATTCAGACGGAAACCGGCGCCGGAAATCCGGACAGCCAGAAGCCGGAAAGCAGCCGGAAATCTGAGAAAACACCGGAAGAAGGCGGAAAATCCGTTTCCATTCTGTCTGCCAATACGACGGCACTTGCTTATCTGGGCGACGCCGTCTATGAAGTGTTTATCCGTGAATATGTGCTGAAAGACGGCGGCGTGCATGTCGACCGGCTGAACAGGAAGGCGATTCAGTTCGTCCGGGCCGACAGTCAGGCGGCGATTGTCCGCGCGATGATTGAGACAGGGTTTCTGACGGATGAAGAGGAACATCTGGTGAAGCGCGGACGCAACCATACCAACACCTCCCGGCCGCGGGGCTCATCACCGATGCAGTATAAATGGGCCACCGGATTCGAGGCGCTGATCGGCTGGCTGTATCAGGCCGGCCTTCGGGACCGTCTGGAAGAAGTCGTTTCCCGCGCTGTGGAAATCGGCGAAAGCCAGCAGAAAGAACGCAGAGGAAGCGGAAAGTAAAGCCTGCGTCTGAAGGCAGAAGCAGGTATGGAGGCCGGAAGGCCCGGCAGCAATGCCGGTTCCCTGACCGGTCTCCTTTTGTCTGAAGACAAAAGACAGAAGAAAGGATAAAGAATGAGTTATGCAGATACATTGTTCGTAAAAATGTGCCAGGACATTCTGGATCACGGATTTTCAACGGAGGGCCAGAAAGTCCGCCCGCACTGGGAAGACGGCAGCAAGGCCTACACAATCAAGCAGTTCGGTGTGGTGAACCGCTACGATCTGTCGAAGGAATTTCCGGCCCTGACCCTGCGCCGCACCGCCATCAAGTCCGCCGTCGAGGAGATGCTCTGGATCTGGCAGAAGAAGTCGAACAACGTACATGACTTGAAGACCAGGATCTGGGACTCATGGGCAGATGAAAGCGGCTCCATCGGCAAGGCCTATGGCTATCAGATGGGCGTAAAATACCAGTTCAAGCAGGGTGAGATGGACCAGGTGGACAATGTGCTCTACCTTCTGAAAAATGAGCCCTATTCCCGCCGGATCATGACCAATATCTATAATTTTTCCGATCTGCAGGAAATGGGACTGGAACCCTGCGCCTACAGCATGACTTTCAATGTAACGGGAAACCGCCTGAATGCGATCCTGAATCAGCGTTCTCAGGATATCCTGGCGGCGAACAACTGGAATGTCGTCCAGTACGCGGTTCTGCTCATGATGCTTGCGCAGGTCTGCGGATTCCAGCCGGGCGAGCTCGTGCACGTCATTGCCGACGCCCACATTTACGACCGGCATGTGGACATTATCCGGGAGCTGATTCAGCGCCCGCAGTATCCGGCACCGACAGTTACGCTGAATCCGGATGTGCACGATTTCTATGATTTCACGCCGGATGACGTGATCGTAGAGAATTATCAGCACGGTCCGCAGGTAAAGAACATTCCTGTAGCCATTTAATCTTTGAGACAAAAGCCTGCTTCGCAAGGGAAAGCCCGGCGGCGCCGCGGTGGAAAAGGAGAATTACGCATGCAGATGATTGCAGCGGCAGATGCACAGTGGGGAATCGGCTATAAAGGG
>JBJFHK010000121.1:0-2321 GCA_051893535.1 Eubacterium sp. | reverse complement strand
CCCATCAGGGCACAGATTCTCGCGTGGCGCTTGGTCTGGATCAGCACGCCCTGGGAGGCGTCGATCAGGATGACCGCCAGATCCGCAAAGGACGCGCCGCAGGCCATGTTTCTGGTGTATTCTTCGTGGCCCGGAGTGTCGGCGCAGATGAAACTGCGATTGTCTGTGGTGAAATAACGATATGCGACGTCGATGGTGATGCCTTGCTCACGCTCGGCAATCAGTCCGTCCAGCAGCAGAGAGTAGTCGATCTTTCCTCCGCGGCTTCCGACCTTGGAGTCCAGCTCCAGGGCGTTTTTCTGATCGGCGTAGATCAGCTTGGCATCATACAGCAGATGCCCGATCAGCGTGGACTTTCCGTCATCCACACTTCCGCATGTAATAAATTTCAGTAAACCGCTCATTAGAAATACCCCTCTCTCTTACGCTTCTCCATACTTCCTGCTCCGCCGTCTTTGTCAATGACACGGCTGGTACGCTCAGATTCCACGGCGCTGAGCGTCTCCTGAACGATCTTGTCCAGGGTGTCTGCGTCGGACTCGATTCCGCCGGTCAGTGGATAGCATCCCAGGGTGCGGAAGCGGATTTTTTTATGCATGATGTCTTCCGGCTTAAGGTTCAGGTGGTCGATGATTCTGTGGTCGTCCACCATGATCAGATTTCCTTCGTAATTGATGCAAGGGCGCTCTTTTGCGAAGTAGAGCGGAACGATTTCGATGTTCTCTCTCTGAATGTACTGCCAGATGTCTTTCTCCGTCCAGTTGGAAATCGGGAACACACGCATGCTCTCGCCCTTATTGATCTCTGTATTATAGAGTTTCCACATCTCCGGACGCTGGTTCTTCGGGTCCCAGGCCTGGGCAGAATTTCTGAAGGAGAAGATTCTCTCCTTGGCTCTGGATTTTTCCTCATCGCGGCGGCCGCCTCCGAAGGCTGCGGTGAAGCCGTAATAGGTCAGGGCCTGTTTCAGGGCCTGTGTCTTCATAATATCCGTGTAAGAAGCGCCGTAGTCGAACGGATTGACGCCGGCCTTGACACCTTCCTCATTTTTCCATTCCAGCATCTCCAGGCCGTATTTCTTCGCCTGCTCGTCTCTGAACTTGATCATTTCATGGAATTTCCAGGTGGTGTTGACGTGCAGGAACGGAAACGGCGGCTTTTCCGGATAGAACGCCTTCAGCGCAAGATGCAGCATGACGGAGCTGTCCTTTCCGATTGAATAGAGCATTACCGGTTTCTCGCATTCCGCGGCAACCTCACGGATAATATAGATCGCTTCTGCTTCCAGAGCGTCCAGATGTGATAAATTACTCATTGCTGACTCCTTTTGTCTCCGGCTTTCCGGAGCTTCCTTCATATTCCTTCTGGACAAAAGCCACACGCGCAAGGGATTTCCCTGCCTCTGCGGGCTCCGCCCGGTGCCGGCTGAAGCCTCTGGCCAGACCATTTCCATTCCGGCCGCTTCAATTTCCGGCTGTCTGATCCTCCCGGATCAGTACTGGTTCGCGTTTTTCCGATTGACGGTAATCACCGTCTCTTCTCCGGACGGACGGTGCACGATCCAGTTGTATAAATCTCCGTCCTTTTCGATCCGCATGGCAGATCCGGCTCCTCCTATGTCTGCTCCCAGGAAGAGGCTGATGGCCGATACCGGACAGACCTTCATGCAGGAGGTACATCCCCAGCAGTCTTCCAGAATCCGGATTTCCGCTTTTTTCTCTTTATTCAGGCGGATCAGGTTTCCCGGACAGGCTTCTGTGCAGCGTCCGCATCCAATGCATGTTTTCTTATCGATCTGTATGCTCATAGCTGCCTCCTTTCACCAGGTCCCGGTAAATAATTTCAATCTTTCCGTCCTTCAGTCTGGAGTTGACGTAGCGGAGACCTTTATCGGACTGCTCCGGGTAATCCGCGTTTTCTCCGAATGTATGCCAGCGGGTTTCTTTTCTTGCCCGCATGTGGGCGATCAGTGTGCGGCAGACCGTCAGGCGTTCTCTGACTTCATAGACATGAAGAAGATCGAACATGTCCTCTGCAGGAAGTGTTTTAACCAGTTTCTGCAGTTTTTCGATTTCTTCATCGGCCTTCTTCAGCCGGCTTTCATTGTAGCGGTAATCGGTCCGGATGCCGCCCGCGTACTCATCCATGACTTTCTGCATGGCTTCCTCCAGCTGATGCCAGTCCAGAATTCCTTCCGGCTGATTCAGATGATCCTGCATTTCCCGGATCGCGGAAGCGGCTTCCTCTTCATTAATCCCTTGCTCCGGCCCGTCTGCGGAGTAATTTTTGTCCCTGAACCTTCTGGCGATGGACTCTGCGGC
>JBJFHK010000120.1:0-2325 GCA_051893535.1 Eubacterium sp. | reverse complement strand
GTCGGCTCAAAGCGCTCCAGCACGTTTCCTTCGCGGTCAACCAGGAATTTGGTGAAATTCCATTTGATCTTCGGGTTATTCTTATAGTCCTTATCGAACTTCTTCAGCATGGCGCTCATCGCCAGGGCCTTCGGTCCTTTTCCCATGCCCTTGAATCCCTTCTGGCTCTTCAGGTAGGTGTAGAGCGGGAGTTCGTTCTCGCCGTTTACCTCAGACTTCTTCATCTGCGGGAACTTTGTGTTGTAGTGCAGAGTGCAGAATTCGTGGATTTCCTCATCGGTTCCTGGTGCTTGTCCGAGGAACTGGTTGCACGGAATATCGATGATTTCCAGACCCTGATCGTGGTATTTCTCATACATATCTTCCAGATCCTTGTACTGCGGAGTGAAGCCGCATCCGGTTGCTGTATTTACAATCAGCATAACTTTTCCTTCAAACTGGGAAAGGGAAACTTCACTGCCATCCGGTCTCTGAACGGAGTATTCATAAATCTTGCTGCTCATCGTGCTGCCTCCTGTATATAACATTGCGTTCAATTCAATTGCATTCAACTTATATTCGTATTATACCCAGACCGGAATGGGATGTCAAGGGGTTAAATACATTTTACATAAATTTGTTCCGGTGAGCAGGACAGAAGGATTTCAAGGCACTGAGGCCTTGATGTTTATCTTTTGTTAAATAACAATGTGCTGATCAATGCTATACTGAGAATCAGATGTGGACAAAATGTAAAGCTTCCAAGGAGGAAATGGGATGACGATAAAAAAACGCCTTGCTTTGTCAAATGTACTGATGATCCTGGTGCCGGTGATGATCACGCTGCTCATCGCGCTGGCCTGCCTGGGGACGATCATTTCTATGATTTCACACGGACAGGGGCTGAGTTTCGATGATAATGCAGATTTCTATCAGGCAGGAAGCGGCCTGGCGGCGTCGGTCATTCAGACGCTGAAGACCAGCCCGGACACTCGTGCCAGCAGGCTGAATAAACTGACCAGTATGGTGGATAAGCAGAATATGTCGCTGGCGGTGTTCTGCAATGGAAAACCGTTTTATCAGTATGGAAAGAAATCATCGAGTGATTCGAAGCTGGTGAAGACGGTGGACAAGCTGGGAAATACAGCGACAGCGACGGATAATAAACGGGGCGTTTACGCGGTTAACCGGCAGATTGGAGATAATTATTACTCCATTTATATTTTCAGCAAGGTCAGCCACCTGACCTACAGCACCCTGAAAAAGGCCATTGTCATTTCCGCGGTGCTTCTGCTGGCGGTCATTGTCCTTGCGATTATCTTTACAGACCGCTTTCTGATCCGCTTTGTGTTCCGCAGGATTGAAGATCCGCTGGACACGCTGGCAGAGGGAGTCCACGCCATCGGGCAGGGGAATCTGGACTATCGGATTCAGTACGACCGGAAGGATGAATTCCTGCCAGTCTGCCAGGATTTCAACAAGATGGCGGACCACCTGCAGATGTCTATTGAAGAGGTGCAGAAACATGAGGAAAGCAGGAAAGTCCTGCTGGCGGATATTTCTCATGATATCCGTTCACCTCTGACTTCGATTCTGGCCTATGTGGAGGGGCTGATGGACGGCATCGCCCAGACAGATGAGATGAGAAATAAATATCTGAAGACGATTCATGACAAGGCTCTGGCGATTCAGGGCATGATTTCTCAGATCTTTATGTTTTCAAAGATGGATCTCAATCAGTATAAACCGGTGATGAGAGAGCTTGACCTGAATCAGGAAATTCATGATATGATGGAGAAAGATGAAGAACGGTATGAAAAAGAAGGGCTGTCAATTCATGCGGATCTTCCAGCCGGCCCAGTTTCAGTTCTCGGAGATTCCGGACTGATTCAGCGGATCCTCAGCAATATCGCCGGAAACAGCCTGAAATATAAGGAAAATGACAGGGGTAATCTGAATATTTCTCTGCGTGAGATAAAGAAAGAGAATAAAACTCATCCGTATTGGGCGCAGCTTGTGATGGAGGATGACGGACCAGGGGTGAGAGAAGATGAACTGCAGAAGATTTTCAGCGCCTTTTACCGGAGCGACCAGGCCAGGAAAAATCCGGACAAGGGAAGCGGCCTGGGACTTGCAATCGTAGAAAAGGCGGTGTCCTCCATGCAGGGGCAGCTGCGTGCGGAGAACGTGAGTCCTCACGGACTGCGCATCATCATAGAAATTCCGGAAGGAGCAGAAGATGAGTAAGATTTTAATCGTAGAAGACGATCAGGCAATTGCGGAAATTGAACGTGACTACCTTGCGGTAAACGGTTTTGAAGTGGATATTGCGGAAGACGGGGATAA
>JBJFHK010000119.1:0-12906 GCA_051893535.1 Eubacterium sp. | reverse complement strand
ATCTTCAGGGCCTGATCGATCTCATCCTTTGTGATCGTCAGCGGCGGAAGCAGGCGCAGACGGCCGTGGGTGGTGATGGCCAGGACGCCATTCTGGCAGAGTTCCTGGACGACCTGAGCGTAGTCTCTGGTCTTAAAATCGACACCGATCATCATGCCGAGGCCGGACAGGGACTTTACTTCGTCGATTTTCATCAGCTCGCCGCGCAGATAGTCTGCCTTTTCCCTTACGTCCTTCAGGAAGGCATCATCCATCTTGTCCAGGACGACATTTGCCCCTGCACAGGCAGCCGGGTTCATGCCGAAGGTGGATCCGTGCTCGCCCGGGGACAGGACGTCGCAGGTCTTCTCATTGGTCAGCACGCCGCCGATCGGAAGGCCGCCGCCGATGCCCTTTGCGAAGGATACGATGTCCGGCTTGAAACCGTACTGCTCATAGGTGAAGAATGTACCCGTGCGGCCGATTCCTGCCTGCACCTCATCATCGATAAACAGGATGTCATTGTCTTTACACAGTCTGACTGCCTCGTCGACAAAGGCCTGATCCATCGCGATGACGCCGCCTTCGCCCTGCACCAGCTCCATGATGATGGCGCATGGATTATGCTCGGCGACCTGTTTCTTCAGGTCCTCAATGTCGTTGATCTTCACTGGGAAGAAGCCCGGAGTCAGCGGTCCGAACTTGGCGTCCATGCCAGGATACGATCCTGTTGAAGCCGTCTCGGAAATTGTACGGCCGTGGAAGGACGTCTGCATGTACAGAATCGCATTCTTATGCACGTCCGCAATTGTATTTCCGTATTTTCTCGCGATCTTGTAGGCAGCCTCATTGGCCTCGCCGCCGGAATTTGCGAAGAAGACTTTCTTCATTCCGCTCTTCTTCACCAGCTTCTCCGCGACGATTCCGCCGATTTCATGGTAGTACAGGTTGGACGTATGCTGGAACTTCTTCAGCTGGGAAATGACCGCATCCAGCCATTCCGGATCCGCATAACCCAGTGAATTCGCGCCGTAGCCCGCGCACATCTCAATGTATTCTTTGCCGTCCTTATCCCAGACTTTTGCGCCCTCCGCATGGTCGTAGACCACCGGAAAACGCGCGCCGGTATTGACGACATATTTATCAAAAGTCTCCATGACTTCTTTACTGTTCATTTTCTGCTCCTCACTGCGCCTTCCGCGCATTTATGACAAAATTCACCCGTTCAAGAAGTTTCCTGTGCCCGCCGGTCCCAGGCTTCTGCTGGCCGGCAGACAACGGATATTTTTCTATCTTTTGTTATTTTTCCTTGTAATATCTGTGCTCGCTGTCGCTTAAGATCGCGGTTCCGACGCCTCGGTTGGTGAAGAACTCCAGCAGCAGGGAATGCGGAACACGTCCGTCCAGAATATGGACACGCTTTACGCCGTTCTTGACTGCATCCACACAGTTTTCAATCTTCGGAACCATGCCGCCGGTAACGATGCCGTTCTTGATGAACTGATCAGCTTCCCTTGCATAAAGTTCGGAAATGACACTGTCCGGATCGTCCGGATCCTCATAAACGCCGCGGATATCACTTAAGTAAACGAGTTTGTCAGCGTGAACGGCTTCTGCGATCGCGCTGGCCACATGGTCGGCGTTCACGTTGTATGCCTGACCACTCTCATCTGCAGCAATCGGGTAAACGACTGGAATAAAGTCACTGGAAACCAGATCGTGAAGGATCTTGGTGTCCACCTGTGTGACATTTCCCACGTATCCGATATCTTTTCCGTCCGGCATTGCTTTTTCAACGGTCAGAAGACCTCCGTCAATGCCGCTGATTCCGACGGCATCTGCGCCCATGGCTTCCGCCATGGAAACAAGCTCATTATTCACCTTTCCCAGAACCATTTTGGCGATTTCCAGGGTATCTGCATCCGTAATACGCAGACCGTTGTAAAAATGCGGTTCGATTCCCGTTTTTGCAACCCACTTGCTGATTTCTTTTCCGCCGCCGTGAACGATGATCGGGCGCATGCCGATAAGTTTCAGCAGTACGATGTCCTCGATGACGTGGTACTGCAGTTCTTCATCCTTCATGGCACTTCCGCCGTATTTTACGACGATGATGTTATCACGGAAGCGCTGGATATATGGCAGCGCTTCAACCAGTACTTTCGTTTTTGTTAAATCTTCCTGACTGACCATTTGTTTTCCGTCCTTTTTCCTTTCCCTCTCCGATTTCCGGACTCAGTAAAGCTGTATAAACAGCCGTTTTTCTGTCTTGAAAGTTTTCCTTTATCAGAATTAAGAACGGTACTCCGCGTTGATCTTGATGTATTCATAGGTCAGGTCGCAGCCAAATGCGCTGGCCTCAAAGTCTCCGTCATGCAGGTCAATCTCGACGTAGACGGCGTCTTCGCCCAGTACCTCGGATGCCTTCTCCTCACTGAACGGAACGGCAGCTGTTGCCTTGCAGACGACGATCTCCCCCTTGTCGGAATGGATGCTGACGTCCACATTGTCAGCGCTGAAATCTGCGTCTGTGTAGCCGATGGCGTCGAGGATTCTTCCCCAGTTGGCATCTGCCGCGAACATGGCAGCTTTCACCAGGTTGGAGCAGATGACGCTCTTGGATACGGCTCTTGCGGCCTTCAGGCTCGGTGCATGAACGACATGAGCCTCGATCAGGCGGGTTGCGCCCTCGCCGTCTCCTGCGACCATGCGGGCGATGTCAACACTGACTTCATGCAGTGCCTCACAGAAGGCCTTGTAGTCTGCGTTCT
Organism: Eubacterium sp.; assembly: GCA_051893535.1. GTDB lineage: Bacteria > Bacillota > Clostridia > Peptostreptococcales > Anaerovoracaceae > Aminicella. Next base: position 10,156 of record JBJFHK010000119.1, on the reverse strand, counting down.
CTTCTGTGATCTCCGCATTTCCGGCCTTTCCGTTGGCCATCAGGAATACGGTGTCGTTGGTGGATGTGTCGCCATCGATGCTGATCTGGTTGTAGCTTACCGGTGCCTCATCGGACAGGGCCTTCTGGATCATCTCCGGAGAAATCGCGCAGTCTGTGGTGATGAACACCAGCATGGTGCCCATGTTCGGGTGAATCATGCCGGATCCCTTAGCGGCTCCGCCGATGGTGCAGGTCTTTCCGCCTGCTGTGAACTGAACGGCTGTCTCCTTCGGATAAGTATCCGTCGTCATCATGGCCTTTGCCGCAGAAGTGGAACCTGTATAGCTCAGGCCTTCCTTCAGCTTCGGCACACCGGTTTTAAACGGCTCGATCGGCATCGGCTCACCGATGACTCCGGTGGATGCCGGAAGAACGTCATAAGGAGAAATTCCACAGGCGTCTGCAACCAGTCTGCAGCCCTCTTCAGCGACTTCTACGCCGTCAGCCGTGCAGGTATTCGCGTTTCCGCTGTTGCAGAGAATCGCCTGGGCCTGTCCGTTTTCCAGATGCTTTCTGCTGACCTTGATATGCGCGCCCTGAACCTTGTTCTTTGTGAAGATCGCTGCGGTGTTGCAGACTGTATCACTTAAAATCAGCGCCATATCGCCTTTTTCTTCATTTTTACCGATTCCTCCGAATGCTCCGGCTGCCTGGAAGCCCGGTGCCGCGCAGACACCTCCATTAATCTTTTCCATCGCTTTTCCCTTTCCTTCTATTTCTGTTGATCTGAATTTCTGATTGAAATCTGTTCGTATTACAGCAGACCCTTTGTCCCATCAATTCCCAGCATGATGTTCAGGTTCTGCACTGCCGCTCCGGACGCACCCTTGCCCAGATTATCGAATCTGGAAATAACCAGAGGACGCTCATCGTTTCCGCTGACGAATATCTCCAGTGAATTCTTTCCGGCCTTCAGGTCGCTGTGGATGAATCCGTCATCCGGAACCTCTTCATTGACCGTGATCAGCTTCTCGCCCTGATAGTAGTCCTGATACATCCTGATCAGGTCCTTCACGCCGTATTTCTTCTCCATCAGCTCTTTTCTAAGCGGAACCGTCATGACCATGCCGCTGTAAAAGTCGCCGACGATTGGACAAAAGGAAGGCGCAAGGGAAATCCCTGTCATCTTCATCATCTCCGGCAGATGCTTATGCTGCTGGGTCAGTCCGTACTGTCCCGGGCTGACCAGGTAAGACGGACGGTCTGGATCTTCGTGACGGGCAATCATCTTTTTTCCGCCGCCGGAATATCCGGTTACGCAGAAAGAAGTAAACGGATACTCGCTTCCGCAGACGCCTTCTGCAACTAAAGGCTTGACCAGAGAAATGAAACCTGTTGCATGGCAGCCCGGATTGGCCACGCGCTCGGCCTTTCTGATCTTTTCTCTCTGTCCCTTCTCAAGCTCGGCAAATCCGTAGACCCAGTCCGGATTTACCCGGTGAGCTGTAGATGTGTCGATCAGGCGGACACCGGAAGGCACCGCTTTCGCCAGTTCCTCAGATGCGCTGTCCGGCAGGCAGAGAATGGAAACATCTGCCTTCTGCGTCATTTTCACACGCTCATCCAGATCCTTTCTCTTCGCCTCATCAATTTCAATAATTTCTATATCATCCCGATCTTCAAGATACTCTCTGATCTTCAGTCCCGTGGTGCCGTGCGCACCGTCGATAAAGATATGGAAAGCCAATCTGACCGCCTCCTTAAACTCTCATTAATGTTCTTTCTGCTATAGTTTCTGTAATGGTGTAATCATACTCTTTTTCGTAAAAAAATTCAATATGTATTCTGTGTTTTTTTCGCGATTATTTCCCTGGGAATAATAAAAACAGCAGAATGATGCGATTTACATCAATCTGCTGTTTTCCCGGCTGTCTATTCTCTTTAATGTTCACAGACTAATATTTATTCACGGTATACATCAGCCCATCAGTCGAAGAAGGTAATTTCTTCCAGTCTCTGAAAGCTTACATTCCCCATAATATCGACGATCTTAATCACAATATGGTCCAGATGCTGTGCTTCCAGCGCATCGATCATTTTCTCGGAAGTCGTCTGCAGTTTCCCGTTTCTTCTCAGGTAAATCTCCTTGGGACGGAAGACTTTGCCGTCAAAGTTATAGTCGATGCTCCAGGCCTGCACCAGATCAAGAGGCTTTTCCTTCTCGATTTTTCTGACCTGGGCTGCGGACTTCTCGTTCATCTCCTGCTCCAGACGCCGCTCCTTTACGTTTTCAAGAGAAATCTGCAGGATTTTCTGAGGACTCGATACAATGTCCCGGACTTCCGCATGGAGTTCTGCCTCAAACCTCGGGCGGAGGGACTTTACCAGGGCATCTTCCAGAGGCCTGGTGCTGTAGACCTTCAGCCGGCCCCTCTGGGAGGCGATTCTTCCGATTGTGTTTTCAATGGCAAGGGCGCCATTGTCGCAGGCCACGAACTTTCTGCCCTTCCGGACAGCCACTGCAGGAAGGGTTCCGCTTCCGCAGAAAAAGTCTGCGCAGATATCGTTTTCATTGGTGCAGCAGTCGATGATCCGCTCCAGAAGCGCCTCCGGCTTCTGGGTCGCATAGCCCGTGCGTTCTGCGGATGTTCTTCCTACCATGTCGATATTCCAGACATCTTTCATGTTGACCATGGTGTACCATCCCACTTCATCCCGGTATTCCTGCACTCCTTTAAAGTGATATGGCTTGAATCCCCGGTTGTAAGACTTCTCCTTAAGAGCATGGAACATGTACTTGCTGGTCTTGGAATACACCAGAATGTTATCATGCTTTCTGGAAAAGCGGCGTTTGGTGCTCCCGCCGGATTTATAGGTCCAGATAATCTCATTGACAAAATTCTGCTCACCAAAAATCTCATCCATCACAACCTTGGCATAGTGAACGGCATGCCAGTCCAGATGCAAGAAGAGAAGGCCCTCATCAGAAAGAAGGTCTTTCATCAGGATCAGCCGCGCGGTCAGCTGGCGGAGATACTCATACATGCCGTGCTTCCAGCGGTCATTATAGGCCAGATGTTTAACCTTGTCTCCGTCAGTGCTCAGTACCGCGTCATAATCAGCCTTGCTGAAAAACGGCGGATCCAGGTAGATCATCTGAATCTTCCCCTTCCATTTCGGGTCCATCGTCATCGCCTTGATCAGATGGATATTATCTCCGCAGAACAGGCGGTTCTGCGTGTGCTGCCCGATTTCCTCCGTCAGTGTGAATTCCTGCGGCTTGACATTCGCCGCCTGCACCTTTGCGCGCTCGATTACTTTTGCAATATCTTTCAGCAGACTGCTCATTCTAATGCTTCTCCTGTCACTTACTGTTATTTACTTCTGTACGGACTTTTTCTGCTTCTGCGCCTCTTCATCAAAGTTCAGCCCATCCACAGACGCCGCCAGAGTTTTCAGCACATTTCTGGTGATGAACGCCGTCATTCCCCAGATTACGCGGCCATTAATTTCATAGATATAGATCGGAGACTTTGCGACTCTCCAGGGATAATCTTTTCCAATTCCGACCCTGGCATAGGGAAAATCTTCAGGAATCACCGGCTTTGCCTGCTCCAGATGCTTTTCCGGAGGGTTCTCGGAAAAGGCCTGAAGCGGGATCAGAAAGACTTCTTCCACCTCGTCTTTCTCAAGCACCAGATGCTGAAGATCTTCTTCCTGAATAATTCCTATATAGGTATACAGCGTGAAATTTGCGATTCCATAAAGAATATCTCCCGGTCCTGCCAGTTCAATCTTTCCTCTTGGAATGCCGATCTCTTCTTCCGTTTCCCGAAGCGCCGTCTCCATCGGATCTTCGTGATCCTCCAGATGCCCTCCCGGAAAACAGGTCTCCCCGGGCTGCGTCTTCATATGTGTGCTCCTGCGCTCATAGAGAAGATACAAGCCGTCCTCCTTCTTTACCAGCGGCACCAGAACGGAGTAAATCCGGTGTTTTCCCATGGAAACCGGCTGGTGACAGCGGTAGGTATTCCGGACATTCTCAAGCGTCAGTTCATCCCAGTTCATTGCTTCCCTGCCCCTTTCTTCTGCCTCTGACATATGAAAAAAGGGAGCATACACTGCTCCCTCATAATTCATCTGATGAGACGCTACTGATTCAAAACCTCATACTTGGAGAAATCAACGCCGATCATCTCTTCCTTGTCAGCAGACAGGCTTACCGTGAAGTCCATGCCATACTGCTTGGAGATGTTGTCCAGTCTCTCCAGGAACTTCGGAAGATCTCCCAGGGAGAAGTTCGCAAACTTTAAAATGCTGTCTATGTAAATTGCCTCGATGTCGTGGTCGGAACTGATGATACCGTAGATGAATCCGATGTATTCATCACTGTCTGTAACACCCTGATAATCTTCCATCGTTACGACACGAATCTCGTGCTTTAAATCGTATGTCAGTCTGGCATTCTTATTAATGAAGAGGACTGTTCCGTCCGCCTTCTCGGCCTGCTCATTCGCGAGGTCAACCATCATCTTGGTCTTGCCTGTTCCCTTGTGTCCGACTAATACTTTAACCATAACCATCCCTCCTGTCTTAGATATAGAAATATTATACACTACGGGCCGGCGCCATTCAATGAATATTTCACCGGATGGGGCTTGTGGAGAAAATTGTCTGCACTGTTGTTAATTTTTTCCCCTATAAGCGGGACTATCCACAGACAAAATTTACCTGGCAAGGCGCCGACTAATAATCATAATTATTAGAAAATATCGTTATATTTATATTATAACTGATTTTCCTGTTCCCACAAGAGTTATTTTACATTTCCTGAAAATAACCTTTATTTGACAGTTACCCTGCTCTCATCCGACTGCTTCTGCGCTTTCAGACGGAGCTGGCCGCAGGCACCGTCGATATCAGCACCGAGCTGACGCCGCACCGTTGCCGGGATTCCGGACTCTTCCAGCCGCTTCTGAATTTCCTCTGCCCTCTTCCTGCCGGAGGTCAGAAGTCCTGTCTCGCTGACCTCATTCAGAGGAATCAGATTGACGTGACAGAGCATTCCCCTGAGCAGATGAATCAGCTTTCCGATCATCTCGTCTGTGTCATTTTTTCCCCGAATCAGGGCATACTCAAAGGTGATCCTCCGCCCGGTCTTTTCTGTATAAGCGCGGCAGGCCGGGATCAGTTCCTCCAGCGGGTAACTGTGGTTGACCGGCATCAGCTCGTCTCTTAAGCTGCTCACCGGAGCATGAAGGGACACCGCCAGGTTAACCTGTGGAAAATCCTCGCTGAACTTCTGAATTCCCGGGACCAGTCCGCAGGTGGATACGGTGATATTGCGGCTGCTCATGTTGCGGCCGTCTTTTTCATGCAGAATCCGGATAAAGCGGGAAATCTGCTCATAGTTGTCAAAGGGCTCTCCCGTTCCCATGACGACAATTCTGCTGATTTTCTCCCCGGTTTCCCGCTCTGTATCCAGAAGCTGGGAAATGATCTCTCCTGCCGTCAGGCTGCGCACCAGCCCGTTGATTCCGGAGGCGCAGAAAGCGCAGTGCATCCGGCAGCCGGCCTGTGAAGAGACACACACGGTATTTCCGTATTTATACTTCATAAACACGGTTTCCACTGCATTTCCATCCTTCAGCCCGTACAGGAATTTCTGTGTGCCGTCGGTTTTTGATTGCTGATGGGCCAGAAGCTTCAGGCTGTCCAGCTCTGCATTCTCCTCCAGCCAGGCAGTAAAAACTTCCGGAAGATTGGTCATCTCCCGGAAGTCTGTTCTGCCCTTATACACCCAGCCAAAAAGCTGACGGCCGCGGAATGCCGGCTGGCCTGCTTCTTTTGCCAGATCCTGCATCTCTGCTTCCGTTAGGTTTCTAAGGTCTCTCATTTTTATTCTCCAAAGCGCTTTTCTGCGCCTCTTTTAAAAGACTGCCGCGAAAAAATTTCCGCGGCAGAATGTATCTATGCTTAAGTTCTATTTCTTCTCTACATCGAGTCCGGTCTTGTGTCCGTTGATGTCAACTTCTTCAAGTCCCTTCTTCTCCTCGATGCTGTCTGCCAGAGTCTCCTCGCAGATGTGGGCTTTGTCTTTTTCGACAGCGGCCTTGACCTGCTCGTCCGCATCCAGATAGATGGTGATGTGATCCATCATCTCGAAGTCCTTCTGCTTACGCAGCTGCTGAACCTTGGAGATGACCTCTCTTGCAAGTCCCTCTTCCTCCAGTTCCGGAGTGACTTCTGTATCCAGAATGACGAAGATATTCTGCTCCATCGCTACGGAGAATCCTTCCTTTGCGTGAATCTGAACATCAACATAGTCCTTCTGGATCTCTGTGTCTTCGCCGTTCAGCTTCATGGTAACCGGACCCTCTTCCAGCTTTGCCGTGAATGCTGTCGCATCTTCTCCTGCCAGAGCCTTTCCGAAGGCGCCGATCTTCTTTCCGAGAACCGGTCCTGCAACTCTGAAGTTCGGCTTCAGGGTCAGGTTCATGTAAGTCGTCAGATCATCTGCAAAGACAACCTTCTTGACATTCAGTTCTTCCATCAGGATCGGAGCCAGGTCGGAAATCAGATCTCTGTACTTTCCGTCAACCAGGATCTCAGCCAGCGGCTGACGAACCTTGATGTTCTCCTTCTCACGGATTCCTCTTCCGAGTCCGGCCAGAGTCTTGACCAGATCCATTCTCTTCTCCGCATTCTCGTCAATCAGAGACTCATCGCACTCTGGGAAGTAAGCGGTGTGAACCGTCAGAGACTTGTCATTCATCAGTTTCTGATACATCTCATCAGACAGGAACGGAGCGATCGGAGCCATCATCTTTACGATTCCCAGGAGTACCTCATAGGTTGTCTGGTAAACGGCTCTCTTGTCGTCATCCATGCCGGACGCGTAGAAACGGCGGCGGGTTCTTCTGATGTACCAGTTGGAGAAGTCGTCAACAACAAAGCTCTGGATTGCGCGGACAGTCTTCATATGGTTGTATTCATCCATATCCTGTGTGACCTCGCGGACCAGCTTGTTGTACTTGGACAGAATCCAGCGGTCAATTTCCGGACGCTTCTTCGGATCAACGATGTCCTTTGTCGGATCAACGTTATCCTGGTTTGCATACAAAATGAAGAAGTTGTAAATGTTCTTCAGAGTTCCGAAGAACTTGCTTACCGTCTCCTTCAGACCTTCCTCATCGAACTTTGTCGGTGTCCATGCCGGAGATACACTCATCATGTACCAGCGTGTCGCGTCAGCACCGTACTTATCCATCATCTCAAACGGGTTAACCGTGTTGCCCTTGGACTTGGACATCTTCTTTCCGTTCTTGTCCAGGATCAGATCACTGACCAGAACATTCTTATATGGTGCCTTGTGCATCAGGAAGGTGGAAATTGCCATCAGAGAATAGAACCAGCCTCTGGTCTGGTCGATTCCCTCGCAGATGAAATCTGCCGGGAAATTCTGCTCGAACACTTCCTTATTCTCAAATGGGTAATGCCACTGTGCATACGGCATGGAACCACTGTCGAACCAGCAGTCCATAACCTCCGGAATTCTGGTCATGGTCTTTCCGCACTTCGGGCACTTCATGTGAATGTCGTCTACGTACGGACGGTGCAGCTCGACATTCTTCGGATCAACGTCCTCGATGGCCTTTTCAGCCAGCTCTTCTCTGCTGCCTACGCACTCCAGATGACCGCACTCGCATCTCCAGATCGGAATCGGTGTTCCCCAGTATCTCTGACGAGAAATATTCCAGTCTCTGACATCTGCCAGCCAGTTTCCGAAACGTCCCTCACCGACGAATGGCGGGAACCAGTTAACGGTCTTGTTGTTGGCAACCAGCTCATCTCTCAGGTCACTCATTCTGATGTACCAGCCCGGCTTAGCGTAGTAAACCAGCGGTGTTCCGCATCTCCAACAGTGCGGATAATCATGGTGGATCTTCTGATGAGCAAACAGCTTGCCTTCCTTAGCGAGCCACTTCAGGATCTCGATGTCCAGACCCTCTTCCATGATAAAATGACCCTTCCAAGGTGTCGTTGTGTAACGGCCTCTCTCGTCAACCGGTTCGTAAACCGGAGTGCCGTACTTCTTTCCAACGTTATAGTCGTCTTCACCAAATGCCGGAGCGGAATGTACGATTCCTGTTCCGTCAGTTGTTGTTACGTAATCATCGCAGGTAACGAAGAAGGCCTTGTCCTTCTCCGGATCCAGCTCGTTCCAAGGCATGAGCTTCTCATACTTCTCGTACTCGAGGTCTTTTCCCTTCATCTCTTCCAGGACCTTGTACTTGCCTTCTCCTAATACCTTGTCTGCGCACTCTTTGGCGAGGATGAAGATATTTCCCTTCTCATCGCCTTCCAGCATCTCTGCTCTGACATAGTCAACGTTCGCGTTAACCGTCAGGAGTGTGTTGGCAGCCAGGGTCCATGCTGTCGTCGTCCATGCAAGGAAGTAATCCTTATCATATCCGACACGCTTGAACTTTACGGTCAGAGTCGTAACCGCAACTTCCTTATAGCCCTGCGCAACCTCATGAGAAGCCAGTCCTGTTCCGCAGCGCGGGCAGTACGGCTGAACCTTGTGTCCCTCGTAAATCATTCCGGCCTTGAAGAACTCATGAATGATCCACCAGACAGACTCTACGTAGTTATTATCCAAAGTAATATACGGATGCTCCAGGTCAGCGAGGAATCCCATGCGGCGGCTCATATCTCCCCACATGTCTGTGAAGGTGAATACCGACTGGCGGCACTTCTCGCAGAACTCCTTGATTCCGTATTTCTCAATATCCTGCTTTCCGCTCATGCCCAGGTCTTTCTCAACCTGAATCTCAACAGGCAGTCCGTGCGTGTCCCAGCCTGCCTTCGGCTTAACCTTGAATCCCTTCATCACCTTATATCTGGTAATGGAGTCCTTCAGGGTGCGGGCCATCATATGGTGAATGCCCGGCTTGCCGTTTGCTGTCGGAGGCCCCTCATAGAAAATGAACGGCTCTGCGTCTTCTCTCTCCTTGACACGGCGGTTCAGGAGGTCTTCATCCTCCCATTCCTGCACCTGCTTCTTCTGAACCTCAGCCACCGGCTGATCTGAAAGCTTTTCAAACATATTCCAATCTTCCTTTCCAGACCTTAACGGACATCTCTATTGAAATTCCCGAACTGCTGCTGCAGCCAGGCCTGTTTTATGATCTAACGATAAAATTCGTCGCTCTTTATTATATATTTTTACCTGTATAGTGTCAAGAAATCAGAAGCCCGCCTGCCTTGAAATGCAAGGCTTTTCCAGTCCCGCAGCAGCCGGCGTATCCCTGAATATTCACGCATCTTTTTCTTTCATCCTGCCTTTCCATACAGAGCAGAGCTTAATTTCCTTTCTCCTTCTTCGGACAAAAGTCATGCGCAAGAAAATGAACATTATTTCACAATATCATATAATAATTGTAAAACACTAATATATGTAAAATGCAATAATCATTCTATTGTATGTTACTCAGAGCAATATTTATTCCGCTGTGTTAAAAATAAAATTATCACGCTTTAGCACTTCAACATAAGAAAGTTTTTGTTGTTAAAACACAAAAAGCACTGGATATTTTATTAACTTTCGAATATAATATAATCGAAGATAAACAAAAGGGACATCAAACAAGGGGTTTCAGATTAATAAGCAGAAAGGATGTGTTGCATATGATGCCGCTTCTTGCACTTGGTCTTGTGGTATTTGCCGCATTAGTTTATGCCTGCGTCTGCAGGTTCACCGGACAGGAGAAAGACGATCATCAGGTTATTCAGTTTCCGTCAGAGAGGAAAAGCCGCTGGAAGAAACTGAACACCACATCCGATTACACAGCGCAGAAGAAAGATGCAGAGTCCATGAACAATGTCATCTTCCTCTCCAGTGTAAACGCCGCAAGACGGCGCTGAAAAAGTGTTCACCTCATTTACATACTTCTTCAACGAGTGACTGTTCACTCAAGTAAAAAAGCCTTTGGAATTCCAACGTTCCAGGGGCTTTTTACTTGCAAAAATCTGCATCTGAATTTTCAGAGACAAGGATAAAACGGAGGAAAATGAAGTATGAGGTGTGCGCCCGGGTGTGCTCCCAATCATACTTTTCTCGGCCATCCATACAAAAAAAGAGACCGCCGCACCTATGCCCTTCTGGACTC
>JBJFHK010000118.1:0-13025 GCA_051893535.1 Eubacterium sp. | reverse complement strand
CCACCGGAACGACGGTGGCTTTTCTAGTCAAGACACGTGCTATTTGCCGCTTACTAAAACCCACAGATATGGTTGTAAATAGACTGCATTAAATTACAGAATAATCTGCTGACGGATGGGGCTATGGGTTACCTGCACTCTGAGGAACAATGTAAAAGCAGAATACAGAGATAAAACTTCCAATCGAAAGAGGTATATTAGATCCAATTGGTTAAATATATATCAATAATTGTGAATATATATTTATTGTAGCGGCATATTGAGTCTGCAGGGCAGAATCCGCATAAATAATTTTGTATAGAATGCGATTTTTGATGATTTCTACCTAATGAATTTTTTTATTTTGTACAGATCAATTAAAAAATTGAATCCTACATAAAAATAGAGATAAAGATGGGATTATTTTGGAATGCATTAGAGCAGCAATGGAAGGAGAGGGTATATAGATGGGTAAAAAATAGTGTGTTGATGATTTTCAGGCTATTTGCTGCTCATCGGTCAGCAGAAACTTAAATACAGTAAATTCAGATGCCTGCCGCCTTGTGCAGAGTGTATTGAGGAAAGAAAATATATACCTTATGAAACCAGATAATAAAATACATTTCCACATATAGCCGCCGACAGAACATCTCGAAAGGCTGCAGCCGCAGTCACATAATATAAAGCAGATATCAGCTTTTATAAACACAAAAATATAACTGCATTCCCTTATCATAAACGCATTCCAGAGCTGCTCTTCAGGCCGGCTGCAACTACGGAGATCGTCCGAGAAATCCGGGGTTCTGACGCAAACATTAACGCATACAGTGCGTCAGAACACTCCTGATTTCTTTCGTTCGACTCCTGTTGCACCGTCGGCCTTTCGAGAGGCTCTGTCAGCGTTTATCATTGGGAATGCAGTTATTATATTGAATTTGGTTAATAAAATCAGCTGATATCTGCCCCTTACACCGTGCACCTCACGATATACATGCCATCCTGATAGGTATCTACATAGATGTATCCGCGGTCGTCGACCAGGCAGTCTTCGGCGATTCCGACGTGCGGGCCCGGGAAGAGGGTGCCGTCTTCGATGTCGAACCAGGCTTTCTCTGGGTCCGGCGGCATGAAGTAGGCGATTTCTTTTGGAACGAACGGGTCGCTGACATCGTAGACGCGGAGGCCGGCCTGGAAGTGGCAGTTGTAGACGCGGTCGTCTCTGTTTTCATAGCAGTCCTGGCCGAAGGCGTCGAACATGTTGTGAGGGCCGAAGACGACGCGCTGTCCGTCGATGATGTTGAAATTATCGCCGTGGCATTTTTTATAGCCTTCCGGAACTTCCGGATATGGGAAGATGGAGATCAGGCTCGGGTTTTCCATGTCGCTGGTTTCCACCATTCCGATGATATTCATCGGCTGGCTGGTGATTTTGTGGAACATGCCGGTTTCACGGTTCGGGTCGAAGTACCACGGGCGTTCGCCTTCTGTCGTTACGATGGCGAACGGGCGGTCGCCGAGAGGCATGGCAGTGTGGACGGCAGCGCCGGACTGGCCGTTGGCAAAAGGCGGGTTCAGAGGAATATTTCCGATCAGATGCGGACGGGTTTTGTCCTTTACATCGATCAGGCAGAAGCCGACGTTCGGGAAGGCGGCGTAGGCGATGTCGTTCTTTACGGTGACGGCGTGGCCGTTTGGAAGTTTCATGAAGGGCTCCGTTCCGACTTCCGGAATTTCGGATGCTTTTTTGTTTCCGATGTACTGGCCGTCTGCCCACCAGCTTCCGGCTTCTACCGGGTGCGTCGGATCAGAAATGTCGACGATTCGGAGGATGTAGCCGATGAAATTGCGCTTGCTTCCGAGGACGTAGACGTAGTCACCGCCATTGTAAAAGGAGCGGTGAGCGCCAGGACCGTCTTCACATTCAAACTGCCCGAGGAATTTCGGGTGCATCGGATCCGTTTTGATGTCGTAGATTTTCATGCCTCCCCAGTACGGAACTTCGTGAGTTCCGTGCAGAACGCGCATGGTTCCGCCATAGAAGCAGAGCAGTTTTCCGTCAGCGGCCTGGATCTTTGCGAGGCTCTGTCCATCGTGGATTTCTCCGATCCAGTCGCCTTCCACCCATGTGGATGTCGGATTTTCCGGGTCAGTTACATCGACGATGTTGAATCCGTTGTCCCGGAAGCAGGCAGTATAGATGTAATATTTTCCTTCCGGGCTTTTATACATGGCCATCTGGAATCCCGGTTTTTTGTTCAGATCTGTGTAGCCGATGTATTCCATATTTTTCATCAGCATTTCTGTTCTTCGACTCATTTTCATATCCTTTCTGTAATCTCTTGTCCCAATTGCTTTTGTCACTATTATTACGGTACTCCTGAAAAGTTCTGCTGTCTACGACTCTTTTCCGGCCATGACTTTCTGCAGCTTGTCCACCAGTGCGCCGACGTAGAAAACGCCCACGAGCATGGCTGTTCCGGTCTGGATAGTCAGGCTCAGTACAGAGGCGCCGCGGGCCAGATTCAGAGTCAGCATCCCGATGGCCCATCCGCTGAGCCAGGCCGGAAGATAGAAGACTTTCGGCAGGCTCTGGGAGATGATGACGGCCAGAAATCCCATGACGAAGAGGGTCAGGAATAAGAGCAGAGAGGGTCCGGTTTTCTCTGCGGCGGAAGAGGCAGTGATGACTGCGCTGAGCAGGGCCCAGAGGTCGCCTGCGAGATAGCCGAGAGAAATTTTCAGGGCGTCGCTCAGTTTATTTCCATTGGCGGCGTAGATACCGGCGCAGATCAGGGCAGTCGGTCCGACGGAGATATTCAGGTGCGGTGCAAGGACGGCCCAGGCCGGCGGAAGCAGAGCAACCAGGAAGGCGAGAGATAAAATGTCTTTCCTTGATGATTTCATTTTGCCCTGCATCCTTAACGCATGGTGATGTAGCCGTGGTACTGGGTCATGTTGTCGGAGCGTGCGATGTCGGACAGGAAGATGCCGATAAATCCGTAGGATTTCTTCAGATAAGGGAAATCCTCAGTCTCAGCCCAGTCCGGCTTTTTCACGGTTTCTGCGGCCTTCTGCACGGCGGTAACCCAGGCGGTCTGGCAAGGGAACCACATTTCCACGATGCGGTCGAAGTCGCAGTTGTTGACTTCCTTCATGATGCGGCTGGACAGGCAGCGGGTGACTTCATCCTGGGCGGTGAATGCCGGAATGAACTCTTCCTTCAGCCAGCGGTCGCCTTCCTCTCTGGATACGCCTTCCGGATAGCGGACCATGAACTGCCAGCGGTAATTCGGGCCGTCCTCCACTGTGCGGCCTTCACCCTTGAAGTCGTCTTCCCACCAGACCGGGATGAATGCGAAGACAAAAGGCACCGTGCCAAGGGCTTCATTTCCCTTTACAGAACGGGCATCGTCTCCTTCCAGGTTTTCTTCTTCTGCCTTGACGATATTATGGGAATGGCCGGTATCCGGGAGATTATTCTGCCAGATGAGGACATCCTTCGGGAAATATTCGGTCAGGGCCTTGTGATGGGTGAATTCTCGCAGATCGTTCGGGTTGGCCAGCCAGTAGTGCTCCGTCATCTGCATGCGGACAGTGCCGAAGCGGTCGCCGCCCGGAGGAGTCGGCAGGGCCTGATAGAATGCGTATTTGGAAACGTAGGGGCCGAACTGGGAAATACTGTCCGGAATGTGGTAGCGGTAGAGCCAGTTTTCCAGCTTGATGCGGTAGTCCTCATGGGCGAGGTCGACGTAGATGATGCTTCTTACAGGGTAAAAATCTGGTTTTTTCATATATATAGTTCCTTTCTTCCTTGCGGATTGTTTTTTGTCTGTCAGGCTGCCTGGTGAAAACAGGGACGGGTATGAAAAGGCGCCGGAACGCGGAAAACTGGGGTTTCCGGTGCCGGCGGTATGGTTTTAAAAAGGATTATCTTTCTGGAACAAGCGGCTGGATGAAGTCGTTGTAGGCCTTCTTGCGGGCCTTGAATTCCGGATCGGACTTGAAGTCCTTCAGCTTTCCTTCGTTTTCTTTAATGTCGTCGGCGTGGATGAACTTGCCGGACAGGGTGTCGTGGGCCTTGTGTTCATCGGCAGGATCGAAGACGAATTTGATTTTTCCGTCAACGACTTTGATTTCTCCCTCGAGGCCGCAGGCGCAGCAGACAGCTTTGGATGCGTCGTCGTTCAGGTAGAAGTTGCGGTTGTGGCAGTGCGGACATACGCCCGGATCACCGACATACTGCGCTTCTTCATATCCCTTCAGGGTTTCTTTTACGAGATTGTATCCGACTTCATGCGCGCGGGCAACTTTTTCGTCGTCCATGACGATGGATTTGGACCAGGAAAATACGGCGGTGTCTACGATTTTCCACATCGGAGTGAGGGCCTGATTTCTGAAGTCGCATTCGATTCTGGTGGACCAGTCGGAGCCGCCGACGCCGATGTAAGCAACGGTCTTCGGTTTCAGCATTCTCTGGTCCGGAGCTGTGCCGCCGGTCTTCTCGGCGATTTCTGTACCGACTTTCATCATTGCTGTGTCGTTTCTCGGTCCCATGCGGTCCATGAGTGTGTGGAAGAGGCCGGATGCGCCTTTTTCGAAGATTGGAATGGAGAAGACGATGGCATCTGCATCCATCATCTTGTCTCTGAGCCAGTCGAAGTCATCCTTCAGGACGCATTTTCCGCCCTTGCCGGTCATCAGGCTGACTACGCAGGCGATGCATCCAGTGCAGTGCTCAATGTGAAGCTTGTTCAGGTTGATGAACTGAAGTTCATCAGCGCCGGCTTCTTTCGCTCCCATCAGAGCTTCTCTGCACATTGCGTCGTTGTTTCCATTCGGCGTTCCGCCGGAAATTCCTAATACTTTCATTTAAATCCTCCAATAAAAATACATAATGTTCTGCATAGTATCCGCTTTTATGCCAGAATTTCTGCCGCAGGCTCCCTGCAGATGGCCCTGGACATTCTGTCTGACGGGCCGTTCCACAGCATGGCGATGATCAGTGTCGGAAGGTAACATGGAATGAAGCCCCCAAGCACGGAAATGAAATAAACCTTCATCCCCAGATGCTGAAAACCGAGCACACCGATACCGGTCATGACGATGTCTAAAATGATGACGAATACTCCTGCCACAATGATATTCAGCAGCAGGCCGAATTTGAATGTTCCCGGCTGTGCGTGTTTTACCGCGAAGGCAGATCCCCATTTTGGGGCGGGAATAAACATGTTAATCAGAAACGTCAGAATATATGCGATAATACTGTTCATCACAAACATCTGTAAAGTGAAATTGTGTGCAAGTCCGATCGCAATCAGCGTAATCACAATACTGAGGGGCAGATCCATGATCAGTGCATAGACCGCCGTAAGTTTTCTACTCTTCTGCATAGTACTCTCCTGAATAGTATAATTCAATTGCTGTTCTGATGCATCGGAAACTTTCCTGGTACGTGAGAACGTCCTCTGCGTTTTCCTGTTATTATAATATCAAAGTGTGCAGGGGATGTATAATATCTTGTCTGACATACAGTACATAACCAAATGGTTATACACGGCAGAGTCAGGATTATATATAAGAAAAACCTGCCCTCGCAGAATGCTTAGGCAGGCAGTGCTGCAGTCATTACAGCAGAGTTTATAACTCTGCTGACTGAATAAGTTCAGAGAGAACACGCACGGCTTCCTTAATGTGCTGGTTCTCCGATTCTTTCATCCAGGCCAGGCAGATGTGGTCCCGGATGTCCAGAGAAAGAGAAAAGATGGAAGGGTCGCGGGCGGCAGTCGACCAGGTATTGACGATGGCCGCGCCCTGTCCGCAGCGTACGGCACAGTGGAGGCTGTCTGAATTGTGGACGAACTGAAGATGGGGAGTAAATCCATATGGGGACAGATAGCCCAGAATGTCACGGGAAATATCATCTTCTATGCTTTCCCAGGGCGCAAAAAACGGGATGCTGCGGAAGTCGCGCGGAGTCAGTTTCTCCGGATCTTCTGCATTCTTCACAACCGGATGGTCGTTTGCGCAGATCAGGATTTTCTGCGGCGACGCGCAGTCCAGGCAGTGAATCTCTTCCGTATTCAGAAGCTGACTCCGCAGGGTCAGCGCCAGATCGATGCCCCCGGTCAGAAGCATCGTCTTCAGTTCTTTCAGTTCATAGAGATTAAAGGTAAGTTCCGCATCCGGGTGCTTCTCCTGAAAATATTGAAGAAGCGGTCTCAGCAGAGCATCCACATCCCAGCCCTCCAGGATGCCCAGCCGCACCGGCTCCCGGATTCCGTTCTCCAGCAGACTGATTTTCTGCTGGATGTTCCGCAGCTGCGCCTTCAACTGGCTGAAAAACTCATAGTACAGTTTCCCTGCGTCGGTCAGTTCCGTCCGGTGATTGCTGCGGTTGAACAGCCGCACTCCGAGCTCCTTTTCCAGCATGGAAATCTGCCGGGAAACGGCAGGCTGGGAAACATAAAGCTCCTCCGAAGTTTTGGTAAAACTCAGATTGGATGCCACAGCCATAAAGTAGTTGATCTGCTGACTGTTCATTACTTCTTTGCCTCTTCCATATAGTTATATAAAGTAAATTTTGAAATGTTCAGCAGTGAGCAGACTTCCTGACCGGATTTCTGGATTTTGAACACTCCGCGTTCATTCAGGAAACGGATAAAGGCGATTTTCGCTTCCCGGTTCATCTGGTCCGGCGGCATGCCGATCTTGCGGATACCTTCTGAAATCAGGCTTTCCATGACGTCCTGAATGGAGATGGTTCCAGTATCTTCAGCCTCTTGCTGAAGTGAAGTTTCGAAATATTTGTCTTTTGTCATCCCCTGAATGGCCTGCTCCAGCGCAATCAGGTTCGTGATGTCCTGGTTGATGCACATGGAATAGGCCAGGGTGCCGTCGTCGTTGCAGTAATTGACGGTGGAAGAGCGGATCGTGCGCCCGTCATCGGTGAGGGAAATGGTGCGCGGATGCTTGTGGAAATTGCTGTTTTCCGTCAGATCGCGCAGAAACGACTTCGTCGGGCCGTCGCCGACCTTTCTGCCTGTGACGTGGCCGTTGACGATATGAACAATTGTATGATCCAGGTCTCTGGTGAAGTCATGGACCACAACTTCCGTGTCCGGGCCGAACTGCGCCGCAATCACATCCGCGGCGTCGCTCAGAACTTCTTTGATATCTTTTTCCATTCAGATATTCCTTTCTGACAAAAATCAATCTGACAAAAAGTCAGATGCTGACGTTCAACGTGTCTTTCTGACACCCATTTTATCATAAAAGTCGGGAAAAACAAAAAGTATAATGATCTGAAAATAAGTTTGACACGTGTTCTATATAGGGATATAATGAGCTCGAAAACAGAAAAAAAGTTAGATAACATTCCAAAATGAAAGAAAGGAGAGCAGTTTGAGAGCAGAGGAGACAATTCAGCAGATGCTGGAGAGCAGAAACAATTTTATCTTCCTTGGTGAAGCCGGATGCGGGAAATCCGAGACGGCTTTGAATTTTGCCCTGAAGGTAAAAGAGATGACCGATAAGGAAGTGCATTTCTTCGATCTGGATCAGACGAAACCCCTGTTCCGCTCAAGGGATGTCCGAAGAAAGCTTGAAGCTGAGGATATCGTCTTTCATTATGAAGAGCAGTTTCAGGACGCACCGACATCAACGGGAGGAGTAAATGAAAAACTGGCCAATCCGGACGCCGTGGCGATTCTGGATGTGGGCGGAAATGATACTGGTTCCAGACTGGTCGGAGAGTACTCCGGATGGCTGAGTCAGCCGGGCACGCAGGTGTTCTTCATGCTGAATGTGTATCGTCCATGGTCAGGAGAGATCGGAGAGATTGACCAGACCATGACCATGATTTACCGCGCGGCCAGAATCGGGCTGGAGAACACATCGGTTATCTTTAATCCGAATCTGGGAAGGACCACAACAGCGGAAGAAATTCTGGAAGGCGCTGAGAAATCAGAAGAAATGATCGGCAGTCTTCTTCCGGTATCTTTCCTGGCTGTCCGGTCTGAATGCGCGGATCAGCTGGTGAAACAGAGTGATCTTCCGGTTTTCCCGATGTCCCTGATGATGACTTATGACTGGGATAAGGAAGCGGCGGATCATTAATGATATCCAATGGATAAAAACGTCCGGAAGGATGAACAATCTTCAATGTGTGAGACGAGGAGGCTTGGAAAATGGCAAAAGGCAAGGTCGAAATCCGGATCGAGAGCTGCAAGAGCTGCGGCTATTGTGTGAAATACTGTCCGAAAAATGTACTGGAACTCGGTCATGAAGTAAACAGCAAGGGCTATCTTTACGCTGTGGCGGCACGTCCGGAAGACTGCATCGGCTGTGCGCAGTGCGGAATTGTATGTCCGGATGCGGCAATTGAAGTATACAGAGAAGAAAACTAAGAGAGGGGCATAATCATGGCAAGAATATTCATGAAAGGCTGCGAAGCCATTGCAGAATCCGCCGTTCGGGCTGGCTGCCGTTTCTTCGCAGGATATCCGATTACTCCGCAGAACGAAATTCCGGAATATTTTGCGAGAAGACTACCGGAAGTCGGCGGAAATTTTGTTCAGGGCGAGAGTGAGGTTGCGTCCGTAAACATGCTGTACGGATCCGCGCAGACGGGAACACGTTCCATGAGTTCTTCCTCCAGCACAGGAATCAGCCTGTACAGTGAGGGAATTTCTTTTATGGCATCTGCCAGAATTCCGGCAGTTGTCGTCAACGTCGTAAGAGGAGGCCCGGGAATCGGAGCCATCCAGCCGGCACAGCAGGACTATCTGCAGGCAACCAAGGCATCCGGAAACGGCGGATTCCGCATGATCGTGCTGGCACCATCCACGGTTCAGGAATGCGTAGACATGGTTTACGAAGCATTCGACCTGGCAGAGCGTGACGACAACCCGGTTATGATCCTTGCAGACGGAGTCCTCGGAACCATGATGGAGCCGGTCGTCCTTCCAGAGATGAAGAGCGATGAAGAAGTTGCCGCGCTGAAGGCAAAGTACTATGAGAAAGCCATCATCGGCCATCCGATCACCGACAGAAAACTCGGCAAGCCAGGCGGAGTCGGCGGCGGACAGGAAATCCGCAACATTGAGGCGGCAGAGATGTATAAGACATGGTATAAGGACATCCGCTGCGAAGAATACATGACCGACGATGCAGAGATCATTCTGGCAAGCTACGGCATTTCGGCCAGAATCTCCAAGGCAGCCGTAAAGGATCTGCGTGCGGAGGGCATCAAGGCCGGACTGATCCGTCCGATTACTGTTTCCCCTTTCCCGTATGACGTCTTCAAGAACCTGGACTACAGCCGTGTAAAGGGCATTCTGGATGTAGAAATGTCCATCCCGGCTCAGATGAAATGGGATGTAGAATACGCCGTACAGGACAGACTTCCGATTCATGAGTGCCTGCGTTCCGGCGGACAGATCATGACCAAGGAGAAGGTTCTGGAAGAAGCTCACGCATTGGTTAAGGAGGTGCTGTAGACATGATGAAGAAAGTTTACGCAAGAACAAAGGGTATTCAGGAGAACGTAGTATCCGGTTTCTGCCCGGGCTGCATGCACGGCACCGTCCATAAGCTGATCGGTGAGGCTGCAGAAGAACTGGGAATCATGGACAGACTTGTCCGTGCAGAAGGAGTCGGCTGCTGCGGACTGGGACAGAATTACGTTTCCTACGATACAGCAATTTCTCCGCATGGAAGAGCCTGCGCCATGGCAACCGGAATGAAGCGTTCCAATCCGGATTCTATTGTATATACATACCAGGGTGATGGAGATCTGGCGTCCATCGGACTTGCAGAGACCATGCACGCCGCTAACCGTAATGAGAACATCACCGTTATTTTCATCAACAACGGAATTTACGGCATGACTGGAGGCCAGATGGCTCCGACAACACTTCTGGGCATGAAGTCCACAACCACACCGGGCGGAAGAGATCCGGAAAAGGGCCAGGGCTATCCGATGCATATGTGCGAAATCCTGAATCAGCTTACAGGACCGTATTATCTGGAGCGTACAACCTGCATCGATCCGGCTCATGTCAGAAAGACAAAGGCAGCAATCAAGAAGGCATTCCAGAATCAGATTGACGGAAAAGGCTTTTCCATGGTCGAGATCGTCACATCATGTCCGACCAACTGGGGACTCAGTGCACTGAAAGCGCTGGATTTCCTGCAGAATGACATGCTGAAGGAATATCCGCTGGGTGTTTACAGGGACAGATCAAAAGAAGAAAAGGAGGCAGAGTAATGGAAAGAGATTTGATTGCCGCCGGATTTGGCGGACAGGGAGTCATGATGTTCGGAACTCTGCTGGCACAGGGAACAACGGATGCAACGGATAAGAAAGTTACCTATTTCCCGTCTTACGGTGCAGAGATGCGTGGAGGCACAGCCAACTGCTACGTCGCGATTTCTGATGATGAAATCGGCGCACCGGTTATGGATCAGGTCGATGACCTCGTTATTTTCAATGATGCTTCGCTGGAAAAGTTCATTGGAAAGCTGAAGAAGGGCGGTACCCTGTTCCTGAACACATCCATCGTAAAATCCCGTCCGGACAGAGATGATATCCATATCGTAGAAGCACCGGTTACGGAAATGTCTCTGGAAATGGGAAATTCCAAGGTGCTGAACATCATCATGCTGGGTGTTTATGTCGGATATACACAGGTTATTTCCAAGGACGTTATTCTTCATGCGATCGAGCATAAGATCGGCGCCAAGAGACCGCAGCTGGTTCCGCTGAATAACGAAGCCTTTGAAAAAGGACTGAAAATCGGACAGGCTGCAAGAGAACAGGAGAAATAGTCATGGGTATGGACATTCAGAATATTTATCAGGAAAAACTGCGCACAGCTGAAGAGGCAGTCAAGTGCGTAAAAAGCGGCGACTGGGTAGATTACAGCCAGACCTGTTCTTTCCCGACAGATCTGGATGCCGCCCTTGCAGAAAGAAAAGACGAACTGACTGACGTCAAGGTGAGAAATGCGATCTCCATGCAGCCGGTTCAGGTGGTCGAGCAGGATCCAGAGCAGAAGGCCTTTACCTACAACCTCTGGCACTGCTCGGGCATCGACCGCCACTACGTGGATCAGGGCCGTGCCTATCATATGCCGATGCTCTTCCGGGACTGCGGATCCTATTACCAGAACGGATTCGCCCCGGTTGATGTCGCCATGATTACCGTATCCCCGATGGATCGTTTCGGAAACTTCAGCTTCGGACTGACCAACTGCTGCATGCAGGAGATGCTGGACGCGGCAAAGACGATTATCGTTGAGGTCAACCCGGAGATGCCGTATGTTTACGGCATGGAAAACGACCATATTAACGTGGCTGATGTCGATATGATCGTTGAGAGTAAAAGTCATATTGCCACCGTCGGAAGCCCTGCACCGACAGAGATTGATAAGAAGATTGCTGCTCAGATTCTGCCCTTCCTGCATGACGGAATTACCCTGCAGCTGGGTATCGGCGGAATGCCGAATGCCCTGGGAACACTGATCGCCGAGTCCGATCTGAAAGACCTGGGCATGCACACAGAGCTGATGAGCGACGGCTATCTGAAACTCTATCAGGCAGGGAAGATCACCAATAAGAAAAAGACACTTCTGCGGGGCAAAGGTGTATTTTCCATCTGCAACGGCTCCCGGGATCTGTATGATTTTCTGAATCAGAATATTGATATCCTCTCTGCCCCGATGGCTTTTGTCAATAAACCGGAAACCATTGCGTCCATCGATAATTTCGTGTCCATCAACGGATGCATCAACGTCGATCTCTACGGACAGGTCTGCTCAGAAACAGTCGGAACACGCCAGATCAGCGGAACCGGCGGCCAGCTGGACTTCGTCACCGGCGCATACCGGTCAAAAGGCGGAAAAGCCTTTCTGACCCTTCCATCCGTATTTACTGATAAGAACGGGAAGAAGCACTCCAATATTATCCCGAAGTTCACAGGCGGAAACGTGATCACCACACCGCGTACACAGGCGCCGATCATTGTGACCGAGTACGGAATCGCGCAGCTGCAGGGACACAGCACCTGGGAGCGCGCCGAGCGCCTGATCGCCATCGCCCATCCGGAAGTCAGAGACGAACTGATCGCTGCCGCAGAAGAGCAGAAAATCTGGAGACCTTCCAACAAACGATAATGTATACATACACAAACGTTAATAAAGTTCTGGAAATAATAGCCTTGTATAGTTATAATGAGATTACACAAGTGATGGAAAAGAGTTCTCCGGAGATGGAGACTCTTTTCTGTTAACTGCAGGGCAGATGGAGCATGGATCCCGGAATGCCCGCAGAAAGCCGGGCAGTGAACATCTCGGGGAAATGCCTGCAGTGTAGTGTCAGGACTGCGGGCTTATCCGCAGGAAGTTCCGGCCCGTTTCCGCCAGCAGTCAGAGGGAATTATAAGCCCTCAATGGGAGGTAAAAGAGTGAATATTACAGAAAATTACAACAAAGATATGAAGAAAAGGTGGCTTTACCTGATTACCGGAGTCGTACTGCTCCTCTTTCTGGGACTGATTTACGCCTGGTCGGTTTTCCGCGTTCCGCTGGCAAAAGAATTCGGCTGGAACAGCGCGCAGCTGTCGGTCACATTTTCCATTTCCATGATGATGTTCTGTCTGGGCGGCCTGGTTTCCGGCATCATCAATCGGAAGAGCAGGGTAAAACTGACCATGATCCTCTGCGCGGCCTTTCTGGCTGCAGGATTCCTCAGCGCGTCGACGATTCACAGCCTTGCCGGAATTTATCTGACCTATGGCGGACTCTGCGGTTTCGGCGTGGGACTCGGCTATAACACAGTGATCAGCACCGTCGTAAAATGGTTCCCGGACAAACAGGGCCTGATTTCCGGAATTTCCCTGATGGGCTTCGGCTTCGGCGGCATGCTGCTTGGAACAGCAGGAGCGTCCATGATTTCTGCCCTCGGCTGGCGGACAACCTTCCGCCTGTTTGGTATCGTATTTGGTATCATGATGATCGCCGGAGCACTCATCTTAAGACCTGCCGGCG